>JBFHME010000029.1:0-27679 GCA_041594435.1 Acidimicrobiales bacterium
GGTCGAGGGCGGTGGCCCGCCGGGGTGTGAAATGCACGGGCCATCCCCTGGACTCCGCTTCAGCCGCGGTGGCCGGACCGACGGCCCCGACCTTCAGGTGGTCCGGCCACGACCGCCCGATCCGGTCCAGCATGTCGGCCACCGCCCGGACACCGTTGGCCGATGTCACGATGAGCCAGTGGTAATGGTCCAGACCCGCGACGGCGGCCTCGAGCGCATTGCCCCGGTCCTGCGGCGGCCGAACTTCGATCATCGGAACGCTCACGGAGTCGAGACCGGCCCTGTCGAGACGGTGGGCCAGGGCGAGATTGTGTTCGGCCGCTCGGGTCAGGACCACCCGGGGTCGCTCGTCGGGACCCGAGCTGTCGCCGGTCACGACGTTGCGGCCTCCAACGCCTTGCGGAGGGTTCGGGCCAGGACCCGCCCGGGTTCGGCGTCGACCGGGCCGACCTCGGTGTGGCGTTGGAGATTCCGGTGGTCGATGTCGGCCAGGACACCTTGAATCGTGATCTCGACCCGTCGCTCAACGGCCGAAACCGTGGCGTGGGCTCCGGCGGGAAGGGTGCAGTCGCCGCCGAGCTCGGCCAGGAACGAGCGCTCGGCCTCCACGGCCAGACGGGTCAGGGGATCGTCGATGGCTCCCACCAGTGCTCGCAGTTCCCGATCCTCGGCCCGGGTCTCGACCGCCAGCGCGCCCTGCCCGACCTGCGGCACGAACCAGCCCGGATCGAGCGGCTCGAGGACGTCGACCTCCGTGTCGAGACCGAGGCGTTCGAGGGCGACCGCGGCCATGATCAACCCGTCGACCCTGTCGGTTGCGTCGAGCCGGGCGAGGCGAGTGGCGATGTTGCCTCGAAGGTCGGTGAAGGCCGTGCCGGGGCAGCGGTCGAGCAGCAGGGCCCGGCGACGGTTGGATCCGCTGGCCAGCATCGGCTGCTCACCGGACGCCAGCCGCCGCTGAAGCTGATCGACGGTGATGCCGACCAACGCGTCGCGGGCGTCTCCCCGCTTCGGGTAGGCGGCCACCGTCAGCCCGTCGGGAGTGAGCGCCTGCAGATCCTTGGCCGAGTGCACCGCGATGTCGGCGTGGCCCGCCATCACCACCTGTTGGATCTCCTTGCTGAACGCACCCTTGCCGCCGAGTTCGGCGATCGATCGTCCGAGGTCGAGGTCGGCGAAGGTGTCCGAGGGCACCATGACGACATCCAGCTCCGGCTCGACTTGGCAGAGTAGCTGGGCCACGTGGTTTGCTTGCCACATCGCAAGCGGACTTCGTCGGGTTGCAATCCTGAGTTCCGTGCGAACAAGGGTAACGGTGCTCGTCGTCAAGCGGCTCGCCGAAAACCACCCAGGCCCGACCCGACCCCGGATCGAACCGATCCGGATCGAATCACGAACCGAGGAGACGACTGAACATGAGTGCGAACGCGGAAAAGGCCTACGAGGCGATTCAGGCCCAACTGGGTCAGGAGGCCAAGGCCGGCGATTGGATGGAGATCGATCAGGATCGGGTCAATCTGTTCGCGGATGCCACCCTCGACCATCAGTTCATCCACATCGATCCGGAGAAGGCGGCGCAGACGCCCTTCGGCGGACCGGTCGCCCACGGCTTCCTCACGCTTTCGCTGCTGGTGCACCTGTCGACGTCGATTCCCAACGAGACACCGCCGCTCGACGGCTTGCTGATGCTGGTGAACTACGGGCTGAACAAGGTCCGGTTCATCAACCCCGTACCGGTCGGGTCCCGGGTGCGGGCCACCTCCCAGCTCGGTGAGGTCACGCTCAAGGGCAACGCCGTCGACATGATCAACAACATGACCGTGGAGATCGAGGGCGAGGAGAAGCCGGCGCTGGTCGCCGAGTGGATCTCCCGCATGGTGTTCGCCTAGATCGCTCCGGGAACGCCCAGCACCGATTCCGGTGGCGTGCTCGAGGCTCAGGTCGGGCTGTGGGCCAGAACGGGACCGTCGACGTCGACGAAGTACTCGAACCCGAGACGGTGTTGGGCCGTGCCCCGCTGCTGGTAGAAGCTGAGAATCTGGAGTTCCGTGGCCAGATCGACCTGGCGAACGACAACACCTTCGGGCACCTCGAGCGACGTGCCGGTAAAACTCAGGATCGAGGTGATCCCTGCTTCCACCACGGCATCGGCCACCGCCTGTCCGGCTTCGGCCGAGGTGACGATCACCGCCACCGAGATGCCGTGAGCCTCGATGACCTCGGCCAGGTCGTCGAGATGGTGTACGGGCAGGTCGGCGACGGTGGTACCGACCTTGTCGGCGTCGACATCGAACAACGCCCGGACGGGAAAGCCACGCTCACTCATCCCCGTGTAGTTGGCCACCGCCCGACCGAGGTTGCCCGCTCCGATCACGGCGACCGGCCACTGTTGGTTGACCCCGAGCGCCCGACTGATCGCGGCCACCAGGTATTTCACGTCGTAGCCGACCCCCCGGGTGCCGGTGATGTCGAGCGAGGCCAGGTCGCGGCGCAGGGTGGCCGAGTTCACCCCGACCGACGCCGACAGCCGGGCTGACGACACGCTGGAGACATCGGCATTCGCCAGGTCGACCAGCGATCGCAGATACGCGGGCAACCGTCCGACGGTGGCGTCCGAGATCGGCGTATCGCTCATGGACCCAGAGTAGGTACCGACATCGGACTTCACAAATGCACAAAGTCCGGTTCCGTCGCCGGTCGTCGGGATCGAGGCAACGGCCGGTCGGCTACGCTGCGGAGATCGAAGTCTCGAACGCTCCCCGCCGCTACATGCTCCTTCTCGAGAGCGACCTCAACAGGGTGTTCAGCCGATCGCTCGGTTCGGTGGCCGCCGCGGAGCTGGAGGGCGTCACCCACGGTCTCCTGGCGCCGGAGCACCGTCCGATGGCGATCACGGTGACCTCGCTCGGTCGAGCGATCGGTCTTTCGTTCGCCTGCAGCGCCGATCCCAGCGTGCTCGATGCGCTCGTCGGCCGGCTGTCGTGCGCGCTCGCGCTGTTCGAACAGCCATCCGACCACGCAGCACTCCTCCCCCACCCGCTCACCGAGTCGCTGGTCTACGAAACCGATCTGGTGTCGGTACAGCGATATCGGGGCAAGACCAACGAACGCCTGACGCGAGCCATGCTGAATCTGGCGCTGGCCCACGCCGGGATCGGGCTGAACGGACCGTGGCGCCACACGCCGACGGTGCTCGACCCGATGTGTGGCCGCGGCACCACCCTCAACTGGGCGCTCTGCTACGGCCTGAACGCCACCGGTATCGAGCACGACGCAGCCTCGCTCCGCCACTACGACGGCTTCCTCCGCACGTGGGCCAAGCAGCATCGACTCCCCCACAAGCACCGGGGCTTCCGGTCGAACAATGCCGAGCAGCGGCACACCACCTTCGACGTGGCCCCGACCCGGGCCGCCCAGAAGGCCGGTGAGGGCCAACGGATCGAGACCTTCAACGCCGACGGGGGCGACCGGTCGCTACCGATCAAACGTGGTTCGATCGACGCGATCGTGACCGATCTGCCCTACGGCATCCAGCATCGGGCCGATCGGGCGAAACTCGATCCGGTCGACACCACCGGATTGCTGGCCACGGTGGCGCCAACGTGGCGCCGGTGGTTGCGCAAGGGAGGATCGGTCTGCCTGGCGTGGAACGTCAAACGAGCCCGTCGAGTCGACGTCGCCGCGGCGCTGGCCGAAGCCGGCCTGATGGAGCAGATTCCGGATCGCGACAACGCCCACACCATGGCTCACGTCGTCGACTCGACCATCACCCGCGACGTCCTCGTGGCTGTCGCCGCCTAGCGCGGTGCCAGGCTGGGGGCGCGGGCCGAGACTAGTCGCCGTGGTTGTCGGGTCCCTGCTCTCGTAGGTTCTGCAGGTCGGTCATCGCGGCTCGCAGTTTGTCGATCCACTCCGACTCGTTGTCGGCGACCAGCCGCACGCACCAGGCGAGCGCCTCGCTACGGGACCGGGCCACACCGGCCTCGATCAGCGTGTCGAGCACGGCCCGGTCCTCCATCCCGAGGCGGGTCATCACCGGGATGGAGGCGGTGGTGAAGGCCGCGTGTTTGTCACCGCAGGTGACCGCCCAGGACACGTGACGCAGGTAGAGGCCCTGGGCTCGCTCGGCGATCGCCATCCGTTGCTCCCGGGTGTCCTCCCGGAAGGCGGCGATGCGGGCATGGGCGGCAATGGCCTGGTCGTCGCCCTCGGCCACTTCGGGCATGGGCAGTGTGCCCGTGACCAGGATCTCGTCCCGGTCGAACTGGATGGTGGCCGGTCCGGAGAACCAGCCGTCGGGGAGGCTCCCCGCGAACCAGGCCCCCAATTCCTCGCGTGAGACCTCGGGCGGTTCCATACCTCGGCGGCCGCGGCCGCCACCTCCCGGGCCTCGGCTCCGCCCGTGTCCTCGTCGCTTGGTGTTCATGGTGTCGTTCCTCGTGGGAGATCTAGGGTTGGCAAGTATTGCGTTGTAATTATGTAATACACCTTACGACGCGCGTGGAAATCACGCAACCCCTGCCATCCCGCAACTCAGCCCCGATTGCGAGCCGTCGGCCGGCGACCCGGTGGGCGTTCCCGGGTTTCGCGGGCGACCCCCAGGGCGGCCAGCCGGTCGAACGCCATGCGACCGAGACGCCGGGCCTCCTCGACGGGCGGGTCGGCCGGCGCCACCGTGGACGCCCAGGCGGTCAGGCCGTCGGCGAGCTCGTCCAGATCGAGCAGCACCACGAGCAGCGCCACGGCGTCCCGTTCGGCCGGTTCCAGTTCGATCTCGGCGGTGTACGCGGCGAGGACGGCGTCTCGCCGGCCGGGAAGCAGGCGCACGAGGCGGGCCAGGTCGGCCACCCGGACGTCAGGGAGCGGATCGGACGGAGCGGCCAACCCGCCGTCGCCGGCCACCGCAAGGCCGCGATCGGTGACCGCGCCGTGGCGCAACAGCTCCCGGGCAACCGGATCGAGCGCCGCCTGGGTCCGTCGCACCGATTCGAGAATGGCGCCCGACAACTCCGGCTGTGGCTGCGCGAAACGAACCAACGCCGAGCGGAGCGTCCAGTCGTCGATCCGCGGCGACTCGGCCACCTGCAGCAACGTCAGCGTCTCATCGACCTCGACCGGCTCGGTCCCATGACGGCTCGCCAGCTCCCGGCCCAGGCGAGCCGGATCGGGCGGCGAGGACACCGGCTGAACCGCTACGGCTGCGCCAGCAGCTGGTTGCGACGGAGTTTGCCGGTCGGGCCGATCGGCAGCTGATCGGCGATCACGAATCGGTGCGGCACCTTGTAGCGGGCCAGCCGCTCACCGCAGTGCGACCACAACTCGGAATCGTCGAGGGTGTGTCCGGGCTCGGGCACGATGAACGCCACCACCGCCTCACCGGTGGCTTCAAGCGGCTCGCCGACCACGCCGACCTGAGCCACCCCGGGGTGACTCATCAATGCGGCCTCGACCTCCGCCGGATACACGTTGAAGCCCGACACGATGATCAGGTCCTTGCGGCGACCGACAATGGCCAGGAAGCCCTGCTCGTCGACCACGGCCACGTCGCCGGTGCGGAGCCAGCCGCCCTCGACTCGTGAATCGGGCGGATCGTCGTCACCCCAGTATCCCGGCGAGATCATGGGGCCCCGGAGCCACAACTCACCGGGATCACCCGTGAGGCATTCGCTTCCGTCGGTGTCCACGATGCGAGCCACGACACCGGGCATGAGCAGACCGACCGAGCCCAACGGAGGATCGTCGACCCCGAGGGTCGAAGCGCCCACTGCGCTCGACTCGGTGAGCCCGTATCCATCGTGGAGGACGAGCCCCAGCTGATCGTCGACCTGCACGGCAAGCTTCGGCGGAAGCGCGGACGCGCCCGAAACGGCGAGCTTGACCGAACGGAAATCAACCGCCTGGCCGCCCTGGGCGATCATCCGCTGCCACAGCGCCGGCGGGCCGGCAACCACCGTGGGTCGGTGGGTTCGGATCAGGTCGAGCATGTGCTGGGTGTTGCCGTAGTCGTCGAGGATCACACTTCCGCCGGTTATCAACGCAAGGTGCACGACCATGTGCACGCCGAAGACGTGGAAGAGCGGGATCACGGCGAGAAAGCTCTGCGGTTCGACCACGAGATCCAGCGGCAGGGACAGAACCGACTGCAGACTCGACACCAGGTTGTCGTGAGTGAGAATCGCCGGCTTTGGGGGGCCGGCGGTGCCGCTCGTGAAGATCAGCAACGCCGGGTCGGAGCCGGCCACGGCAACCAGGCCGGGATCGGCGGCAACGGCGCCACCGCCGTTCCCGTCGCCCGTTGCCGGAGCATCCAGTCGCCGGCCGGCGAATGGCGCAGGCATGTGGGCCCAAACCGATTCACCCTCCGGACCGACGTAGACGACGGCCGGATCGACGGCCTCCAACTGGGGAATCAGCTCGGCCGGTGGGGAATCGCAGTTGAGTGGAACGCTGATGGCGCCCAAACCGATGGTGGCGACGTGGACGGACACGAAGTCGGGGTTGTTGCCCGTGAGAAGGGCCACCCGGTCGCCGGGTCCGACGCCCGCCTCCGTGAGAGCGGAGCGCCAGCGGGAGATCTCCAATCGCAACTCGCCGTGTGAGACCATGCCACCGGATGCGGCGACCAGCGCCGGTGAATCGTCGGCGCGGCGTTCGAGGTAGTACGCGAGATTCGATTCGACGGTGCCGGAGGACGGGCCGCCGCTGGAACGACCCGGATCTCGCTGTGCCTGGTTCATGCTCTGGACGCCGCCTTGGACGGGAAACCCATTCGTTACGCACCTATTCGTCAGTTCGAAAGTGGACTTGAGACAAACCACGCGACGGTGCAGACAGACTAGCGAACGGAGACAACCCGGACCCACCCGAAGGCGCCAAATCACGGCTCACAGTGGGGTCACAGCCCATCGGATACCATCCGATGTGTCTCCGACCGTGACTCCAGCCGGTTTTAGCGCTACAAAATAGGGGGGAGAACCAAGGCCGGGGGTTGAGTTCGCACCTCCGTCTTGGATCGGTCGACCGACATCTCATCGTCGTCCACCAGTTCAGCGTTGCTGGGACCCCGACTGCTGTGATGAGTCTTTGGTTGAGTTCTGAGGAGGAGCTGGATGGCGGACAGTCAAGATGTGATCGAGCAAGATGTGATCGAGCAAGATGTGATCGAGCGTGACGACGAGCAGGATATGGATGACCAGTCCGAGACCACCGATGCCGTTGCGAACGACGCGGCGACGAGCGCCACGACGATGACCACCACGGCGATGATCCTCGACCGGAGCCGCTGTCAACTCCGGCTGCCGGCCAACCTCGTCACCGAAAGCCTGCGGTTCGCGCACGCCCTGAAATACAGCCGCAACGGCATCGAGGGAACCGGCGCCGCCGACTCCGAACTGGTGAACCAGCTGCGAGCCGCCGGCATCATCGTGGACGACGACCTGGATCCGCTGGCCGCCGACCTCCTCCGGGTAGCGAACCAGGCAAGCCTCATCATCACCGTGGAACTTCGCTACGGCTCCGACACGAGTTCCTCGACGGTGTGGGCCACACCCCGTCAGGCGGTGGTCTCGGCCTCGCTCGACCCCGCTTTCGCCGAGTTCCGCCCGGTCGACGTGATGCAGCTCCCGACCGTTCTGAGTGAACTCATGGTCTCGCGGCCGCCGACCACGGTCGCCGAAGCACCGATCTCGGTGGCGACCCAGGCCGTGGCCGACGCCGAGGCGGCGCTCGACGAACCGGGACGGGCGGCCCAGATCCTGGTCGAGGCCGGGCTGTCGGTCGAGCAGGCCCAACGGGTCCTCGAGTTCCAGGACAGTGACGTACGCCGCTGGCGGGTCAACTCGACGTGGTCGACCGAGGACGGTCAGGATTCCTCGGAGCTTCGAGGAATCGACGCCGGCACCAACGGCCAGTGGCTGGTGGCCATGACCGGCAGCCGTGAGGGTCGGGGCCAGCTGACGTTCACACCCCAAGGGCACGGCGACGTCATGCGGGCGCTCCGTTCGATCCTGCCGCGGAGCTGGGTCGGAACCCCGCTCAAGAACCCGTGGATCTGAGCGCCATCAGGCCGGACGCAATCGGGTTGGAGCCCATCCGGTAGTCAGGCCTCGGGTGGTCAGGCCATCACGAAAAACTGCACCGCACCGGCGATCAGGATGGCCAGCATCAGGATTCCCAGTGTGATCACGATCGAGGGCCGCATCGCTTCAGGCTACCCCGCCACTATCCACCGAAGTCGTTGTCGGGACGGGTGCGGCTGGGAGCACCGACGCCGTCGCGACCGCCGGCGACGGTGGGCGTGCCGGCATCACCCGGCTTGCCGGTGAGCGAAACCGGCGAGCTCCGGCCGGGACCGGCCCCGCCCTCGACGGGTCGGAGCGTCAGCTCGTCTCCCTCGGCCAACTGGAGTTCGGCGGCCACCGAACCCCGGTCGACGGCGAGCGCCAGCAGCCCGTAGGAGTCGACCAGAAGACCGACCGCCCCGGTCGGTATGTCACCGAAGGTGGCGACCCGGACCGCGTTGCGGGGGAGGCGGCCACCGCTCACGGTGATGCCCGTGGGCCAGTCGGCGATGTCGGCCGGGTCGACGTTGAGTTGGGCGTTGCCGAAGCGGTCGATCCACAGGACCTCGGCTTTGATGGCGCCGTCGCCGTCGGGTTCGCTGACCGGCAGCAGCCCGGGGAGCAGGAGGGCGGGGTCGATCGACGTGCCGAGATCGGCCAGTGGCACGCCGAGGCACAGGTGGGCGGCCACCGGGGCGAACACGTCTCGACCGTCGAACGTGGACGGCACGGCGGGATCGGACCGGTCCAGGTGGAACTCGGTGTTGTCGAGCACCACGGCGTCGGTGGCGCCGCCGACCATCGCCACGGCCGGAGCCAGGAGGCCGTTGTCGGGTCCGACCAGGTACGCCTGCCCGTCGGCCACCTCGATGGCGACCGGTCGACGGTGGGTCCCGACACCCGGATCGACGACGGCCAGCACGACCCCGGGCGCCATGTAGTGGACGGAGCGGGCGAGGGCCAACCCACCGGCCCTCACGTCGTGGGGAGCGATGTTGTGGACCAGATCGATGACCCGGACGTCGGGGGCGACGGATCGGATCACCGAATGCACGACGCCGACGAACTCATCCTCGAGCCCGTAGTCGGAGAGAAAGGTGATGGTGTCGAATCGCAAAGGGGCGTCCAATGTTCGAGTTCCGGCCGTCGCTCGGTGTGCAGCTAGTCCCGGCCGAGTTCGATCGATCGGTCGGTCGCCGCGCCGACGGCGGCGGAGAAGGCGGCCCGGATTCCGTGAGCCTCCAACGCGGCCAACCCGGCGGCGGTCGTGCCCGCCGGTGTGGTCACCGCGGCGCGCAGCTCGACCGGGTCCGTGCCGGTCTCGGTCATCAGCCGACCGGCGCCGTTGATCGTGTTGATCGCCAGTTTGGCGGCGACGGGGCGGGGCAGGCCATAGCGGACGCCGGCGTCGGTCATCGCTTCGGCGACGAGGAAGATGTAGGCCGGACCCGAACCCGACATGCCGGTCACGGCATCGAGCTGAGCCTCGGAGACGACGACGGTCTCGCCCACGGCGCCGAGAACACCGACGGCCCAGTCGAGATCGGCGGCGGTGGCGTCCGAGCCCGCGGCCAGGCCCGAAACGCCGGCACCGACCAGGGCCGGGGTGTTGGGCATGACCCGTATCACCGCCGTGCCTGCCGGGAGCGCGGCTTCGATGGTGGCGATCGTGATGCCGGCGGCGATCGAGATCACCCGGCCTGGTGCCGTCAGGTTGGCACAGACCTCGACGACATAGTGGGGTTTGACGGCCACCACCGTGTCGATTCCGGCGTCGCCGATGGGGGCGTCGACCACCTCGACGCCGGGCAGCGTCTCGGTCAGGAGATCCCGCTGATCGGCGAGCACCTCGACAATGGCCAGCTCCGACGGCTGCGCCCATCCCGCCTCGATGAGGCCGCCCACCAGCGCCTGACCCATCCTGCCGCCGCCGATCACTTGCAGCTTTCGACCCATGGTGTCCGAGCGTAACCGCCAAAGTTCGCGCGCAGAACGGTCGTGGGTTCCGCCCCACGCGCGAATCTCGGGGATCAGGCTGAATCGGCGCCGAATCGGGAGGCGAAACCGATGCGCAGCGCCGGTTGGAAGAACTGCTCCACCCACTGGTAGATCGAGCCGAGAATACGGTCGAGTTCGTCGGGAAGCGCCTCGACGGGGACAACGGTGTTGTCGAGCTGACAGTAGAGGTACACCGCGTCCTGCGAACCGATCACGAAGCGGCCACCGACCATGCGGGCGTTTCGCCGCAACAGGTAGGCGTAGAGCTCGGCCTCGTTCTCCTGCGGGGCCGGCATGAAGTAGGTCTCGGCGTGCAATGTCCGCTGACGGAGCTGCAACCACACGGTGGAGAACTCCTTCTCCTCCCCCAGCAGCCGCACATACCAGGCCCGTGGCCGATAGACGTCGGCTTCGACCGTGTCGACAACCGGATTCTCCGCCATCTGGGTCTTCAGCCAGCGGTCGATGATGTCGAACCGCTGCTCGACCTCGGCATCGGTGGGTGGGCGCTCGGTCACGGGCACGGGGCCAGGGCGCCCTGGGCCAGGTCCTCGTAGAGGCGGCGGAGACGAGCGGCCGAGGTCGACCAGGTGAACGTGCGAGCTCGAGCCGCGGCCGACACCGAGAGCCGTCGGGCCAGCACCGGGTCTTCGAGAATGGCATCGACCCAGGCCGCATAATCGGCCGGATCCCGACCTTCGACCAGGTATCCGCTGTGACCGTGCTCGACGAGGGTCAGCAGTCCGCCCACCGCGGAGACCACGGTCGGCGTGCCGCACGCCGCCGCCTCCAGCGCCACCAGGCCGAACGACTCGGATCGACTGGGCACCAGACACACGTCGGCCGCCCGGTAATAGGTCGACAGCAGATGGTGCGGCACCGGCGGTTTGAACTCGATCCGGTCCCGGACCCCGAGATCGTCGATCAGCCGGTTGATCCGTATCACCTCGGCGTCGCCCTTGTGACCGCTGGCCCCACCGACGATCCAGAGTCGGGCATCGGTGCGTTCGATCCGGGCCAGTGTTTCGATGGCGACGTCGACCCCCTTCAACGGCTGAATCCGGCCGATGAACAGCAGAAGGGGGCGGCGGTCGTCGGTACGCAGTGCCCAACGGGCACCAGCCTGGTTGCCGGGTGAGAACAGGGCGTGATCCACCCCGGGTGGTACGACCTCGATCCGCTCGGGATCGCAGTCGTAGAACTCGACCAGCTGGTCGGCCTCGGCCTCGGCGTTGGCCAGGACCACGTCGGCGCAGCTCATGATCTCGGCCTCGGCCCGAGCCCGGGACTCGGGTTCGAAGTCGCCGGCCTCGGCCTTGACCCGGGCCAGCGTGTGGAACGTGGTGAGCAACGGCAGGTGGAGTTGCTGCTTGAGGGCTCGCCCCGCCACCCCGGACAGCCAGTAATTGGCGTGGACGACGTCCGGTTCGAAGTCGACGAAGTCCTTGGCCACCCACTCGGTGAACTCGTCGACGTGATCGGCCAGGTTCTCCTTCTTCACCTCGACGGGACCGGCCGGCACGTGCACGACCTCGAATCCCGGTTCCACCAGCACCTTCCCCGGCAGGTCCGCAGCCCAACGGCGGACGTACACACGGCAGACGACACCGGCTCCGGCCAGCCCGGAGACCAGCTCGCGAACGTAGACGTTCATCCCGCCGCCATCACCGACGCCCGGTTGGACCAGGGGCGAGGTGTGCAACGAAAGGAAAGCCGCTTTGCTGATCACCGTAACCAGGTTAGAGCTCGTGGCCCGAGGGCGGCCACATGGGAGCCGATGGGCTTCGACACGGAGCTCAGGTGTTCAGCTCTCGCCGGCCGCGGACCCACCGTCGCCGGCCGCGGACCCACCGTCGTCGGCCGCCAGAAACGACCGGTACACGCTGAGCAGCGCCTTTCGCTGTTCCTCGTTGAGCTCCGGGGCATGGCGGATCGCCGACTCGAGGGTCGGCTCGGCCACCGCGTTCTCGTCGAGCATTCCGGCCCGCACATACATCGTCTCGGCTGATACCTGCAGCGCCTTGGCCAGCTGCTGGAGGATCTGCGCCGACGGCTTGCGCAGGCCCCGCTCGACCTGTGAAAGATACGGGTTCGACACGCCGGCCACATCGGCCAGGCGGCGCAGCGACATCTCCGCCAGCTGGCGCTGCTCCCGAATGAACGCACCGATATCGGGCGGCGTCACAGACTTGTCGTCGGACGATCTGGTCTCTCGGGTCACGAACCCAAGATACAGGCTCCGCCATGCAGCCAGAGGACCGGTGGCCGCTGCGCCCGGGTCGTCAGCTCTCCAACAGCGAGTCGACCGTCGCCTCGCCGTCGCGGTACCGACGGGCGATCTCGTCCTGGATCCGATCGATGCGATCGTGCAACGTGCGACGAGACGACGACAGATCGACCTCGAAGGTGCGCAGCCGGTCGAACAGATCGGCCAGTTCACCCTGACCCAGCTGCTCGACCCGGGCCAGATCGCCGGGTGAGGCGACCCGATCGAGGTCCTCGATGAGCGCCAGGGCGATCTCACCGGGCTCCAGAACCTGGACCATCCGCGACGGCATCGTGTGCGGCACGTCCTCCAGTTCGGTGGGAGACACCGGCGTGGCGGACGTGGTCCGTTCGACGTCGGTCAGAATGTCCGGCATGTCGAACAGAAGGCCCGACGCGGAGGCCACCTGTGGGCCCTCGTCTTCCTGGGCGGCGTCGCCGGCGGTGCGGCGCTCCCGTCGAGCCACCTCGTGACCGACGATGTCGAGGCGCCCCTGGGTCACCCGGCGCACGAAGGAGATGTCACCCTCCGCCTGGGTCAACTGAACCCGAAGGTTCCGGAGTCGCGGCAGTTGTTCGGCCCGGAGATCATCAAGCATCTCCGGCGCCATCAGTCGTTGCAGATCGGCGTGCATACTACTGGCCAGGGTACAGGACCCACGCCACCGGCGGCGCGACGGGTCGGTCGGCGTCTAATGGACGTCGGGCAGCAACACCAGCAGGAGAAGCCAGATCGGAGCCACGAGCAGGTAGGAGTCGAGGCGACGGAGCGCCGGAGCCCAGGCGTTCCCCCGGGGCAGGAGCGCGGAGGCCAGGTACTGTCCGGCAACGCAGCAGACGGCCGCCACCGCCAGGAACATGAGAATGGTTTCGGCGCTGAACGGATCGGGCTGGATCAGGAAGAGGAAGAAGGCCACGACACCGGCGGAGATGAGGCCGGCCATCGGCCCTTCGACCGGGTTGAACGCCCCCGATCCGACGAGGAAGTCGCCGACCTCGTAGGCGCTGACGAGCAGGATCAGGGCGATCAGCACGGGGAGGTTCCGGTAGGCCATCGCACCGAGCGAGGCGGAGGCCAGACCGACGGGGACGGCGGCTCGAACGAGCACATCGAAAAGTTGTGCCGAGGAACGCCGGTGACCTCGGTAGAGGACCAGGTAGGTGGTGAGAACCAACAGTCCGAGGAGGAGCCCGATCACCACACCCCAGGGTCCGAAAAAGCCGGCGACGCCGATCAGGAACGCCGCGATCGCGGTCCACGTGCGGGTCGCCGGGTTCTTGGGGAACCAGCTGAAACCGATCTGCAGGCCGGCAAGAAGGGCCGCAACCGAGGTGACCACGGCGACGGCGACCGCTGAAACCGCGGAGTTGTCGTAGTTGAAGCCGAGGAGCGCTCCGCCCATCAACAGCACGAACCACACGACACCAAAGGTCACTTTCGGACCGTCGGTGAAGTAGGGAACCGCCCAGCGGTTGGCCGCCCACTTCGCCTCACGGGCCCGGTTGCCCTGGGCTTCCTTGGCGTCACGTTTGCGCTTGCCCTTCGGCTTCCCCTTGCCTTTCTGTTGCGGCCGGGGCGAACGGGGATCGGCCCACTGTTCGGCCACGGCCAACCGATGATCGGCACCCGGCCCGGGCCCACCCGGTCGCCGGTGCCGTGGATCGCCCGTGACGTCGTTCGTGTAGCCGACCGGAGGCTGGTCGGGAGCCCAGTGCTGCTGCGGGCGAGGCTGCGACGACCGTTGGTCGGGTGCCGGATGCTCGGGCGCCCGATGTTGCTGCGGGGCCCGCTGCTGTGCGCCGTACTCCGGAACCTGCGGTCGTTCGGCCCGGGTTGCGTGAGGCTGCGGTTCCCCGGGCTGTGCTTGCGGGCGCGCCGACGGCCGCTGAGGAGGAGGTGCCGCCGGTTGACGGTATTCGACCGGAGGCACCTGCTGCGCCGGCCGATGCGTCACGGCTTCGGCCGGGCCCGCTGACCGAGGTGGCTGGGGCTGCGGCCGGGCCGACTGAGAACCCTGAGGCTGCGCCCGTTGAGGTTGCGAATCCGGTGTCGGCGGGCGCTGGGGTCGGGGCGGCTGATGGGTGCCCCGACCACTCAGAGGATCGGGTAGACCGGGATCAGGACGCATGCTGGGCTGTCGGACCGCCTCGGCCGGCATGGTGGGCGGGCCGCCGTCACCCACCGCAGGCTGCGCCTTGTCGAGCGCCCGGCGCACGGCCTCCTCGAACTCGCGTTCCGCGACATCCTCGGCCTCACCCATGAGCCCGGGCCCACGCTGACTCGGTTCGTCTCATACGACCTCGACCCACTTCCCGCTATCCACCCGATACCGGCGGGAGCACGGCGACCTCGTCGTCGGCGTCCACCGGAGCCTGACGCTCGGCCGGGTTGCCGTTGAGCCAGACCTTGCTTGCAGAGAGAATCTGCTGGAACGGATCTCCGAAACGTTCGACGGCCGAATCCAGAACATCGCCTACCGTGTCGCCGGGCATTTCCACACTGCCGGCACCCGCGGACTCGCGGGCTTGGGCGAACAATCGGAGAACGGCCACGGCTCCATTGTGCCACGCCACCCGGAAAAGGCACCGTCGACCTCTATGTTTTGAACTGTGCATGACGTCGTCGTCGTCGGATCGGGGCCCAATGGATTGGCCGCTGCGATCACCCTGGCCCGGGCCGGTCGATCGGTGTTGGTCCTCGAGGCCAACGACGAGATCGGCGGGGCGGCGCGGTCGATCACCAACTCCTCCGGCACCGTCCACGACTTCGGTTCGGCCATCCATCCACTGACCGTCGCCTCGCCGTTCATGAACACGATCGACTGGAGCGGACACGGCCTGCGGTGGCTGAACCCCGAAGCCGCCGTGGCCCATCCTCTCGACAATGGCGAGGCGGCCGTTGTCTGGCGTGACCTCGATCGCACCGCCGCGGAACTGGGAGCCGACGGCGACAGCTACCGTCGGCTCTACGACGGGCCGAGCCGCCGATTCGACGACCTGCTTGCGCTCACCACCAAACCGGTTCCCGGCCTGCTGACCGAGAGTCTCCGCCGACCGTTGCTGGCGGCACGACTCCTGAGACCGCTGGTCTCGCCGGCCACGCTGACCGCTCGGCGGTTCGACACCGAGCGGGCCCGCGCCATCATCGGCGGCCACGCCGCCCACTCGGTGGCGCCGCTGAACCGACCGCTGACCTCCGGGTTCGCCCTGCTACTCGGTGCCTCGGCTCACGCTGTCGGCTGGCCGTTTCCCGCCGGCGGGGCGGGCGAGATCACCCGAGTGATGGCCGAGGTTCTGACGTCGCTCGGCGGCGAAATCCGAACCGGTCACCCGGTCACCTCCACCGACGACCTCCCCGATTCCCGGGCCGTCCTCTTTGCGTTGTCGCCCCGCCAGATCGGCCGGATCATCGGCCGGCGGTTCTCCCGCTCGTACCGTCTGCGATTCAGCCGGTTCCGCTACGGACCGGGCGTCTGCAAGGTCGACTTCGACACCTCCGGGCCGATCCCGTGGACCTCCCCTGAGGTGGCGGCCGCCGCAACGGTGCATGTCGGCGGCACCTTCGCCGAAATCGCCGAGGCCGAACGAACCGTGGCCCGGGGCCGCCATCCCCGAGCACCGTTCGTGTTGTTGGCCCAGCACACGCTCTTCGACCCGTCACGCACACCGGATGACCGCCACACCGTCTGGGCGTACTGCCACGTCCCCAATGGGTCCACCGTGGATATGAGCGGGGCGATCGAGGCCCAGATCGAACGGTTCGCCCCCGGATTCCGGGACACGATCCTGAGGCGACGGGTCTGGCTGACCACCGACCTGGAGCGGGCCGACGCCAACCTCGTGGGCGGCGACGTCGCCGGTGGCTCCAACGTCGACCATCGAGGGCTCCTCCGCCCGTGGCCGACGCTGCACCCGTACCGCACCGGCGTGCCCGGGTTCTACATGGGATCGGCCAGCACGCCCCCGGGTGGCGGTGTGCACGGTCTGGCCGGCCACCAGGCCGCGCTCGACCTGCTCGACCACCTGAGAACGACCTGAGAACTCCCCGAGGTGGCTGTTCGACGGCAGGCAGGACTGCGAGGTCGGGTCGTTCCACCCGAAGCTTGCACCGCCGCACCCGGCGGGCTAACACTGAGGGATTCGCTTGAGGAGGGATCCCGCTGTCGCTTGACGGGCCGGGCACTGAGTCCATGACCACTGATCACATAACGGAAATCCTTGCGCTGCGTCACGGCCAATCGACCTGGAACGAAGTCGGCCGGTGGCAGGGCCATGCCGACCCGCCGCTCTCGGAGTTCGGGGAGCACCAGGCCGTCGCCGCGGCGCAGTCGATCGGACAGGTCGACGTGATCATCACCTCGCCGCTGGAGCGGGCGCACCGCACCGCCGCCATCATCGGCGACATCATCGGGATCGGTCCCGTCGAGGTGATCGACGATCTCAAGGAGCGGTCGGTCGGACAGTGGGAGGGACTGACCCGTCCGGAGATCGAAGCCGATTGGCCGGGCTGGATCGACGACGACAGGCGCCCCGAAGGCTGGGAGTACGACGTCGACCTGCAACGTCGGGTGTTGAAGGCTTTCACCGAGATCGGCCGACGGTACGAGGGGGCGACCGTGCTGGTGGTCGCTCACGGTGGCGTGCTCATCGCCATGGAGAAGCACCTCGGCGTGCACGAGGCCCGGATCCCCAACCTGCACGGCCGGATCTTCCGCTGGGTCCACGACCGGTTCGAGGCCGGCGCGGAACTCAACCTCCTACCAGACGACATGCGAACCGGTGGACGCAGCAAGCGCTTCTAGTCGTTCGACGGTGACCGACCCTGAGTTCGAGCCGCTCACGGCTCAGGTCACCCGGTCGAAGCGGCGGAGGAAGACCGCCGAAGCCAGGTTGACGGGCAACCTCGTCGACATCCGTATCCCGGCGTCGAGTTCGGCGGCCGAGGAGCGGCGGTTCGTCGAGCACTTCCTGGCCCGTTTCGAGCGATCCCGCCGGGCGGAGCTGGTGGATCTCCGGGAGCGGGCCGAGCGCCTGGCCGGGCAGTTCGGTCTCCCGTCGCCGACATCGATCCGCTGGGTTTCGAATCAGCGGCAGCGGTGGGGTTCGTGCACTCCCGCCGACGGTTCGATCAGGCTCTCGGACCGGATGGTCTCGTTTCCGCCGTGGGTCGTCGACTACGTGATCGTGCACGAGCTGGCCCATCTCGTCGAGGTCGGGCACACGCCTCGGTTCTGGCAGCTCGTCGACGCCTACCCGCTGGCCGAGCGGGCCAAGGGGTATTTGCAGGCCAAGGCGGAGTACTCGACCTGATCGGCCGAGGTCGGACGCCCTAACGAATCCTTCATCGAATTTTGGTCCGCCATCGACGGGCACCCTTGCCGCCGGCAGGTAGTCTTGCCCCGGGATTGTTACGAAAAGGCAACGGGCGAGACGATATGGCCAAGCGAGAACAGGTGTGGATCGGTGGCGGGCTGGGGTTGCTTGGTCTGCTCGCGCTCTTCGGGGTTCTGTACGTTCTGTCGGGCGGCAGTGGTATCGCCCTCGACGGCGATCACCTGTCGTCGGGTGACGGGACGGCCATCGAGGCCGGTGATGGAGCCGACATCGTCGGCGACGAGACGACCTCGGGCGGGAGCGGCGACGGCGGATCAAGGGTTGCCCTTCGGGTGGTGACCGACGGTGCCCCGTCCGAGGCGGCCGCCTCCGACGCCGCGACCGCTTCCCCGTCAACTCCGTCGAGCAGCTCCAACAGCGCACCGGCGACGACGACGACCTCGGCCCCGGCGGCGTCGTCCACGTCGACCTCCTCTCGCTCGTCGTCGACCGCTCCGACGACGGCCGCGTCGCCCACCACCGGAGCGCCAACCGCCGCGCAGGATTCGTCGAGCTCGTCGCCATCAACGACGGCCACCACGGCCGCGTCGTCGACCACTCGCCCGCCGACCACGGCCTCCGATTCGTCCTCCACCGCCCGCCGTTTCGAGCAGGAAGTGATCCGGCTCACCAACGAGGAGCGGGCGGCCGGTGGCTGCGGTCCGCTGACCGACAACGGCAAGCTCCACGCGGCGGCACTCGGTCACAGCGTCGACATGGTCGAGAACGACTTCTTCTCGCACACCAGCCCGGACGGATCGAGCATGGTCGACCGGATCGAGCGGCAGGGCTATCAGTGGCGGAGCCTCGCCGAGAACATTGCCGCCGGACATCGCTCACCGGCCGCCGTGGTCGATGGTTGGATGAACAGCCCCGACCACCGGGACAACATCATGAACTGCAACCTGACCGAGATCGGCGTCGGGTTCCATGACTACCGCTGGACGCAGAACCTGGGCGCACCGCGGTAGCGCGGTGGCGCGGTGGAGCGGCGACGAGGCGGATCAGCCGACGAGGGTGAGGAGGCGATCGACGTCCTCCAGGTGACACAGGTCGGTACCGTCGGTCAGAACGGCGGCGGTTCCAGCCGCAACGCCGAGTGCGACCGCCTGGGTGAGATCGAGTTGGCGGTTGAGACCGACGGCGATACCGGCCACCATGGAGTCACCGGCACCGACGGCGCTGCGAACCTGGACGGTCGGAGCACGGAGCCGGATCGTGTCGTCCGCGGTGAGCACCACCGCTCCGCCGGGGCCGATCGAGACGACGATCACCTCGACGTCGGAGTCGGATTTGACCTCGCGGGCCGCGTCGATGATGTCGGCCTCGGTCAGCAACTCCCGACCGGCTGCGGCGGCCAACTCCCGGGCGCTCGGTTTCACCAGGTACGCTCCGGACCGCAGCGCCGCGGTCAGGGCCGGGCCGGAAGTGTCGACGATCACCGAGGCCTCGGGTACCAGCGCCACCAGCCGGGCGAAGATGTCGAGTTCGACACCGTCAGGGACGCTGCCCGAGACGACGACGCAGCGGGACCCGGCGGCCAGCACGGTGGCGGCCACGGCGTCGATGCACAGGTCGACCTCGGATCGGCCGAGCGACGGGCCGGGTAGGACGAACCGGTACTGATCACCCGTCGTCGATGCCACGATCGAGATCGACTCCCGGGTGTCTCCGGCCATCGGGATCGTCCGCACATCGGCTTCGTCGAGCTCCTCGATCAACAGATCGGCCATGCGACCGCCGGGCGGTCCGCCGAGGGGCAGCACGGCCACGGTGATTTCACCGAGTCGCCGGCAGACCCTGCTGACGTTGATGCCACCGCCTCCGGGTTGATAGCGGGGCTTGCTGGTGCGCAGCTTGTGGGTGGGAACGACGACGGCGGTCGACAGCGACACGTCGAGCGCCGGGTTCAGCGTGAGGGTGACGATGGGAGTCGATGACATGACCGAGGTCCCGAGTGGCTGGCCCGGAAGCCTATGGCCGTTGCTCGTCGAGCGAGGCCAACCGGGCGTCGATGTCATCGAGCTCGGAGGCGACTCGATCGAGATCGACCATCGTCGGGAGGGGATCGACCGGCTCGGAGGATTCGGGTGGTCGAACCGAGTCGGCCCCGGTGGGTTCCCCGGTCACCACGAACACCTCGGCCACCGGCTGCGGCACGTCGTGCCCCGTCACGACCTCCACGTCTTCCGGCTGTGGTTCGGGCTCGGACTCGGGCTCGGAATCGGGCGGCGGCTCGGACTTGGACTCGGGCTCCGGCTCGGACTCGGACGCCGGCACGGGCTCTGGCTCAGGGCCATCGTCGATCGTCTCCAAGTCGACGACCTCGATCTCAACCATGGCGATCTCCATCGATTCGATTCGAGCCGGCGATGCCTCGGATGCTCCAAACCCGTCGTCCGCCCCCGGCTCGGGGGTCGGCGACCGGCTTGGATCGACATCATCGGCCATGGATTGCACAAGACGATGCTAGCGAATAGCAGCCGGGGTGGCAGGAACGGTTGGTGAATCCCACGGCACCGCTGCCTCCGGCCCTGTCGAGTCACCCACGAAGGTCACCTGAAGGATCGAGCTCACGGTTGCTGTTCACGGTTGCTGCGCCTGCCACAGGCGATCCATGCCGACCATGGCGGTGAAGAGCTCCCGGGCGAACCGCTGTCGGGAAGAACGCTCGAATTGCTCTCGCCATCTCCTCTCGACAGGGGGCGCCCGAGGGCAGAACGTCGACGGCGCCAATCGATGTGTGGATGTGGCCCCGACCGCGAAGGTGGGTGACGGGCACCCCGGCGGCGGCCAAGGCCTCGGCGTAGGCGTCGCCCTCGTCACGCAGCGGATCGAAGTCGCAGGTCACGATCACCGCCGGCGGCAGTCCCGACAGATCCTCGGCCCGAAGCGGTGCAACCCGCGGATCGGAACGATGCTCCGGATCGACGTAGTGGTCCCAGAACCAGCGCATCATGGCGGCGGTGAGGAAGTACCCCTCGGCATTGTCGACATAGGACTCCCGACCGAAGTCGCTGTCGGTGACCGGTGTCAGCAGCATCTGGCCCCGCAGCTCGGGACCACCCCCGTCTCGGGCCCGTTGTGCCACCACCGCGGCGATGTTGCCGCCCGCACTCCAGCCGGCGACGGCCAGCTGATCCGGCAGACCACCCAACGATGCTGCGTTCCGTGTCACCCATTGCAGGGCGGCCCAGCCGTCGTCGGCTGCAGCCGGGAAGCGGTGTTCGGGAGCGTGCCGGTAGTCGACCGAGACGATCATCGCGTCGGTCCGCACACACAGGTCGCGGCACAACGGCTCATCGGAGACGGCGTCGCCCAGCACCCAGCCGCCGCCGTGGTAGTAGACGATCACCGCGTGGGGCCCTTCGGTGGGCGGCCGATACAGCCGGTAGGCCAGGTCGTGACCGTCGGCGCCGGGAAAGGTGCCATCAAGCATCTCCCCCACTTCAGGCCCGGGCGCCCGTTGCTGGTTGAACGCGTCGAGGAACGCCCGGGCATCCTCCGGCGTCATCGAATCGATGGTCGGGAGTTCGGCGATGACCTCGAGGAGCAGCGCCACATCGGGTTGGACTCGGCACACCACCCCGTCGTTGGTGACCGATTGCTCCGGCCCTCGCCGGGTGAACCCCAGGTAGCCGCGCTCGACCACCTCGTCGCAGATCCGCCGGTACCGGCCGACACCGCCGATGTAGGGCAGGAAAACCCGAGGCTTGCCCTCGACGTTGGCGCCCATGTACCACGAGTTGGCCCGGGGAAAGAGCGTGATGTCACCGAAGTCGTGCGTGTGCTGGACCCAGCCGGCCTCGGCCGCCGGGGTCGGTTCGATCGTGTCGTAGCCGGCCTCGTGCATGGCGGCGATCGCGTCGGTCACCCACTCGACGTGCTGTTCGATGGACACCGCCATGTTCGACAGCACCGATGGGCTGTGGGGTCCGGTGATCATGAAGAAGTTGGGGTAGCCGACCGTGGTCAGTCCGAGATAAGTGAGCGGACCGTCGGCCCAGCGGTCGGCCAGAGCCCGGCCGTCCTTGCCCCGGATGTCGATGGCCAGGATCGCACCGGTCATGGCGTCGAAGCCCGTGGCGTAGACGATGGCGTCGAAACGGCGGGATCCGGACTCGGCATTGTCGATGCCGGTCTCGGTGATCGTCTCGATCGGATCGACGCGCAGGTCGACAAGCTCGACGTTGGGCAGGTTGAACGTCTGGTAGTAGTCGGTGTCGAGGCAGAGCCGTTTGGTGAGGATGGGATACGAGGTGGGACACAGCGTTTCGGCCGTGGCGGGGTCGTCGACGATGGAGCGGATCTTGTTGCGAACGAACTCGGCGAGCGTTTCGTTGGAGACGGGGTTGGCGGTCAGATCGGCGAAGGCGCCGTACAGGCCGGGCAAGGTGCCCGCCTGCCACCCGGCCTCGTAGCGTCGCTGCCGTTCCTCCTCCGAGACGTCCATCGCCCCCTCGACGGTCACATCCCTCGGTACACCGAGCGACGACCAGCGGGCGTCCTCCCGGTAGGCCGCCGGGTCGGCCTCGTAGCGTTCGATCTTGGCCGCGGTGACCGGGCCGTTGTCGGCGGGGATCGTGAAGTTGGGTGTGCGCTGATAGACGGTGACCGAGTCGGCCTCCGCGGCGACATGGGGGATCGTCTGGATGCCGGAGGAACCGGTGCCGATGACCGCCACCCGCTTGCCGGTGAAGTCGACGCCCTCGTGGGGCCAGCGGCTGGTGAAATACACCTCGCCCTCGAACCGTTCGGCGCCGTCGATCTCGGCCTCCTTGGGCGCCGACAGGCAGCCGGTGGCCATGACGTAGTAGCGGCAGCGGAACTGCTCGCCGGTTTCGGCGTGGACGGTCCAGGTTCGGGAGTCGTCGTGCCATTCGGCATGATCGACCCGGGTCTCGAAGCGGATGTCTCGACGGAGATCGTGCTTGTCGGCGACATGCCGCAGATAGGCGAGGATCTCGGGCTGCGTTGCGTACTTCTCGCTCCATGTCCACTCCGCCTCCAGGTCCGGGTCGAAGCTGTAGGAGTAGTCGATGCTTTCGATGTCGCAGCGGGCGCCTGGATACCGGTTCCAGTACCAGGTGCCGCCGACGTCGGCTGCGGCCTCCAACCCGATGGCGCTGAGGCCGATCTCGCGGAATCGGTACAGCAGGTAGAGACCGGCCATTCCCGCGCCGACGACGACGGCGTCGGCGTCGGTTGCGGAGGTGATTGCCGGGTCGGCACCGTGGGCGCTCGGTTTGCCGGCGTTCGTCGATTCGGACATCGTCAACTTCCCTTTGTAGTCGGCCACGGCGGATCGACGGAGCGACCGGCGTCGGACCGCCACGGTCTCCGTTCAAATCCAATCGGTTGAGCGCCCGCAGGTCAAACTCGACGGGACGCGGCTCACCCCCACGGCGCTCCACTATTCCCGCTGGATCGGCATGGGCGGGGGAAGCTCGACGTCGGTTGCCGGCCTGACGGCCCAGACCGTGCATCCCGACTGGGATCGCCTTCGATACAGCGTCTGGTTGGCATCGTGGACCCTGCGGTGACAGGCTCCACAGAGAAGGGCCATGTTGTCGAGATCGGTTCTGCCCTTCGCCGGGGCGTGCCACGGAATCACGTGGTGGGCTTGGCACTGCTGGAATCCGGCACCGCACAACACGCATCCTCGGTCACGGATCACCAGTGCCAGGAACTGAGCCCCGGACGCATGGCGGCGAAGACGACCCAGCCACAGGGGCCGCCCGTCGGCCCCTTCGAACAGCAGCGCCAGGTCGCCGGCCGCCGCATAGCCGGCCATCAACTCATCGCCGATCGGGCCGCACCCGATCTGACGGGCCGCGCCCCGATCGTCGCCGCCGGTGAGGTCGCCGATCCCAACGGTGACGACCACCGATGGCCGACCGCCGGAGCGTCCATCACGCCCGGTGAAGAGGTCGAGCGCGGCATCGAATCGGCGCTGCGCAAGAGGCACGTGGTGGGCCGCCGCTCGATCCCGCCCACCGGCGTCTCGATAGGCGGCATCGGCCTGAGCGTTGAGGAGCGACCAGATCCGATCGATCAATGCGTCGGGCCCCTCGATACCGATACCGGCCAGCGCCGGATCGGATCCCGATGCCGGGACCGTGTAGCGACGGACCCGCCGAGCACGCATCTGCGCCTCGTATCGTGCGTTGGCGTTGTCGGCCGAGGTCCGCTCCTCCACGTACTCCTCAACCACCCGAGCCGCCTGATCAGGATCGAGGCCACCCACCAGATCCAAAAGGTCGGCGGGGATCTCCCCTGTCGATTCGTCGGCCGCCTTCGAGACGGCATCGATCCCGTCGCCGCTCACACCGCCCTGCGCGGCCCGCTGGGCCAGGCGACGATTCGCCGCCAGAGCCGCAGCCCGACGGGCATCACGACTCACCGACCGGCCCGAGCGACCGCCTCCCGCACCGCCGGCCGACAGATGAGCCCGAGCCCGCCGGCGGTCCGACCGGACGTCGCCACTCGAACCGGCCAGTCGACCCACGGCCAGCAGCCGGGCAGCCTCCAGTCGCTGCTCCCACATCGCCGCCAGCCGCACAAGACGGCGGTCGCCGAGGGCGGCCAGGTCCTCGCACAGCGCATCGAATCGAGCCGTCAGCTCCGCAACGGCATCCCGACCGACGCCGTCCGCGTGGTCGATACGGTCGACCAGGCCATCACACTCACCGCCGGCGCCCCCGCCGGGCACATCCAACACCTTCACACGATCAACACTAAACAACCCCTGTGACAGTCAACGGCGAATATTCGCTCTTGAATCACAAAATCACGCCAAAGAACGAAGATCTGCACCAGGAGTCAAACAAAACCGGGCGGCCGAACCGCCCTTACTGCAGGACCGTGACAGGGTTGCGGGCGAACGACACCGAGCGGATCGTCTCGGCCGGAACCTGGATCAGGCTTTCGTTGTTGTTGAGGTCGATCACCGTGACCGAGGTGCCGTCCGCCGACTCCTTGAGGAAGGCGATGCGCCGACCATCGAAGGTGAGCGACGTGACCCGGTCGAGTCCTTCGCCGATGCGGCGTGGTGTCAGCGCCTGGGCACCGGTCAACTCCCACACCTGCAATTCCGTGGCCTCTTCACTGCCGTCGGCCCGGTATTCGACGATGGTGAAGGCAACAGCCGCGCCGTCGGGACTCAGGGCCACGGCCCCGTAGGAGGGACGTCCGGGGAAGGTGCATTCGGGCGCCACGGGCAATGTCAGATTGAGATCGGTCCCGGTGCGGTTGTAGAAGCGGAGCGTGCCACAGTTGTCGTCGCTGGTGGCGATGACCTGGAGATCGGCCTGGGCCGAGAAGCTCACCACCGTCTCCCCGTCGGCAAGGCGCAGATGAGGCTGGCGGGAGCGGCTGGCGGCCTCCTGTTCGGAGACGAGCTGGACCCAGTCGATGACGTTGTCTCCGACGAGCAGGAAGGCCCGGGGCGAGCCGCCCCAGTAGCCGACGTCGAGGAGTTGGGCACCGGCGTCGTCGAGGGTTTCGGGTTCGCCCTGACCCTGGAGATAGACGACGGGGCCGTCGACCTGCCCGACCACGAGTCCACCGACGAGATCGTCGGCCATGGTCGCCACCGTCAGGTCGGCGATGACCCCGGGAATCTCACTGGCCACGGTCCCGGCGGTACGCATCGACTGTGGTTCAGCGGCGATCAGGATCTGCGGGACGTATCCTTCGACGGAGGGAACGAAGTCCTCGACCTCCTCGGCCGCAGAGGACGACTCGTCGATCTCGGCCGACGCCGACTCGGCCTCCCCGATCACGAGCGTCGAGTCGGGCGCCGGAGCGTAGGCCTCGGGCCGCTCGAGCTCGGTGCATCCGACGGCGAGAAGCAGCAGCGCCGTGGCGCCGAGCAGCGCGATCGTTCGGCCGGTGGACGGCGACAGCGGCGACTGGTGGGGGCGATCAGACATCGGACTCCATGGTGGCACCCCCGCCGGCGGGCGGGGCGTCGTCGACCAAGATTTCTGAGCACTCGGCGACAGGCCGGCAAAATAGTGCCCCGAACCGTCCCCCACGCCGCTAGCCTTTTCTACGCCCCTGTGGCGCAGTCTGGTTAGCGCAGTGGACTTTTAATCCATTGGTCCTGGGTTCGAATCCCAGCGGGGGTACAACGCCGTGAAGCGGGAAACTCGGTTCGCAACGTAGCGGTGCGGCCGTTCACCCCGGAACTCGCCCGCTTCGACGGCCACACGAACGCCGTGTGGGGAGTCACCACCATCGACTGGCCCGACCTCGACCACCCCGCCATCATCACCACCTCGGACGATGGGACCGCCCGCATCTGGGATCCCCACCACCCCGGCACCGAACTCTCCCGCTTCAGTTAGCTCGGTCAGGGAACCGTCCCCACGGCCGACGCGGAGCCGAGGGTGGGCCGCCGTAGCGCTCCTACTGCCTGTTCTTCGGATCGCCGAACGCGGCGGTGATTCGTTCGAGGAACCACCGGACGCCTGGCTCGTTGCCCTCGGAGGCGTTGCGGAACAGCGACAGTCCCATGGGGGCGAGGTCGAAGGGTAGCTCCCTGTGATCGAGGTTGTAGGCGGCGGCGGTGGTGTCCATGGTTACTGACGGGACGGTGAGGAGGAGGTCGGTTTGGGCGAGTACGGGTGCGGCCATGGAGAAGTGGGGAACGACGGCTTGGACGACGCGGTGAATCCCGAGTTCGGCGGCCCTCCGGTCGGTGGGGCCTCTTCCTTCGAGGACTGATGTGCGGACTTGGAGGTGGGGGTAGGTTGACCATGCCGTCAAGGACCAGTCGTCGAAGGCCGGGTGGCCGGCTCGGGCGTAGACGGCCCAGGGCCAGGTGCCCAGTGGCGCGGCACGTAGGTCGTCGCCGTGGGCTGCAGCGGTGGCGATGAGTGCGTCGTAGCGGCCCTCCGCGAGATCCCGAAGGGCCGATGAGGAGTACGGTGCCAGCTCGACCCGGACCCCGGGCGCCGCTGCGTGGACGTCTCGGAGGAGCGATGGCACGAGCGGCGCGATGAAGTCGGGTGCGGCCAGGCGGAAGGTGCGGCTCGATGTCGCCGGGTTGAACACCTCTGGTGGCTCGATCGTGCGGGACACCTGGCGCAGCAGCCTTGGCAGTGTCTCGGCCAAGCTCTCGGCGCGAACGGTTGGACGCATCTGCCGCCCATCGCGCATGAGGAGTTCGTCGTCGAATAGCTCGCGGAGGCGTTTGAGTGCGTGGCTGACCGCGGATGGAGTGAGGTCGAGCTGTTCCGCGGCGCGGGTGACACTCCGTTCGCTGAGCAGTGCGTCGAGCACCACGAGAAGATTGAGGTCTACATCCCTAAGTTGAACCACATTCATTCACTGTGAGTGTGTTCTGTTTGATTCATCTTAGGACAGCAAGTAGGGTCCACCATCGGATGGCCACTCGTGCTCGGCCAAGGCAGCGAGGGCGTCCTCGACGAGCTACCCGGAAGGACCCATGAAACATGCTCAACAGGATCAAAGCCTCTCCCATACCGCTGTGGATCAATCTGCTGCTCGTCGTGCTGATCTTGTTCATGCTGCCTCAGGTGTACTGGAACTACTTCGACAACCAGGTGCTGCTGGACTCCGGAATCACCATCCAGGGTGACCCGGATCAGAACGTGATCTACACGACCGCAGGCAGGCTGGTGGCGATGATCGCTGCGTCGGTGCTCGTGCTGGTCACACAGAACCCGGCACAGTACGTAGTCATCATGTTCATGAGCGCGATCCGTGAGGCCCAGGAAGGATTCATCGATCCGCTGTACCCGATGGCAGATGCGCCCGTCAGTCCCACCGTTGACTTCCTGGTCCACGTCTTGATCGTCGCCGCGGAGGTCGCAGCGCTCGTTGTCGTGTACCGACTGGCCAGACAGCAGAACGCAGCCCCGCCACCGCAGCCGGAGAGCGCGTGATGCGTGCCCTCGAGCGATGAACCTCATGGGACCGGAGGTTCAGGTCCCGGCTGATGCCGACCCGATGAC
>JBFHME010000030.1:0-27496 GCA_041594435.1 Acidimicrobiales bacterium
CCAGGTCGGAATGACAACCTCGTTCAGCTCGCCGTGAGTCAGCTCCCACACCGCACCCCCGCCGAAGTCGGCGGAGACCGCCACCTCGCCAGCCGGAGCCGTGGACGGGGTCGGGACGGACTCGGTCGGCGTGGTCGTCGGGGTGGGCGTCTCCGTCTCGCCATCCGAAGCCGTTTCGTCGACGGAGCCGTCGTCGAGTGCGGCATCGCTCGGTGCCGAACGGGACACACCACACGACGACAGGATCAGCAGCAAACCGAGCAGAAGCACCGGCAGCCGGCGGCGGGCGGCCTGGGAGGAAGGAAACCTGGTCACGTGAGCAGGCTAACAATCCGCGGGCTGATTCCCCGGCCCGCAATCGAAGTGTGACATGGGCCCGGGCCGCCCGAAACGGCCCACCCAGAGCGATTCAACCCGCCGATCCGGCTAGCTGACCGTCCAGGTGGCTCCCGAGCGAAGCAGATCCTTCAGGTCGCCCGGACCCCTCTGGTCGTTGTCCAGGAGAATCTGCTGGTTGACGGCATCGGAGTACTCCGGTGCCTCGACGGAGCGGAAGACGCCGAACGGGGTCGGTGTCTGATTGTCGGATGCCAACATCGACAAGGCCATCGAGGTGACCGAGTCGGGGCTCGTCTCGTCGTGGACAACCAGCTCCGACTCGTCGACGTCGTCGACGTCGACGATCTGGGCCCGTCCGTTCCGCAGGACGACGCCACGCTGGTTTTCCGCGCCGAACCGCACCGGCTCGCCGTGGACCAGGTCGATCATCATCTCGTCACGGACGTCGCGCTTGGTGATCGACGCGTAGGCTCCGTCGTTGAAGACGTTGCAGTTCTGGTAGATCTCCACCAGCGAGGCACCCTTGTGCTCATGTGCTCGCCGGAACACCTCGATCATGTGTTTACGGTCGAGGTCGTGGGTGCGGCCGACGAACGTCGCCCCGGCGCCGAGTGCCAGGCTGATCGGGTTGAACGGACGATCGATCGAGCCCATCGGCGTCGATTTGGTGACCTTCCCCACCTCGCTCGTCGGGGAGTACTGTCCCTTGGTCAGGCCGTAGATCTGGTTGTTGAACAGCAGGATGGTGAGATTCACATTGCGGCGCAGGGCGTGGATGAGATGGTTGCCGCCGATCGACAGCATGTCGCCGTCACCGCCGACCACCCAGATGTTGAGGTCGGGGCGGCTGACCGCCAGTCCGGTCGCGATGGCCGGCGACCGACCGTGGATGGTGTGCATCCCGTAGGTCGACATGTAGTACGGGAATCGGGCGGCACAACCGATGCCCGACACGAACACGGTGTCCTCCCGCTTCACGTCCAGTTCGGTGTGCAGGAACTGCACGGCGGCGAGGATGCCGTAATCGCCACACCCGGGGCACCATCGGACCTCCTGATCCGACGTCCAGTAACCTCGCTTGGTCGGATCGAGTTGCACGTCGGTCATTGGCTGATTCCTTCCCGGATGGCTTCGATGAGTTCGGCCCCGGTGAACGGAACCCCCATGACTTTGTTGATCGGTTTGGCGTCCACGAGGAAGTCCGCTCGGAGCACCCGGACCAGCTGGCCACGGTTCAGTTCGGGCACGAACACATGCTCGCGGTCGGCCAGCACCTGAGCCAGGTTGGCCGGGAAGGGGTGGAGATGGGTGAGGTGGGCGTGATCGACCTGGATGCCGTCGTTACGGAGGCGTTCAACGGCGGAGGTTATGGACCCCCGGGTCGAACCCCACCCGACGATCAGGATCGGGGCGTCTCCCGGGCCGTCGATGTCCACGGGCGGTATGTCGTTCGCGATCCCGTTGATCTTCGCCTCCCGCAGCTCGGTCATCAGACCGTGGTTCGCCGGGTCGTAGTTGACGTTGCCGGTTCCGTCCTGCTTCTCCAAGCCCCCGAGCCGGTGTTCGAGGCCCGGGGTACCGGGAATGGCCCACGGGCGAGCCAGGGTGATCTCGTCCCGCTTGTAGGGCAGGAAGACCGGATTCCCGTCGGCGTCGCTGGCGTTGGCCTCGGTGGCGAAGCCGGCGCTGATGTCGGGCAGCGTTTCCACGTCGGGGATCAGCCACGGCTCGGCGCCGTTGGCCAGATAGCCGTCGGTCAGCAGGATGACCGGGGTTCGGTACTTGATCGCCAGGCGTGAAGCCTCGACGGCGGCCAAGAAGCAATCGGCCGGTGTGGACGCCGCCAGCACCGGCAGCGGCGCCTCGCCGTGGCGGCCGTAGAGCGCCATCAGCAGGTCACTGGCCTCGGTCTTGGTCGGCAGGCCGGTCGACGGGCCACCGCGTTGCACGTCGATGATGACGAGCGGCAGTTCCATGCTCACCGCCAAACCGATGGTCTCGCCCTTGAGCGCGACGCCGGGGCCCGACGTGGTGGTGAAGGCCAGACTGCCACCGAAGGCGGCGCCGAGAGCGGCGCCGATGCCGGCGATCTCATCCTCGGCCTGCAGGGTCCGGACACCGAAGTTCTTGTGGCGGCTCAGCTCGTGCAGTATGTCGGACGCCGGAGTGATCGGATAGCTGCCGAGAAAGACCGGGAGCTTGGCCAGCTGGCCCGCTGCGATCATTCCCCAGGCCGTCGCCACGTTGCCGGTGACGTTCGTGTACTCGCCCGGCTTCTGGGGAGCGGCGGCCACCTTGAACGGCGAGCCGAACATCTCGGCCGTCTCACCGAACGCGTGGCCGGCCTTGAGCGCCGCCGTGTTGGCCGCCGCCACCATCGGCAGCCTCCCGAACTTCACCTCGATCCACTCGAGTGTCGGCTCCATGGGTCGGGTGTACATCCAGCTGACCAGACCGAGCGCGAAGAAGTTCTTCGATCGCTCGGCATCTCGCTTCTTGACGTCGAGATCCGCGGTGGCTTCGAGGGTGAGCTTGGTCATGTTCACCCGGTGGACGACGTAGCCGTCCAGCGTGCCGTCGGAGCGGGGATCGTCCTCGTAGCCTGCCTTCTCGAGATTGCGCTCGTCGAACGTGTCGTCGTTCAGGATGACGGTGCCGCCCGATCGCAGCCGCGACAGTTCGCTTCGCAGTGCGGCCGGGTTCATTGCCACCAGCACGTCCGGTGCGTCGCCCGGCGTGTGGATGTCATGATCCGAGATGTGGACCTGGAAAGCCGACACCCCGGCCAACGTTCCCTGCGGCGCCCGGATTTCGGCCGGGAACTCCGGCAACGTGGCCAAGTCGTTACCAATTGCCGCGCTGACGGACGTGAAGCGGTCGCCGGTCAGCTGCATGCCGTCGCCGGAGTCGCCGGCGAAACGAATGACGACGTGATCGAGGGTGGTGTGGTCAACTCGATCAGCTGTATCTGTCACTTGGACCCCTCTTGTCTCGAGATCACCGATCATTCAACGACGGAAGTGCTTCCATAGCACCTCGTTTGTGACCGTGACCCCTTCGTACGGTTGTTTTCACCGTACCCTCGTTTCCACCGGAGCGGTACGTCATTGGTGAGAGATGCTCAACGCGTGAAATCGATCCGAAATCAGCCTGTCAACGCTGTTCGCTTCGATCTGCCGGCTCCGTCTTCGCTGGCCCAATGCGGACGTCGGCCGCTACCTTGACTCACGATGCCTCGACTGCCCCACCTCAATGCCCGCCTTCAGGGATTCGGAACCACGATCTTCGCCGAAATGTCGGCGTTGGCGGCCAGGACCGGGGCGATCAACCTCGGTCAGGGGTTCCCCGACACCGACGGTCCGCCGGAGGTCTCGGCCGCCGCCATCGACGCCATCGTCCGAGGCGAAAATCAGTATCCGCCGGGACCGGGAACCACCGATCTCCGCCAGGCGATCGCCGAGCATCAGCAGCGGTTCTGGTCGATGACGGTCGACCCGGCAACCGAGGTTCTCGTCACCGCCGGAGCCACCGAGGCCATCGCCGCAACCCTGCTGGCGTTGTGCGAGACCGGCGACGAAGTGATCGTCTTCGATCCGACCTACGACTCCTATGCCGCATCCATCGCCATGGCCGGGGCGAGCATCAAACCCGTCCTGCTCCAGCCCGACAGTGCCACCGGTCGCTACGGATTCGACCCCTCCGACCTGCGGGCCGCCTTCTCGGCCAAGACCCGGCTGATCCTCCTCAACACGCCCCACAACCCGACGGGCAAGGTGTTCACTCTCGCCGAACTCGAGCTCATCGCCGAACTCTGTGTCGAGCACGACGTGGTGGCCGTGACCGACGAGGTCTACGAGCACCTCGTTTTCGAGGGCGAGCACCATCCTCTCGCCACCCTCGGCGGCATGAGCGAGCGAACGGTCACCATCTCGTCGGGAGGCAAGACGTTTTCGTTCACCGGCTGGAAAATCGGCTGGGCCGTTGCGACGCCGGAGCTCATCACCGCCGTCCGAACCGCCAAACAGTTCCTGACCTTCGTCAACGGCGCCCCATTCCAGCCGGCCATCGCCGTCGGCCTACGTCTGGGCGACGACTACTACGAACGCTTCGTCGCCGACCTCCGGGCAAAACGCGACCTGCTCGGAGCGCTTCTGGTCGAGGCCGGATTCACCGTCCTCGAGCCCGAAGGCACGTACTTCACCACCGTCGACATCGCCCCGATGGGCGAATCCGACGGGATCGCGTTCTGTCTCGGCCTGCCCGAGCGGGCCGGTGTGGTCGCGGTTCCCAGTCAGGTGTTCTACCAACACCCGACAGCGGGCCGCACCATGGTCCGATTCTGCTTCGCCAAGCGCGACGACGTGCTCACCGAGGCCGGGGGGCGACTCGTCGCCGCGTTCGGCGACTGACGGTGGCCCGCCTGTGCACATCCGACAATCACAAACGGCGCCGGGCGGACCCGGCGCCGTAGACGATCATGGATCGACGTGATGCCAAACGAGCCTACGCGGCCGGCGGGATGCGCAGAACCTGGCCGACGTAGATGAGATCCGGATCTTTGAGCATGGGCCGGTTGGCCTCGAAGATCACCGGGTACTTCATGGCGTCGCCGTAGTACTCCTTGGCCAGTTTGCTGAGCGTGTCGCCCGACTCGACGACGTGAAGCTCCGCCTCACCGCCCTCGTTGGTGACCTCGATGGAGTCCTGCACCGTCTCGACCCCGGACACGTTGCCGACGGCGAGGATGATCTTCTCGCGGGTCTCCTGGTCGGAGACCTTGCCCTGGATGGTGGCCAGGCCATCGTCGAAACGGATGTCGAGACCTTCGACGTCGAACCCCAATTTGGTCACGTAGGTCTCGAGGCCGCGCGCACGACGCGACTCGTCGAGTTGCTCCTGCCGTTCCCGCTGGGCGACCTCGGCCTTACGAGCCTTGATCCGCTTGGACATCTCGGCCGCCCGCTCGGCGGATGCCGCCGTGGCTTTCGCGCCCTTCTCGTCATCACTTTCGCCGATACCGATCTTGGCTCCGGCCTCCTTGACGAAGTCGAATACGCCCACTGCTGTCACCTTCTTTGTTCGATGGCGAACTTGTCGTCGACAAGCCGTATCGTGAACGTAGCAGCAGCAACCTTCTTTCCTCGCCGGATCCCTCGATTTACCGTGCTACGTGGCAGCGTAGGGTCCATCGAGTATCTTTCTAGACGCGGCGTGACGGAGGCGAAACGCCTCTCCGAATGTCGGGTACCACAACCCAGAAGCAGGCGTAAACACCGGGAGGGCATCCCCTCGGACTTCGATCCCGCAGTCGCCCCGGTGCCAGGCTGCGCCGACTTGGACGAAGCGGCAGGCGGGCCCGGGACCCGAACGGCCGACGGACAATTGCATGCAACAGATCGCTGACTACGACGTCGTTCAACAAATCGGAGAGGGATCGCAGGGCTCCTACTGGCTGGCCCGCCCTCCGGCGCGGCTGGGTATCAGCGACGAGGTGGTAGCCGTCAAGACCATCAACCAGGCGGCGACCGACGCCGAGTTCCGTCGTCTGGTCGATCACCTTCGCACCTACGCCGCGGTCTCGTCGCGTTACCTGCACCGTCTCTACGACGTCGGCCAGCAGGGAACCCTGCTCTATTTCGCCGGTGAGTATCTGCCGTCGGGCTCGTTGTCCCGGCCGGCTCGCCCGTTCTCACGGGTCGATGTACTGCGGGCGCTGGCCGATGCCTGCCGCGGCGCCGATGCGCTGCACGAAGCCGGCATCCCGCATCGCGCCGTCCGCCCCGGCAACATCGTCCTCGCGAACGATGGCGCCAAGCTCGCCGACGTCGGCGTCTCACAGCTCCTGAACCCCGGCCAAACCATCACCGGGGCGGCCCAGATGGGAGCCATCGAATACCTCGCGCCCGAGGTCATCCAGGGCCGCCCGGCCTCACGGGCCAGCGACATCTGGGCCCTCGGCGCCACCCTGCACCGGGTGCTGACCGGCGAGTCGATCTTCCCGTCGCTGCCATCGGACTCGCTCGTCGAGGCGCTTCGGTTCCTGCTGAACGAACGACCGGTGATGGGCGACGCACTCCGCAACGGCGAACGCCGAATCATCGAAGCGGCCGTCGCGGCGGATCCCGCCGATCGACCCTCGACCGCCGGCGAACTGGCTGCGGCGATCTCCGAGGAAGCCGCCCGGCAAGCGGGGAAGATCCAAGCATGACGTCGCAACGCCGGAGCCGTTGCTTACCGAGTTTCGCCCGACGGCGAAACATCGCCCGCCGCCACGATTCGCATGGGCCAAGAAACACAAACCACATGACGTCGCAACGCCGGAGCCCGAAGGTGGATCGATGACCGATCTCGATCTGCGCTCGGGACAGATCCATCGTGGACTCGGTGTCGTCGCCCGCTGGCCCGACATCGCGCTGGTCATTCCCAGCGATGCCGCCCACGACGCCATCGTCGATGACATGTTCCTTGCGCTGGGGCCGAACCCGACCTCGCAGGAGATCATCCGGGCCGTCGACGCACTGCTGTCCGACGACAGACTCCGGTCGGTCGGCATGATCGTGGAAGCCACCGGGGGTCCGATGGCGGTCGCCTTCGGACCAGTCGAGGTTCTGAGCGATGGTCAACGGGTCATCGTCGGCACCGGCGGCCTCCAGAAACAGCAGCTCTCGCACGACGCCCAACGCCTGACGCTCCGGGCCGCCAACCTGGCGAGAGCCGCCGAGCCGGTGCCTCCGTTCGATCTTCGCCGTGGAGTGGCCCCCGGCGCCGGCCTCAGTCTCGTCACCATCGCCGGTGGCCAACCCCTGGCGCTCGACGATCTCACGCCACTCGGCACCAGCGCCGACAACACCATCGATCTGGTGACCGTCCCGGCTCAACACTCCCAGGTCGCCGAAGGCCAGGTCGCCGAATACGAACCGGCCTCGTTCGACGACGGAGGCCTCGGTTCGGATCCGAGCCAGGCGCCGTTCCGCTCGGTGATCCTGATCGGTTCGAGTGCACCCGTTCACCTTGGTCCCCTGCCGATCGCCGCCGCTGCCGATGGCAACGGCGACGGACCGGCTCCACCGGCGGCGACGGCGCAGAAGGGCCGGGTCGACGTCGAGGGCATATTGTGCTCCCGAGGACACTTCAACAACCCGAAGTCGTCCTACTGCATGGTCTGCGGCATGTCGTTGCTGCACCTCACCCCACACCCCGTGGTACGGCCCCGCCCCACGCTGGGGTTCATCGTGTTCGACGACGGCGCCAGTTTCGGCCTCGACCGGTCCTACGTGATCGGCCGTGAGCCGTCGGCGGGTGACAACCCCGACGCCGAACAGCTCGTCATCCACGACAACAACGACACCCTGTCCCGCACCCACGCCGAACTGCGACTCGACGGCTGGACGGTGCAGATCGTCGACCTCGGCTCCACCAACGGCACCTATGTCTGGGACGCCCAGAACGACCGCTGGAACCAGCTCACGGCGGGCCATCCCATCGAGCTCCAATCGGGCGAGACGGTGGCGCTGGGCCGACGGACCTTCGTGTTCGAAAGCGTCAGCCGCACCTAGACGCCCTGGAGATCGGTCTTTCCGCACCCTGTCACACGTCTGGCAGGACGCCGTAGCGGTACAAGACGTTGCGGGCCTGCGCCGGTCCTTTGACGGTCTCGGCCGCCATACCAACCCTGCGGGCGCCGTCGACGTTGATCTGATTGTCGTCGAGGAACAGCACCTCACCGGCCGGGCGGGCGAGGTCGTCCAACACCAGGCGGTACAGGGCCTCATCCGGTTTGACCTCGCCCAGGCGGTACGACAGGTAGGGCCGAGCCGGCATGCTCTGCAGGATCTCCGCGTCGGGCTGGGATTCCCAGTGCAGCTGATTCGTGTTGCTGAGCACGCCGACCTCCACGCGGGCCGACACCTCGGCCACCAGTTCGGCCGCACCCGGAAACAACCCACGGGGAAACCGGGCGAAGTTGGCGACGAAAACGTCGGCGGTGATATCGAGGTCGAGATCGTCGACGACGCCGTCGGCGAACTCACCGATCGAGCAGTCGCCCCGTTCGAAGCGCCGGACCGCCGGGCTGGACAGCCAGCAGGACCAGAACCGTTCAGCGTCCATCCCCGATCCGAGAAGCTCGGGCAGCGATCCGAGTTCGACCAGTACTCCGCCCATGTCGAACAACACGATGGAGATCCCGGTGTCGACCTTCACGCCGGTGTCCCCCCGCATCATCGCGACGACGGTTCGAGTCGGCGGAATGATCGACGAGGATCTCGGCTCCTGTGCAGCACCGGCTCAGGCTACAAGGCAGCACTACCCAAACAGTTTGCCCGCACGGCCCACCACCTATCCGTCACACTGATTTCGGCGGCACGACGTTCCAGTCGGCCGCTGGTCTCCCTACGGGGGGACCGCGTGGCCCGGTCTTGGTGGTGACCGGGCCACGCATTCGTTTTCCGGTCGGTCAGGACCCCGCCTACTTGCCGTTGACTCGGGCCAGGGCTCTGGCCACCCGGCGAACAACAGCAGCCGGTGTGGCCTTGGCCAGTCCGGTCACCACACGGTTGTGCCCGCCGGGCACCACTCGTATCCGCCCGGCTGCGACCCCGGCCAGGCCGGCCTCGGCCACCTCGTCCGCGCTCTGCCAGAAGAATTCGGGAAGGGCGCCCGGCCGGTACTGCGCCTTCTCCTGGAACTCGGTGCGGGTGAGACCGGGGCAGAGGCAGCTCACCACCACGCCCTGAGGCCCCAACTCGACGGCCAACGCCTCACTGAAACTGGTGACGAACGCCTTCGTCGCCCCGTAGGTGGCCGACTTGGGTGACGGCGTGAACCCGGCGATCGACGAGACGTTCAGGATGCCGCCGCCACCGCGGTCGGCCATCGCGCTTCCTGCCGCGTGGGCAAGACGGTGAACGGCACCGATGTTGACGTCGATCATCGCCGCTTCGCGGTCGGGGTCCTGGTCGAGGAAGTCGCCCACGGTACCGAATCCGGCGTTGTTGATGAGGAGATCGACCGGCTTTGCCGTGTCCCGGAGTCGGGCGACGACACGATCCAGGTCACGCCGTTCACCCAGATCCGCAGTCAGTACCTCGACCTCGACGGGCTCGGGCGATCCGGTCATCTCATCGGCCAGCGCCTCCAGACGGTCCGTCCGTCTGGCCACGAGGACCAGGTCCGTACCGGCGGACGCCAGTCTCCGGGCGAACGCCTCACCGATGCCGGCGGACGCCCCGGTCACGAGTGCCCGGCTCCAGGTCTGCGCCGGACCGGAGGAAGGTCGTCGGGCTCGTCGGTTCGTCACCGATCACTCCCCTCGGGCGGGAACATCGTCTCGAAGAAGGTCACCAGATCGTCGGCCACCGATTTCCTGCGCATCAAGCCGACCTGCAGCTGGCCGCCCCGGTCGCCGTACTCGGTCGGCTTCCAGACGCTGTGGTTGAACAGGCGCTTGAAGCGGACCTCCTGACTGGCCTTGAGCGTGACCGGCCCGAGCTTGGCGATGTGTTCGGGTCCACCGAAGCCAGGACCGCCGATGACGATCACCTCGGTGATGCCGAGTCGCGCGCAGTGAGCTCTGATCCGGGCGACGTCGAGCAGACGCTCGGCCGGAACCGGCACCGGCCCGTAGCGATCCTTCCACTCGGTGGCGATGGCGTCGACCTCGGCGGTGTCGGTGACGCCGGCCAGCTTGCGATAGGCCTCCAATCGCTGGGCCTGGCCCGTCACGTAGTCGTCGGGCAGGTTGGCGGCCCCCGGCAGATCGATCTTGATCTCGACCGGCGGCTCCGGAGCCCGGCCGCTGAGCTGGGCGACGGCGTCGGTCACCATCTGGCAGTACAGGTCGTAACCGACGGCCGCGATGTGACCGGACTGGCCGGTACCGAGCAGGTTGCCGGCACCCCGAATCTCGAGATCCCGCATGGCGATCTGGAACCCGGACCCCAGGTCGGTGGCCTCACCGATCGTCTTGAGCCGCTCGTAGGCCTCCTCGGTGAGCGAGGTGTCCTCGCGCGTGAACAGGTAGGCGTAGGCCCGCTGGCCGGACCGGCCGACCCGGCCTCGGAGCTGGTGGAGCTGGCCGAGACCCAGGAGTTCGGACCGGTCGACCACGAGGGTGTTGACCGTCGGCATGTCGATCCCCGACTCGATGATCGTGGTGCAGACGAGGACGTCGTACTGCCCCTCCCAGAAGTCGATCACGGTCTTTTCGAGCGTTCCCTCGTCCATCTGCCCGTGGGCGACGGCGATGCGGGCTTCAGGAACGAGGTTGGCCAGATCGTTGGCCACCTTGTCGATGCTCTGAACGCGGTTGTGCACGAAGAAGACCTGACCCTCGCGCAGCAGCTCCCGGCGGATCGCCTCAGCCGCCGCTCGCTCGTCGTACTCGCCCACATAGGTCATGATCGGCTGACGATCGGCCGGCGGGGTGTTCAGCACCGACAGGTCACGGATACCGGTGAGACTCATTTCCAGCGTTCGGGGTATGGGGGTAGCCGACAGCGTGAGCACGTCGACCGCGGCCCCCTCCCACAGCGCCGGTGTGTCACCGGCTTCGCCCTCGGTCCCGCTGTCACCGTTGCCGTTGACGTTCTCGTCAGGGTTTCCCCCGGGGGCGGCTCGCTGCAGCTCGGTGTACCCCTTCAGCGCCTCCTTGTGGCTGACGCCGAATCGCTGCTCCTCGTCGACCACCAGCAGTCCGAGTCGGTCGAACGAAAGGTCCTCGGACAGGATGCGATGGGTGCCGATCAACACGTCGACGTCCCCGGCCGCGGTGTCGACGATGACCTTGCGGGCCTGGGCCGGTGTCAGGAACCGGCTCAGCACCTCGACCCGGATGGGATAGGGGGCGAACCGATCGGAGAAGGTCTGGTAGTGCTGCTGGGCCAGGAGGGTGGTCGGCACCAGAATGGCGGTCTGCTTGCCGTCCTGGACCGCCTTGAACACCGCCCGCAGGGCGATCTCGGTCTTGCCGAAACCCACATCGCCGACGATCAGCCGGTCCATGGGTGTCGGCCGCTCCATGTCGGCCTTGACCTCCTCGATGGCCGTGGCCTGGTCGGGCGTCAGCTCATAGGGAAAAGCCGCCTCGACCTCCCGCTGCCAGAGGGTGTCGGCCGCGAAGGCGTGACCGGCGGTCGAGATGCGCCGTTGGTACAGCACCACGAGTTCCTGGGCGATCTCGGTCACTGCGGAACGAACCCTGGCCTTGGTCTTGGCGAAGTCGGAACCGCCGAGGCGGTGCAGGGTCGGTTGGTCGGAACCCGTGAACTGGCGAATCAGGTCGATCTGGTCGGTGGGCAGGTAGAGCTTGTCGTCACCCCGGTATTCGAGGAGCAGGTAATCCCGCTCGTGACCACCGATGGCCCTGGTGACCATGCCGGCGAATCGGCCGACACCGTGTTGGTGGTGGACGACGTAGTGGCCGCGCTGCAGATCGTCGAAGAAGCCTTCGCTGGCCCGCTTGCGGGCTCGACTTCGCCGATGGGCTCGACGGCGGCCGGTCAGGTCGGACTCGGTCAACAACGCGATTCCGGCCTCCGGAAGCACGAAACCCCGGTTGGCCCGTGCCACCACGAGATGGGCGCCGGGTTGCAGCACATCGGGGAGGCTGTGGCCGTGATCCGACACGGCGACGCCCCAATCGGCCAGGACCGACTCGGCACGTTTGGCGGTACCGGCCCCGTCGGCTGCCACGACCACCCGGGCCCGATCCGCCACCAGCTTCTGCATACGGGCGGCCAGCGCCTCGCCCGGCGGCTCCCACCCGGAGGCGGCCAACACGGCGACGTCCGGGCCTTCGGGTACCGACGTCATCGTCACCACCGGCGCAGCGGTGTGGGCCAGCAACCGGTCGAAGGGCACATGGAGCGTGGGAAAAGACTCGGCGGATTCCGAGGTGTCGGTGTCGGAATCGGCCACGGCGCCCCACGTGCGGGCGAGGCTGTTGGCCAGGTCGGCCTCCTCGGCCAGCAGATCCGCGCCCCGGGACCGCATCAGCGACGGATCGACCAGCACCACCTGCCCATCGGCCGGCACGATGTCGGTCAGCACCCGCACCTCGTCGGTCAACCAGGGGAGCCACGATTCCATGCCCTCGAAGATCTCGCCGTCGGCCAGGCGCTGCCACTGCTCCCGACCCCACGGCTCGCTGCCCTGCAGCGCCTCGGCCCGTTCCATCACCTCCGGAGTCGGGAGCAACTCGCGGCACCCGAAGATCTCGATCTCGGCCCGATCCACCGTCGACCGTTGGTCGGCCACGGTGAACTCACACAGCCGGTCGACCTCGTCGCCCCAGAGATCGACGCGGTACGGGCCGTCCGCGGTCGAGGGGAAGACGTCGATGATCGAACCCCGCACGGCGAACTCGCCCCGGTGTTCGACCTGGGTCTCCCGCCGGTAGCCGTAGTCGACCAGGGTGCGAACCAGCTCGGTTTGATCGATGGTGTCCTCGGCTCCGATCACCAGGGGATCCAGACGATCGGAACCGGGGCTCAGACGCTGCATGAGCGCCCGCAGCGGGGCTACGACGGCTCGAGGACACCGGCTCGGTTCCTGGATGTGCCACAGGGTCTCCAGACGTCGACCCATGGTCTCGATCGAGGGGCTGATCCGCTCGAACGGCAGGGTTTCCCACGCCGGATAGGCCAGCACCGAACCCTCGCCCAGGAACAACTCGAGGTCGGTGACCAGTCGTTCCGCCTCGGCCGTGGTGGGTACGGCAACGACGATCGGACGTCGATCCGACGCCTCGGCCAGCGCCGCCAACGCAACGGCTCGGGCCGGCTCGGGCACCGCCAGAACGGAGGTGACGCGACCAACCACCCTGGTGATCGCCGGGTCGTCGGCCAGGAGCCTGGTCAGGTGCGGAAAACTCACGGAACGGCTCCTCTCGCTTGCTGATCGGCGGCGGATCTACTGCCGCGGACGGCGATTGATCCGCGCCATCGTCGCCTCGACGCCGATCTCGGTCAACAGTTCGAGGGCGTCGGCCGCGTCGATGACGGCCTGATCAAGCACCGCCCGATCCTGCTTCGAAGGACGGCGGAGCAAATAGTCGGCACCCGACTGGGACGCCGGCGGTTTGCCGACCCCGATGCGAAGCCGCACGTATTCGGTGGTGCCGAGATGTTGGGTCACCGATCGCAGGCCGTTGTGCCCGGCCAGGCCGCCACCCTCTTTGAGGCGGAGCCGCCCGACGTCGAGGTCGAGTTCGTCATGCACGATCACGATGTGGTTGGCTTCCTGGATTCCAAAGCTCCGAACCAGGAGCCGCACGGCTTCGCCGGAGTTGTTCATGAACGTCTGGGGAAACGCCAACACGATGCGCTTGTCGTTGAGGAGGATCCCGGTGGCCAGGGCGCGAGCCTTGGTCTTGCGGAGCCGCGCTCCGGCCCGGTCAGCCATCTCGACGATGACCTCGGCGCCCACGTTGTGGCGCGTGCCCTCGAATTGTTCCCCAGGGTTGCCGAGGCCGACGATCAACAGGTCGGCCGGGGTTCCCTTACGGCCCGGATTACCCAGGCGACGAGAAAAGGCCGACATGGTGATGATCGTTGGCGATCGAATGGGGAGGGCTAATCGCCCTCGTCGGCGCCGTCGTCGGAGGCCTCGGCGTCGCCGTCGGCTCCCTCTTCTCCCTCGGCGCCTTCACCCTCTTCGCCTTCGAGCTCGTCTTCCTCGGCCGCCGCCAGGGCGGAGCGGGGAACAACCACCGCGGCGACCGAGATGTCCTCGGAGACCGGGGTGCTGGCCCCGTCCGGCAACTTGAGGTCGCCAACCGAGACGCGATTCTCGAAGGTGAGATCGGCCATGTCGACTTCGATGGCCAGCGGAATGTTGTTGGGCGGAACCATCAGATCCAGGTGGAAACGCTTCTGCTCCACCATGGCACCGGTGCTGGTGATGTGCTCGTCGTCACCGACCAGGTTGATCGGAATTCGGACCCGGACCCGGATGTTGGGTTCGACCCGCAGGAAGTCGGCGTGGGTGGCCACCCGTTTGATGGGATCACGCTGCACGGCCCGAACCAGCACGGTCTGTTGAGCGCCGTCGATGTCGAGAGTCAGCACGGTGTTCATACCGGCCTCGCCGCTCAGTGCGTGACGCAGATCGGCGTAGGAAACCGAAATGGACTGCGGCTCGGCATCGAGTCCGTAGACAACGGCCGGCAACTGGCCTTCGGCCCGAAGTCGACGAGACGGGCGCGAGCCGCGGGCTCGTCCTTCGGTTGCTTTGACGACGGTCTGGTCCATGATGCTTGAGTCCTTGCCGGTACCTACAGGTGCCCGGCGAACCGGGCGCGAACTTGATTCGATCGGCTCCTTCGCTGCGACGGCAACCAGGGCCGACCTTTCGCACTCCGATACCGATCGAGCTGATCACACTGCGGCGGCGCTCGGCGCCGTCGGTGGTAATCGCTACCAGGGCGACGTGAACCGGAATTCACGCCAGCATGTGATGATACCGGGCCGGTCCACCAGAACCACCCGCCATCAGCGACGAGGTCAACGGGCTACTGCTGATTCTGTCCGTCGAAGATCTGGCTCACGGAGGTGTCCTCGAACACGGCCCGTATGGCATCCGCGATGACGTTGGCCACCGTCAACACCTCGAGCCGATCGAACCGCTTCTCGGAGGGCATCGGCAGGGTATCGGTGACGATCACGTTCTCCAGCACGGAGTTCTTCAACCGGTCGATGGCCGGGCCGCTGAACAGTCCGTGGGTGGCTGCCGCGCTGACCGTGGCCGCCCCTCGGTCCTTCAGCAGCTCGGCACCCTGGCAGATCGTGCCGGCGGTGTCGATCATGTCGTCGATCAACACACAATGACGGCCCCGCACCTCGCCGACGATGTCCTTGGCCTCCGCCACGTTCTTCTCGCCCTTGATCCGCCGTTTGTGGACGATGGCCAGATCGGCGTGAAGCTGCTGGGAGTACCGTTCGGCCACCTTCACCCGACCGGCGTCAGGCGAGACGACGACCAGGTTCGGCCCCATCTCCCGCAAGCGATCGACCAGGACCGGCATGGCAGTGAGATGATCAACCGGCCCGTTGAAGAACCCTTGGATCTGGCCGGAGTGGAGGTCGACCGAAACCAACCGCTTGGCTCCCGCCGTATCGAACAGGTCCGCCACGAGACGGGCGGTAATGGGCTCCCGACCTTCGGCTTTGCGGTCCTGGCGGGCGTACCCGTAGAACGGCATCACCGCCGTGATCCGCTTGGCCGACGCCCGTCGGGCGGCATCGACCATGATCAGATGCTCCATGATGGCGTCGTTGATCGAACCGCCCTCGAAGGCACCGTGGCTCTGCACGATGAACACGTCGCTTCCTCGGATCGATTCCGAGAACCGGCAGTGGGTTTCGCCGTTGGAGAACCGGTCGAGATGAGCGTCGGTGACGGGAACACCGAGGTTGGCGCCGATGGCCCCGGTCAGCTCCTCGCTGTGTCGACCCGAGAACAGGTGGAGGCGCTTGGTCGTTGGTACTTCCACGTTGTCCTTCCCTAGCATCCGTCCCGAACCGGTCGAGCCGGTTCGAAACCAGCGTCGGTCATCCGTCGCTGTCACTCCCAGCATAGAAGGCGCCGGTGGTCGTGCCATCGGCCACGACGGAGCCGGGCGGTAACGCCGCGTAGGGACCGACGACGCAGTTGGACCCGATCGTCGCCAGCGATGCCGACGTCTGCGCAACCTGCGAGTTCTCACCGACCTGGCACCGGTCGAGGTGCACGTCGGGGCCGAGTTCGCAGCCGTTGCCGATCACCGTGTTCCCCTGGAGGATGGTGCCCGGAAAGATCGTCACGTCGGTGCCCAGCTCGACCGTGGCGTCGAGGTAGGTGCGGTCAGGATCGACCATCGTGACACCCCGGCTCAACCAATGCCGATTGGTGCGTCGCCTCAGCTCGGCCTCGGCGTCGGCCAGCTGAACCCGGTCATCGACAGGGATGAGGTCACCGACCTCCTCGATCACGGCCGTTTCACAGGAGTGACCGGACTCGGTCAGCACCTCGACGATGCCGCTCATCTGGAGCTGCCCGGTCGATTCGTCGGGCTGGCAACGCCGCAGAGCCGGGGCCAGGAGGCTTCGCCGTACGCACAGAACGCCGAGTGCGATCTCGAGGCCCTCACGCTCGGGTCCATCGGCCTCCGTACCACCGGCCGCCCCCGAGGATTCACGGGGGACGAAGACGTCGTAATCGTCGACAACGGCCTTCACCCGGCCGAAACGATCTCTCGTCACCTGGCCGGCGCCGACCCGGTCGGCGGCGGCCGCGGCCAACGGGTGATCGGCCGCCGCCGTCAACAACGTGCAGGCGGCGTCGGTGGCCCGGTGTACGGCCAGGAGGTGGTTGACGGTCTTGGCCTGCAGCAACGGCAGGTCGGCCGGCACGACGACCACATCGTCGTCATCGTCGTCGACATCGTCGAAGCTGTTCAGACCGATCAGCGCGGCGTCGCCGCTGCCCCGATTCTTCTTCTGTTCCACGAACCGAATCTGATAATCGGGTGGCTCCTCCAGAAGCCGTTTGGACACCCGACCGCCGTTGGGGCCGGTCACCACGACGGCTTGACGGATGCCGACCGCGTCGAGGGTGTCGAGTACATAGGAGGCCATGGCCCGCCCACACAGCAAGTGGATCGGCTTCGGGCGGGCCGATTGCATCGGCCCTCCGTCGCTGGTTGCGGCTACCAGGCCGGACGTTGAACGCACGGTTTCCAACTTTCGTCAGGCTTGTCGTTGTTGCAGAGACCTCAAGGGCTCACGTTAGGCAAACAGCTCTCCGGCGCGCAATCTTCCATCGATAACTCGCTCGACCGAAAACCAACGAAGACCGGCAACAACCATGGAAGGCGGCAGCCGGTCTTCGCGGTATCGGGGGAGATAGCACTCCATCGACGTTCGGAACCGACTCTTTAGTGGCCGACATGACAAAATTCACAGCCGCCGTGAGGGGCTGGAAATCGACTCCGGTCGAGGCGACCGGACGCTCGACGTGGTTTGCTCGCGGGGCAGGGCTCGAACCTGCAACCCCCAGATTCAAAGTCTGGTGTTCTGCCAGTTGAACTACCCGCGATGGGATGGCTGGTGGCGGCCTGTGGCCGTCGGACCCGGCTCCGTTCACGGTAGCGCTCTTTGGGGTGTGCGTCACCTGTGTTTCGATCAGCGAAATCTGGCCGGACCGAGTGTCGAGGTCACGAGATTCCGTTAGCCTTCGAGAACTCATGGGATCGTTGATCAAAAAGCGACGCAAGCGTATGCGCAAGAAGAAGCACCGCAAGCTTCTGAAGCGCACCCGCGTCCAGCGTCGAAACAAGAAGTAGTCACTCCCACCGTCAGAGCCCGATCGTGCTCTGTACTGGGCGGTTGCCCGGCCATCGCGGCCGGGCATGTTTTTGGTTTTCTCCTACTCCGGTCCCGCCGACGGCACCACGTCGGAGGACGTGTCCGCCTCGCCCGGAGCCTCCGTCGTCCGGCACACGACCCGCCCCGGACCGCGATGGTCGCCCTCGACGAACCAGGTCGAGCCGCTCCCGGCCAGGCGAGGTCGCTGCCCGGTCGATTCGGCCAGTTCGTCACGCCACCGAGCCAGTTCGGGAACCACGTGCAACGCAGCCGGTTCCAGGTCGTTCCCGGCCTCACCCGTCGGCCCGCCCAGCTCGTCCCACGCCTGATAGACGGCACCGGTCGGACACGCCAGCGGGGGGGTCACCAGGGTCACGGTCAGGGGCTTGAACGGAAGCGGTCGAACCTGCTCACCGATGCCCTCCACCAGGGCTCGACCTCCGACGGTGCAGAAGGCCACATCGGCTCCGAGCCGGACGGCGGCCGCCTCGAGATCACCGAAGCCGGCCCACCGGAGGATGGCACCGGCATCGGATGAGCCCCCGCCCAAACCGGCCTGGGACGGAATCCGTTTCGTCAGACGGACTGCGGCGGTTCGCCCTACCAGCTCCAACGCCCTGGTCACCAGGTTGTCGGGTCCGACCGGCACGTCATCGCCTCCGCCGACAACGGTGAGTCCCGAGCCTCCCGGCGCCAGCTCCAGGGTGTCATGCAAATCGAGCGTGACCATTTCGGCGCGAATGAGGTGCAGGCCGTCCGGACGGACGCCCGTGACCGCCAACGAGAGGGTGAGTTTGGCTGGAGCCTGCAGCACGACCGGGTAGCGGCGGGTGCCGGTTGCGGTATCGGAGCCGACCGAAGGAGGTGCCACGAGCACAGGCTAGGTGCCACCGGGGTCGTTGGGGCCGACCACTGCGCTCAGCCGCAGCCAGTGCCCGAGGCCGAGCTCCTCGGGACGCTGGGTCGGGTCGATGTCGGCCGCTGCCAGCTGATCGACATCGACCAGCCCAGACAGACTCCTGCGGAGCATCTTTCGCCGCTGGCCGAACGCTGTTCGGACCAGCCGGCTCAGCACGGTGAAGTCGCCGGTGCGTGCAGCGTCGTCACGTGGTCGACGTCGAATGTCGACGAGCACCGACTCCACCTTGGGCCTGGGAAGGAACAGGTCGGCCGGAACCGATCCGACGAGTCGGGCGTCGGCCCAGTAGGCCAAAAGCACCGACGGGATGCCGTAGATGCGAGACCCGGGGCCGGCGACCAGCCGCTCCCCCGCCTCCCGCTGGACCATGACAAGCCAGCGTTCGAGCTGGGGCTGCTCGGCCAGGAGATCCAGGATGAGTGGGGTGGCGATGTTGTACGGGAGGTTGGCCACGACCGCCCAGCGGTGATCGCCGAGCACCAACGGCCAATCGAGTTCCCGCACGTCGTCGTTGATGATCGTGAGGCGACCAGACTGCTCATGATGGCCGACCTGCTCCCTCAGGGCCGGAATCAGGTGGCGGTCGATCTCGACGGCCACGACTCGGGCACCGGACTCGCACAGGCCCTCCGTCAGCGATCCCAGACCGGGGCCGATTTCCAGCACGTGATCGTCGGGTCCGACGGCGGCCAGACGAACGATCTTGTCGACCATGCCCTGGTCGCAGAGGAAGTTCTGGCCGAGGGCCCGGCTGGGTCCCAGATCGTGGCCGGCCAACAGCTCGCGGATGCGGGTCCGGGACAGTGCTCCTCGGGATCGGGTCACCGGGTCGTTCAGTCCGCCGGGGAAGCGGCTTCGGCCGGTTCGAGTGCCAGCGCTTCGATCGTGTTGGCCATGGTCAGGGCGGCGAATTCGTCGGCCGTGACACCCCGCAGATCGGCCACGAACTCGCCGACCACGGCGACGTGGGCGGGCTGATTGGGTTTGCCCCGGTACGGCACGGGTGCCAGGTAGGGCGAGTCGGTTTCGACGAGGATCCGCCCGTCGGGGGCCCCGAGGGCGGCGGCCCGCACGTCGTCGGCCGATCCGAAGGTCACGATGCCGCTGAAGGAGAGATAGGCGCCCCGTTCCGTGGCGGCGGCGGCCTCGTCTGGTCCACCGGTGAAACAGTGAAAGATGGTGCGTTCGGGGATTCCCTCGCGATCGAGAATCTCGAACGTGTCCGCCCAGGCGTCGCGGGTGTGGATCACGAGCGACAGGCCGGTTCGGTGGGCCAGCTCGATCTGGCGGACGAAAACCTCGGCCTGGGTGGCTCGGGGCGAGTGGTCGTAGTAGTAGTCGAGACCACACTCCCCCACCGCCACCACACCCGGATTCGACAGCAGTTCGGCGAGTCCCTCGATCCCGTCCGTCGCCTCATGCGGATGCACCCCGGCCGTGGCCCAGACATTGTCGAAGCGGGCCGCGGTGGCAATCACCTGAGCCGAGTCGGGAACGGTGCAACCGACTGTCAGCATTCTCGTCACGCGGGCCGTGGAAGCCGCCGACACCGCCTGGGCCGCCAGATCACCCGTCGGATCGCCGCGCAGGCTGGTCAGGTGGCAGTGACTGTCGAACCACATCGGGATCGGGCCTACGTCTCCACCGGGGTCACGCGCCGTCGTCGACCTTGAGCCGGGGAAACAGCGGCTGCCCCTTGGCGACGCTCACGTCTCCTGGGTAGCCGCCCCAAACCGCAGCCTCGGGGAGGCGCTGGTCGAGGGGGGAGCCGTCGAGCCCGATGGCGGCCCAGATGGCCTCACTCGCCCGGGTCAGCGCGGGGCTGGACAGGATGGCGGCGAGACGGAGCACCTCCAGCGCGTTGCCGAGCACCACCTTCACCTCACCGGAGCCCTCGGGCAGCTTCCACGGTTCGTTCTGCTCGAGATAGGCGTTGGTCTCACGCAGCAGATTCCAGGTGGCGTCGAGCGCCACCGAGGGCTGGATGCGGGCCCAGGCGTCGGCCGCCTTCTCGTAGGACTCGGCGGCCACGGCGGCCAGTGGAGAGTCGGGTTCGGGTGCCGGTCCGATGCCGTCACATTTCTTGGTCACGACCGTGGTCACCCGCGACAGCAGGTTGCCGAGGGTGTTGGCGAGGTCGGAGTTGTAGCGGGTGACCATGCCCTCGTAGGAGAACTCGCTGTCGGGCCCGAACGACACGTCTCGGAGGAAGTGGTACCGGAAGCCGTCGACGCCGAAGTCGGCCACCAGGTCGGCGGGGGCGATCTGCGTCAGGCCGGTCTTCGACAGCTTCTTGCCGCCGAGCAGGAGGAAACCGGAGACGTGGATCTGCTTGGGCGGTTGCAGGCCGGCGGCGATCAGCATGGCCGGCCAGTAGACACAATGGAAGCGGAGGATGTCCTTGCCGATGATGTGGTGCACCTCGGGCCACCACGTCTCGAACTCGGCCTCGTCGGAGCCGAAGCCGGCGGCGGTGGCGTAGTTGATCAGCGCGTCGTACCAGACGTAGAAGACGTGGCCGTCATCCCACGGAACGGGCACACCCCAGTCGATCGACGTACGGGTGATGGAGATGTCGTCCAGACCGAGTTTGACGATGCCGAGCGCCTCGTTGCGCTTGCCCTCGGGGAACACGGTGTCGCTGGTGAGCCACTCGGTCAGCTCGGCTTCGAGGGCGGAGAGCTTGAAAAAGTAGTTGTCCTCCTCGAACCACTCGACCGGCCGCTCGTGCACCGGACAGTTGCCGTCGACGAGATCGCCCTCGTTGTAGTAGGCCTCGCAGCCGACGCAGTAGTAGCCGGCGTAGGAACCCTTTTCGATGTAGCCGTTGTCCTTGGCCCGGGTCAGCAGCTCCTGCACGGCATGATGATGGCGGGATTCGGTGGTGCGGATGAACTGGTCGTACGCGATGTCGATCTCGTCCCACGCATCACGAAATCGTTTGGAGGTGACATCGGCCTGCTCGATGGGTGTGACCCCGTTGGCCTCGGCGGCCCGTTGGACCTTCAGCCCGTGCTCGTCGGTACCCGTGACGAACAGTGTGTCGTCACCCAGCAGGCGATGCCATCGGGCCACGGCATCGGCGGTGACGGTCGAATAGGCGTGCCCGATGTGAGGAGCGTCGTTGACGTAATAGATCGGGGTGGTGATGTAGAACCGGCTCACGGTGTCAGACTACCGCGATTGGGATGGCGCTGATCGCCAATACGGGTCCGCCCTAGATGACCCGACGCAACCGTTTGTTGCCCGGACCGAGTTCGTCATCGTCCCGGTAGGACTCCAGCTTGTCGAGCTGGCGTTCGAACTGGCGCGACCGCGGGCCGGCCAGATCGTCGAACGCCCGCTGGGCCGAGGCCAGACCCCGCCGCATCTTCTCCATCGGTTCCTCCCACCGGTCGAACTGCTCGCGCAGACCGCCGAGGGCGGCCAGGATCTCGTGGCTGCGCTGGTCGACTCGAAAGTTGTCGATGGCCTGACGGATCACGGCCAGCACGGCGAACAGCGTGGTCGGCGAGCACAACACCACCCGCTGGGCCAGGGCGAAGTCGATGAGGTCGGGATCGTGCTCGTGCACGAACCCGTAGACGCTCTCGTTCGGCACGAACAACAGGAGGTAGTCGACCGTGGTCTCCGGATCGATGTACGCGCGCTCGGTGAGCTCCTTGATACGCATCCGCACGTCCCGTTGAAACGCCTTGCTCAACTGGGTGCGAGACTGTTGATCCTCGGTGTCGAGCCACCGCAGGTAGTTGTCGATGGGGAACTTGACGTCCATGTGCACCACGTGACCCGTTGGCAGTGGGAACGTGTAATCGGGAACCCCACCGCCCGCCAGTTTGACCTGTTTGCGATAGCTCGTGCCCTCCAGGAATCCGGCGGCCCGCAGGACATCCTCGGCCATCCGCTCACCCCACTGGCCCCGCGCCTGGGGTGAGGCCAACGCCTGTTGGAGGGTGCGGGTGGTGTCGGTGAGCGCCGCCGTGGCTTGAAACGCCCGCTCGAGGCCGGTTGTGAGCTGACCGTTCTGCTCGGCCCGTTCCTTCTGGAGCCCGGCGACGAGGTCGCTCATTCGGCGCAGCTCGGTCTGCACGTTGGAGACCTCGGTGGCCACCGCCTCATGCTCGCGGTCGAGCACCATCCGACCGGCCTCCAGCTGGTCGCCCAGCTTCGACGAGGCCATGGAGATCACCGTTTCGACGGTGGCGTGCAGGCTCTGATCCTGCTGACGGCGCAACAGCTCGACCGCCTCGGCCGACACCTGGGAGACGGTGTGTTCAGCCGCTCGGGAAGCCAGCAACCACCCGACGGCGACCCCCAGGACGACAGCAACGATTCCGATCGAAACAACGGCGTAGATCATGTCACTCGACCCTAGAGAAGGGGTGTGACAGCAAAGACCGGACGCATGTCGAACCGGTCGCTCGTTCGTCGACCGATCCTCGAGGAACGACGGGGTCTGTCAGTTCCCTCGGTTGGCCGAGATGCGGGCTCCGGTGTCGTGCCCGGGACGGAACCGCAGCAGACCCCGGATGCCGAACGCCAGAGCGGCAACGAAGAACCACAACGGTAGTAACCCGCCCCAGAAGAGCACGCCGCAGACGATCCACACCACGCCGAGCCAGGTCGGCATGGCCCCCTGGATCATCAGGACGCCGAACACGATCAAGGTCAACGAGAACCCGGCGAAGGTGATGACCGACACGATCAGCCCCAACGACGAGTCACCCGATGCCCAGGTTTCGACATCGTCGAACAGTGGCAGCAACCGCCCCACGATCGCCGTCACGCCGACAACCAGCCCAACCCAGGAGAAGGCCCCGGCCACCTGTGCCCGTCGCCCGGTCGACCTCGCGCTGACGTGCCGGCCCCAGAGCCACAGGCCGACTCCCAGGGCCACCTCGGTCAGACCGATGCCGGTGAAGAGCGCTCGGAGGACGTTGAGGTTGTCCTCGATGTGCTCGACTCGTGCTGCGTCCGACTCGGCGTCGAAGAACCCGAAGATGTAGGGGTTCAAGATCATGGGGAAGAAGAACACGGCGCTCAGCAGAAAGAGAAGCGCCAGTCGGCGAAGGGTCTGCACCTCGCTCCCATCGTCCACCAACCCCTCGGTCTCGTTGCGTTGTCTGTGGTCGGTCATTCCTGCGTCTCCTTTCTCTGACTGCGTCAATTATTGCGTGCCGGTTGGATCTTCGGTGGTGCCCCGGGCGGAGAACAACGCCGCCGACCCCGCCGGCTCGATCGTCACGTCGACCGCAACATCTCAGGCGTCCAAACCCTCGATCGCGGCGGACCATCGGCGATGAATACCGTCGAGCGCTGTCGTTCGCGGGCGAAAGCGGTCAGTTTCGGCTGTTTTCGCCCGCAAACGCGCCCCGAGGGAGGGGAGTCACGACGAACGCCGACGCCACGAGCACGACAACCAGCAGCCACGAAAGCATCGACAACCAGCCGAGCACCCGCACCACGTCGTCGCCCGCCCGGTCCGACACCACCCACAGCAGGAGGCCGTAGCCCAGACGGCCGACCAGCGAATTGAGGCTGAGCAGCGTGGCCCGCCGGCTCTGATCGACCCTGGGCGCAACCGCGTCGCTGATGAGCACCGGGGCGGCGGCTCCCTGCACGCTTCGCAGCACGAGGAGCGCGACAACCATGGCATGCACCCACAACGCCATCCCGGTGACGATGATCGCCGACAGCGCGGCCAGAGCGAGCAGGGTCGGCACCACACCGAACCGTCGGCTCACCGGGGCACTGGCCCGGGCCGCGGCTGCGCCCACGAAGGAGGTCACGGCGAACACCATCCCCGCGAACACCGGTGTGGTTCCGACGTCGTCGGCCGAGCGGCCCAACAGCTCGGTCAGCCACGGTTGCATCATCTCGAACGCCACGTGTTCGAGCGTCACCATGACGAACCCGTAGAAGAAGATCCACCCCAGATAGCGGTCGGCGAGGTGTCCGACACTGAGCCGGAGTTGGGACAGCAGCATCGGTGGAGGAGCCGTTCGGGTCGGCCTGGGCGGCTCGGTCATCCGCATGGCCACCACGACCTGCACCGCCGCGAGCGCCAGGGCGACGGCGAACACCGAACGGTACCCGACGAGAGCGAGCAGTCCGCCGACGAGGGCACTCGCCGCCGTTGCCGTCAGACCGAGCGAACGCAGCCGGGCCTGCCGATCGCGAAACTCCGTGGCCCGATCCATCGACTCCAGCGTGTCGTAGTGGAAGGTCACGTCGGTGCCGGACAGGGAGGCGAACCCGCCGGCGAGCAGGATCTGGCCCAGCGCCACGACCGCAAAACGATCGTCGCCGATGAGGAAGCAGGTCTGGGCCGCCACCCAGCACACCGCGGCGAGACGCAACGTCGGCACCCGGCCCAGCCGGTCGCTCATCCAGCCGGACGGGACCTCGAGCACGACGACCGCCAGGTAGTAGATCGACGCCAGCGCCAGCGCCCCGTCGAGATCGAAGCGGGACCGGGTGAACAGCACGAAGACCGGAAGCCAGACCAGCGAGCCGGCCAGGACTTCGTGGACGGTGATGAGCCTCAGGTTGCGTGCCAGGTGGCCCGGGTCGGTCGTCGTCAAGGGGCCAGTGTGTCGCTGCGCCCTCTTGGACCCAACCTGCGAACGATCAATCGTCGAGGGTGCGGATCCTCACACGGTTGTCGTGGTACACGGCACCGCGGCCCATGTCGGAGTCGCGTTCGGCCACCGTGGCGTTCACGTCCATCGCCCAGGCGCCTTTCGTGGTGGCCGCCACGCCACGACGGGTGGCGGCACCGACGACCGCGGTGGCGAGGAATCGGCCCCGGTCGTTCGACACCTCGATCCGGTCGCCGTCGACGATCCCGTCCCGTTGGGCGTCCTCGGGATGGAGCACCACCGGCGGCTCACCGGCGCGGGACCGTACCAACGCCGTTCCGGCGAAAACCGAATTCACATGGCTGTCCGAGCCGTTGGCGATGAGGTCGTACCACCCGGGGTCGCCGGCGATGCGGCGACCGTTGTCACGCGCTGCTTCGACCGGAGGGCGGTAGTTCGGCAGACGACCGTGACCGTCGGCTTCGGCCCGGTCCGAGGTGAACTCGAACCGACCGGAACCAGTCGGGAACCCGTCGGCGAACGGACGATACGGCGAGGGGGCCGCCGGTACCCGCACCCAGCCGGACTCCTTCAGAACATCGAGGGTGATGCCGGCGTCACGGTACGGTTCGGAGTCGAGCAGCTCGGCGATGATCTCCTCGTCGGTCAGATGGAGCGCAGGCTCGTCGAGATGCATCGCCCGGGCCAGGCGACGGAAGATCTCCGTGTGGGGAAGACAGTCGCCGGGAGGATCGACCGCCGGTCGGTTGAGGTTCACGTAGAGGTGGGCGAACGAGTTGTTCAACTCCCACTGCTCGTGCTGCATCGTCGACGGCAGAACGAGATCGGCGTAGTCGACGGTCTCGGTGGCGAAGATGTCGATGACGACCGTGTACAGATCGGGCCGTGACAGGCCCTCCCTCACCCTGACCGTGTCCGGGTTCGACACCACCGGATTGGCACCATGGACGATGAGCGCCTCAACCGCCGGGTCGTCGAGTTCGAGGAGGTTCGCCGCCAGATTGGTCATGGCCAGATGGCGGGGGCGACCACCGAGATGACGACCGGATGCCCCGACCCGGTTGAGCCGGTACGGATCATCGGTCGAGTAGACCAGACCGCCTCCGAGATGGTCGAAGGCCCCAAGGAGCGCAGGCAGGCAGGAGATCACCCGGGCCGCCTGACCGCCTCCGGCATGTCGCTGCATGCCCTGACCGAGTTTGACGGCCAGCGGCCGGTGATCGGCCAGGAGACCGGCGAGCTCCGTGATCTGCCCGGCGTCGAGACCGCAGACGTCGGCGGTCCGGTCGATCGTCCACGGATCGAGCGATTCGATGAATTCGCCGTGCCCCACCGTGTGCTCGGCCAGGTAGTGCCGGTCGATGACATCGTCGACCACGAGCTGTCGACAGAGACCGAGGGCCAGGGCGGCGTCGGTGCCCGGTCGCGGGGCGAGATGGACGTCGGCCCGGCGGGCCGTTCGGGTCGTGACGGGATCGATGACGACCACGGGCGCGCCGGCTTCCCGGGCCCGCTCCACGAAAGGCCACCAGTGCTGGTTGGCCACCAGCGTGTTGGAGCCCCAGATGACGACGATCCCCGCGTCGACCACGTTCTCGGGGTCCATGCCGGCCCCGGTGCCGGTGCTGTAGCCCAGCCCGACGTGTCCGCTCACCGAACAGATCGTGAGATGGTGGCCGCTGACGCCGAGGTGGTTCCAGAGGCGGCTGCCCGCCGGAAGCCCGCAGCCCTGCACGAAACCGACGTTGCCGGTTCCGGCGAACGGCCAGATGGCGGCGGGGCCGGACGAGGCGATGATGCCGGACAGTCGAGCGGCCATGTCGGCCATGGCCTCGTCCCACGTGATCGGTTCGAACGCCTCGGCCGGCGGTATGCCGGGGCCCTTGGGGACCACCCGACGCAACGGCCGGTGCAGCCGGCTCGGGTCGGCCGCGTGTTTGAGCCAGGGGTTGACCTTCTTGCACAGCCCGCCGGCGGTGAACGGGTGCTCGGGGTTGCCCCGCAGGCGGACGGCCTTCCCGTCGGTGACGGTGACCACCCACGAGCAACCGTCGGGGCAGTCGAGCGGACACGACCCGATGATGCTTGCGGTGTCGCCCTCCTTCCGGTCGCCGGCCAGCGACGGGGGCGGGGCGGTCACCGTCGACCTCGAAGCTTGTCGATCTGGCGACGGTCCCGTTTGGTCGGACGACCCGTTCCCCGTTCCCGGGCTCCCCCCGGCGCCGGAAGGACCGACGACCTGGCCGGTCGGGGCGGTGAGTGATCCTCATAACAGTCGCCGGCCTGCTGGGCTC
>JBFHME010000031.1:0-27496 GCA_041594435.1 Acidimicrobiales bacterium
ATCGGCGAACTCGGGCGTCGACGACCGGTACCAACACGTCATGTCCAACCGAGAAAACGAGAGGAGGTGTGATGGATAACCCACGTCCGGAGAAGGTAGCGATCGTTACCGAGGTCAAGCAACGTCTGGAGAACGCCACGTCCGTGGTGGTCACCGAGTACCGAGGCCTCACGGTGTCAGAGATGCAGGAGCTTCGGGGTCAGCTGCGTCCGAGCGGCGCCCGGTACAAGGTGTACAAGAACACACTTGTCCGGCGAGCCGCCGACGAAGCGGGTCTCGAACTGTCCGATCATCTGGTCGGTCCGACCGCCCTGGCCTTCGCCGAACCCGCCGACGGTGAGGAACGAGGTGATGTGGTGAGCATGGCCAAGGCGCTTCGCGACTTTGCCAAGGCCCACCCCAACCTGATCATCAAAGGTGGTTTGTTCGACGGCGATCCCATCGACGCCGACGGCATCCGAGCACTGGCCGACATCGAACCCCGCGAGGTTCTGCTGGCCAAGCTGGCCGGTCTCATGGCTGCTCCCATGCAGCAGTTCGCCGGTCTGCTCCAGGCGGTGCCCCGCGAGTTCGCCGGTCTGCTCCAAGCCCTCATCGACGAGGGCGGTGCACCCGACGCGCCGAGCGAAGCCCCCGCTACCGAATCCAACGAATCCGAGCCGGAAGTTGCGACAGCAGCTTCAAGCGACGAGGCATCGGAAGATGCCGAGGAAGCCAGAACACCCGAATCCGACGGTGCCAGCGAAGACGCGGCCACCGATTCCGACAAAGCCGGAGAAGAAGAATAATGTCCAAAGAAGAAATACTCGATGCCATCGCCCAGATGAGCGTTCTCGAACTGTCCGAACTGCTCAAGGAGTTCGAAGAGAAGTTCGGCGTCCCGGCGGCCGCCCCGGACGCCGCCGCCGCAGCAGGCCCTGCGGCCGCTGCTGAGGAGGAAGAGGAGAAGACCTCCTTCGACGTCGTGCTCACCGGAGCCGGCGAGAAGAAGATCCAGGTCATCAAGGCCGTTCGCGAGATCACCGGTCTCGGCCTGAAGGAAGCCAAGGACCTCGTCGAGAGTGCCCCGAGCAACGTGCTCGACGGTGCCAACACGGACGACGCCGAGGCCGCCAAGGGCAAGATCGAAGACGCCGGCGGTTCGGTAGAACTGAAGTAGAGCCTTGGCTCAGTGCTCCTGGCCCCCTCGGGCCCAGGAGCACTACGCCTGACCCGTCGCCCTCGTGCGTCGATCAGGGGCGAGGCGGTCCGATCCTGTCGGACCGCCTCGTCGCGTCCCGGGCGATCGGGGTCCCTTACCCGACGTCACCAACGCCGAGGTCGGCCCGACCTGCTCATGCCGGCGGTGTGATGTCGGCGCCAGCGGACGGTGAACCGTCGACGGGGCCGTTGGCAGTGGCCTCGGCCGCCTTCAGATCGTGCTGGTACGTGACTTTGATGTTCGCCGCCTCGCCCAGGACGACCTTGATCGGCTGGTCGCTGAACCTCTCGACAACCTCGGCCGTGTCGACGCCGGTGAAGCCGGCTTCGTCGGCGGCGTCGTGAGCGGCAAGCAGGACCGCCGCATCGAAGGCCTGCGGTGTTTGCGCCCACATGTATTCGGCGGAATCGACGAAGGTCCGGCGGTCCAGGGCGAAAAGGGTGTCTTCGACCGGACAGGCGGCGATGGCTCCACCGGATTCGGCCGCCTCGTCAAGCACCCGCCGCAACAGGTCGGGACTCATGAAGGGCCGGGCTCCGTCATGGACCGCCACGATATCGATGGCGCCGGCGTCGATCTCGGCTCGAAGGGCGGCAACACCGGCATGCTCGGACGCGTGTCGCGTGTCGCCGCCGAATGTCCGTCGGATCTCCGGACCGTGGGCAGCGGGTTGTTCGAGGTGCTCGACGAAGCCGGTGTCCATCGGGCGAATGACGAGCACGACGTGGGACACCACCGGGCAACCGATGGCCGTCTCGAACGAATAGTCGATCATGCCCCGCTGCTTGATGGGCAGGTAGACCTTGTTGACGTCCGCCTGCATCCTGGCGCCCATTCCGCCGGCCAGCAGGACGACGGCAGCCCGGTAGGTCACGAACGGGCTTCGGTCGGCTGGGTACGACGCCGTTGTCGGGCGGAATCGACCGGGTGTGTCGACGGGACCAACCCTGTGGCGTCCATCTCCGGGAGACCGGGCGGTATCATGGCCCGCAGTATAACGTTCGGGTCCATAACGTTCGGGTCCATAACGTTCGGGTCCATTCCGGTCGGGCCCAGTCCGGTCTCCGTAGGGTCTCGAGGTGAGCGAATGAACGTCAGCGGCTCGTTCCGGCTCGTGTCCGCCTCCGACCTCGGCTTGCCCGCCGGCGAGGCTGAGACGGTTGCGGGATTCCTCGTTGCTCCGGCCGGCGCTCGAGTGGCGCTGAAGGTGAAGTCGGCCGACCTTCTGGGCGCGGTGACCGCGCTACCGGCGGCGATTGTCATTGTCGTGTTCGTCGACGGCTCGCCGGCCGTCGATGACAGCATGATCCGGGGAATGGTCGAGAGCTTCGGCGAACTCGGCGTTCATGCTCTCATCAGACCGGTCGCCGCCACCGAGGCGGTCAAGCGGATTCGGTCCGGGCTGGTTGCGGAATCGATCGATCGGGCGACGCTGAACCCACTGCGGGCGCCGGAGATCGTTGACCGGTGGGCCCTGGAACAGGCGTTGGAGGGTGTCGACGGCGACTCCTTCGTCAATCCGACCCAGCTGGTCGCCTCCTCCGGTGGCGTCGTGCGTGTTGCGGACGGCTGAGCTCGCCCACCTTGCAGGCCTTCTGCGATAGCATTCGACCACGGCCGTGACCGGGGTCTTTCAACAAGAACCTTGACCTCGGGCAGAAATACTCGTAGTATTCGCGCAAAATCCGGTTGTCGGTTGCGTTTGCGCGGATATCCTTGTAAAGCCGTGCTCGCTCGTCTGTTCTTCATCACCGACAAATCTCGGTCTCCGGTTCAGCGCGTCCAGGCCCGGTCTTCCGCAGCGGGTGGCCTTCCGGTTGCCTGCTCTCGTGCTCAACATGTTGGTGGTGCCCCTTGCCTGCACGTACAGTCGCCCGTGACCGATACTCGTTCGGAAACCTCGACGAAGCGCTCGAACTTCCCGAGCTGATCGCCGTTCAGAAGGAATCCTTCACATGGTTCCTCGAAAAAGGTCTGGCCGATGCCTTTCGTGACATCAGCCCGATCAAGGACTTCACCGAAACGCTCCAGCTCGAGCTGGAGTTCGATCCTCACGACGAGGACCTCGAGCCGTACCCCAAGTTCACGGTCGAGGAGTGCAAAGAAAAGGACATGACCTACGCGGCCCCGATCTTCGTGCGGGCCCGCTTCATCAACGCCCAGACCGGCGAGATAAAGGAACAGACCGTCTTCCTCGGGGATTTCCCGATGATGACCGACAAGGGCACGTTCGTGATCAACGGCACCGAGCGTGTCGTGGTCTCGCAGCTTGTCCGGTCTCCGGGTGTCATCTTCCAGCCCGGTGAGCGGTTCCGTCTCCGTAACCTGGCCAAGCACCAGATGGTCACCGGCACCATCCACCCGTATCGAGGCGAGTGGATCGAGTTCGACGTCGAGCAGAAGCCGGGCAAGGACCCCACGGCCGGTGTCCGCGTTGCCCGGAAGCGTCGCCTGTCGCTGTTCACCATGTTGCGGGCCCTCGGCTACGACGAGGAGAACGCCCCCGGCTTCCTCGAAGCCTTCGTGCGCCATTTCGAGTTCCTCGAGGGTCAGTGGGAGAAGGATCGTGAGATCGCCCCCACCCAGGACGAGGCACTCATCGAGATCTACAAGCGGGCACGCCCCGGCGAGCCTCCCACGTTGGAAGCCGCCCGTACCTATCTGCGCAATGCCTTCTTCGAGAATCGGCGTTATGACCTGTCGCGGGTGGGTCGCTACAAGCTGAACCGCAAGCTCGGCCCCGAAATCGCCAAGCTGGAGAAGCTGTTTCCCATGCTCGATCTCGACAAGCCCGAGATCGACCAGCCGGTGCTCAGCCGCTGCGAGGTCCTCGCCTCGGCCACCTACCTGCTGCACCTCATGATCGCCGAGCCGGGCTACCGCCTCGACGATCAGGACCACTTCGCCAACCGCCGCGTCCGTTCGGTCGGCGAGCTGATCCAGAACCAGGTCCGCATCGGGCTGTCCCGTATGGAGCGGGTGGTCCGTGAGCGCATGACCACCCAGGACGTCGAGGCCATCACCCCTCAGACCCTGATCAACATTCGCCCGGTCGTGGCCGCCATCAAGGAGTTCTTCGGAACCTCCCAGCTTTCACAGTTCATGGACCAGGTCAACCCGCTGTCGGGTCTGACCCACCGTCGCCGCCTCTCGGCCCTCGGCCCGGGGGGCCTGAGCCGTGAGCGCGCCGGATTCGAGGTGCGGGACGTCCACTTCTCCCACTACGGCCGGATGTGCCCGATCGAGACACCGGAGGGTCCGAACATCGGTCTGATCGGCTATCTGTCGAGCTACGCCAGGGTCAACGAGTTCGGGTTCCTCGAGACCCCGTACCGCAAGGTGAACAACGGCAAGGTCACCGACGAGATCGTCTTCCTCACCGCCGATGAGGAGGAGGAATACGTCGTCGCCCAGGCCAACGCCAAGCTGAACCCCGACGGCACGTTCCTCGATGATCGGGTTCTGGCCCGCCGTTCACCGCAGGCCGCGTCGCTTCGCGACCTGAAGCTCCAGCTGGAGCGCGACGTCTTCTTCGGTGCCACCACCGAGATCAGCCAGGTCCCCGCCGACGAGGTCCAGATGATGGACGTGTCGCCCAAGCAGATCGTGTCGATCGGCACGGGTCTGATCCCTTTCCTGGAGCACGACGACGCCAACCGGGCGCTCATGGGTGCCAACATGCAGCGTCAGGCCGTGCCTCTGCTGACCGCCGAGGCGCCCTATATCGGTACCGGTATCGAGCGCCGGGCCGCCTCCGATGCCGCCGACACCCTGGTGGCCGAGGAGGACGGTGTCGTGCTCGAGGTCGACGGCAAGGCGATCACCGTCGAGTACGAGGGTTCCGGCAAGAAGATCCACCGGCTCCTCAAGTTCGCCCGCTCCAACCAGGACACCTGCATCAATCAGAAGCCCCGGGTTTCCGCCGGCGACAGGTTCTCGGCGGGCGACCTGCTGGCCGACGGACCGTCGACCGACAACGGCGAGCTGGCGCTCGGCAAGAATCTGGTCGTGGCCTTCATGCCCTGGGAGGGTTACAACTTCGAGGACGCCATCATCCTGTCCGAGCGCCTCCAGAAGGACGACGTGCTCACGTCGATCCACATCAAGGAACACGAGATCGACGCCCGCGACACGAAGTTGGGTCCGGAGGAGATCACCCGCGACATCCCGAACCTGGCCGAGGACATCCTCGCCGATCTGGATGAGCGGGGCATCGTCCGGGTCGGTGCCGATGTCGGTCCCGGCGACGTGCTGGTCGGCAAGGTCACCCCGAAGGGCGAAACGGAGCTGACCCCCGAGGAACGCCTCCTGCGTGCCATCTTCGGTGAGAAGGCTCGCGAGGTCCGTGACACCTCCCTCAAGGTGCCCCACGGCGAAGTGGGCAAGGTCATCGACGTCAAGGTGTTCAACCGTGACGACAGCCACGAGCTGCCCCCCGGCGTCAATCAGCTGGTCCGGGTCTACGTGGCCCAGAAGCGGAAGATCTCGGTCGGCGACAAGCTGGCCGGTCGCCACGGCAACAAGGGTGTGATCTCCAAGATCCTCCCCGTCGAGGACATGCCCTATCTGGCCGACGGCACCCCGGTCGACATCATCTTGAACCCGCTCGGCGTTCCGTCCCGTATGAATGTCGGTCAGGTTCTCGAATCGCACCTCGGTTACGCCGCCCGCTGGGGTTGGGCCATCGACGGTGAGCAGGTCGGCGAGATGCCGATCCAGGGCACCGAGACGAAGACCCGCCCCTTCACCACCCCGGCCACCCTGGTTTCGACCCCGGTGTTCGACGGCGCGAAGTGGGACGAGATCGAGCTGGCCGGTGACAAGCCGACCATCCAGTCCATCTTCGAGAACATGAATCCCGAGTCGGTCGACGGCGAACGGCTGATCCAGCCCGACGGCAAGGCCACGCTCTACGACGGCCGCACCGGTCAGCCGTTCGACAACCCGATCATGGTCGGGATCATGTACATCCTGAAGCTGTCGCATCTCGTCGACGACAAGATTCACGCCCGTTCCACCGGCCCGTACTCCATGATCACCCAGCAGCCGCTCGGCGGTAAGGCCCAGTTCGGTGGACAGCGCTTCGGTGAGATGGAGGTGTGGGCGCTCGAGGCCTACGGCGCGGCCTACTGCCTCCAGGAGCTCCTGACCATCAAGTCCGACGACGTGTTGGGCCGGGTCAAGGTCTACGAGGCCATCGTCAAGGGCGAGAACATCCCCGAACCTGGAATCCCCGAGAGTTTCAAAGTGCTCATCAAGGAGATGCAGGCCCTGTGTCTCAACGTCGAGGTACTGGCCGAGGACGGCAAGGAAATCGAGATGCGGGAGCTGGACGACGAACTGTTCCGGACCGCCGAGGAACTCGGAATCGACTTGAGTCGGCCCGAGAGAGGATCAGATGAAGACGATGCAGCACGTGCCGCCGGCGCGCGCAAATAGGGAGAACCGATGCTAGACGTCAACGATTTCGACCAGCTCAAGATCTCCCTGGCCACCGCCGGTTCCATCCGGATGTGGTCCAACGGCGAGGTCAAGAAGCCGGAAACCATCAACTACCGAACCCTGAAGCCGGAAAAAGACGGCCTCTTCTGCGAGAAGATCTTCGGACCGCAGAAGGACTGGGAGTGTGCGTGCGGCAAGTACAAGCGCGTCCGCTTCAAGGGCATCATCTGCGAGCGCTGCGGCGTGGAGGTCACCCGATCCAAGGTTCGGCGCGAGCGCATGGGCCACATCGAGTTGGCCGCCCCCTGCGTGCACATCTGGTACCTCCGGGGCACCCGCTCATGGCTGGCGTATCTGCTGATGGGCACCGAGGCTCGTGAGGAGCTGAAGGCCAAGCAGCTGGAGAAGGTCATCTACTTCGCGGCCAACCTGGTGACCTGGGTCGACGAGGAGAAGCGCGACGCCGACCTGCCCAACCTCGAAGCCGAGTTGCTGGAGGAGAAGGAGGCCATCAACAAGGAGATGGAGCTCCGCCTCGCCGAACAGCACGAGGACCTCGAGGAAGAGCTCAAGGCGATGGAGGCCGACGGGGCCAAGGACACCGAGATCAAGGCCCGTCAGCGTTCCTTCGACAAAGAGCTGGCCATGACCCGTGAGCAGTACGAGATGGAGATCGACGTACTCGACCGGGCCTTCGAGGAGTTCAAGGATCTCTTCGCCCGAAAGATCCTCGAAGACGAGCTCTTGTGGCGGGAGATGGCCGACCGCTTCGGCGACTACTTCGAGGGCGGCATGGGCGCGGATGCCATCGCCCAGCTCATCGAGCGGATTGATTTCGATGAAGAGGAAGAGAAGCTCCGTCTCGCCATCGACGCCCCCGGTGACATGAAGCCGCTGTCGGCCCAGCGCAAGCAGAAGGCCATCAAGCGGCTGAAGATCGTGGCCGCCTTCAACAAGCGCGATGACAACGGGAATCGCCAGAACGACCCGCGGGCCATGATCCTCGACGTCGTACCGGTGATCCCGCCGGAGCTGCGGCCGATGGTCCAGCTCGACGGCGGCCGGTTCGCAACCTCCGATCTGAACGACCTCTACCGCCGGGTCATCAACCGCAACAACCGTCTCAAGCGACTGCTCGATCTCGGCGCTCCCGAGATCATCGTCAACAACGAGAAGCGTATGTTGCAGGAGGCGGTCGACGCCCTGTTCGACAACGGCCGTCGCGGCCGTCCCGTCACCGGGCCCGGCTCCCGGCCTCTCAAGTCCCTGTCCGACATGTTGAAGGGCAAGCAGGGCCGCTTCCGCCAGAACCTCCTGGGTAAGCGCGTCGACTACTCCGGTCGCTCGGTCATCGTGGTCGGTCCGACCCTCAAGTTCCACCAGTGCGGCCTGCCCAAGATCATGGCGCTCGAGCTGTTCAAACCGTTCGTGATGAAGCGGTTGGTCGACCAGGGTCTGGCCCAGAACATCAAATCGGCCAAGCGTATGGTCGAGCGGCGTCGCCCCCAGGTGTGGGAGGTGCTGGAGGATGTGATCCAGGAGCACCCGGTGATGTTGAACCGTGCTCCCACCCTGCACCGTCTGGGTATCCAGGCCTTCGAACCGGTGCTCGTGGAGGGCAAGGCCATTCAGATCCACCCGCTGGTCTGCACCGCCTTCAACGCCGACTTCGACGGCGACCAGATGGCCGTCCACCTGCCTCTGTCCGCCGAGGCTCAGGCCGAGGCCCGGGTGCTGATGCTGTCGGCCAACAACGTGCTGTCGCCCGCTCATGGCCGACCCCTGGTCACCCCGACCCAGGACATGGTCATCGGCTGTTTCTATCTGACCGAGATGGTCGAAAACGAAAAAGGCGGCGGCGTCTACCGCAACATCGACGATGTGGAACGGGCCTACGAGGCCGGCGAGATCCATCTCCACGGCCCGATCACGTTCCGTCACCCGGACCTGCTGCTGACCCCGGCCAACGGTTCGGCCGCCACCTATGAGCCGACGACCGCCGGTCGTGTGCTGTTCAACGAGGCGCTGCCCGATGGCTTCCCCTACGTGAACGACGTGGTCAAGAAGCGCGACATCGGCGAGATCGTCGACCGTCTTGCCTCGGGCTACCCCAAGGCCGAGGTTTCGGCCAGCCTCGACCGGATCAAGGGCGTGGCCTTCCACTACGCGGCGAAGTCCGGTCTCACGGTCTCGATCGACGACGTCACGACCCCTCCCGAGAAGAAGGAGATTCTGGACCGTCACGAGTTGGAGGCCGAGAAGATCGAGGGCCAGTTCCGCAAAGGCATCATCACCGACGGTGAGCGGCGCCAGAAGGAAGTGGAGATCTGGACCTCGGCCACCGACGAGGTTCGGGAGGCGATGGAGGTCAGCCTGCGGTCGAAGCAGTTCAACCCGATCGACATGATGGTCGGTTCGGGCGCTCGAGGAAACATGATGCAGGTTCGTCAGATCGCCGGTATGCGCGGTCTGGTGGCCAACCCCCGTGGTGACATGATTCCCCGCCCGATCAAGTCGAACTTCCGTGAAGGTCTGTCGATGCTGGAGTACTTCATCGCCACTCCGGGTGCCCGCAAGGGGCTGGTCGACACCGCCTTGCGTACCGCCGACTCCGGGTATCTGACCCGTCGTCTGGTCGATGTGGCTCAGGAAGTGATCATCAATGATCGTGACCCGTTCGAGCCCGGTCGCCCGGTTCGTGGCCTGTTCCTCGAAGACGTCAAGCCCGACGGTTACTACAACAAGGAAACCGGCGAGCCCTCCGACGCCTCCGATCCCGATGCCCGTCTCATCCGAACCTACCTGGAGACCCGTCTCTACAGCCGGGTGCTGGCCGACGACGTCGAGCTGGCCGACGGTTCGGTCATGGAGCGGGGCACGATGGTCATGGAGGATGAGATGGCCACCCTCCGTGACGACCCCAAGGTCAACCGGGTTCGGGTACTGTCGCCGTTGACCGACGATTCGCCGGTCGGCATCACGGCCGCCAGCTACGGCATGTCGCTGGCCACCGGTGATGTCATCGAGGTCGGCGAGGCCGTCGGCGTCATCGCCGCCCAGTCGATCGGTGAGCCCGGTACCCAGCTGACCATGCGTACGTTCCACACCGGTGGTGTGGCCGGCGGCGCTGACATCGCCGGCGGTCTGCCTCGTGTGGTCGAGCTGTTCGAGGCTCGCAGCCCCAAGGGCAAGGCCACGCTGGCCCGTATCTCCGGCACCGTTCGGGTGGCCGAAGACGAGGGCAAGGGCAAGGTCATCACGATCATCGGCGACGATGACACCGAGGACGACTACATCGTTCCCCTGGCCGCCCGCCTCGAGGTGGTCGACGGTCAGGAGATCAACGCCGGCGACGCCATCGTCGACGGTCCCCGTGACCCGAAGGAGTTGCTGGAGATCCGGGGTATCCGGGAGACCCAGCAGTACCTGGTGGAGGAAGTCCAGAAGGTCTACCGGGATCAGGGTGTGTCGATCCACGACAAGCACATCGAGCTGATCGTTCGGCAGATGACCCGTCGTGTGGCCATCTCCGAGCCCGGTGACTCCGACTTCCTGCCCGGCGAGCGCTGCGATCAATGGCAGTTCGCCGATGCCAACAAGCGTCTGGTCACCGAGGGCAAACGCCCCGCCGAGGGCCGGCCGGAGATCATGGGTATCACCAAGGCGTCGCTGGCCACCGACTCGTGGCTGTCGGCCGCCTCGTTCCAGGAGACGACGAGGGTGCTCACCGAGGCCGCCATCGAGGGCAAGTCCGACTCGATGATCGGTTTGAAGGAGAACATCATCATCGGCAAGCTGATCCCGGCCGGTACCGGTCTTCCCCGGCATCGTGAGATGACGGTCGAAGCGCCCGACTACCAGCCGATGTCGTTCTACTCGTCCGAGGGCGAGGAACAGGATCCGGCGGCCTGGTTGGCCTCCATCGGCGCCGAGCAGGCGGCCGCGGTGACGCAGCTGCCGACGGTTCCGGCTCCCGGCGAAATCGGGTGAGACCGGGGCTTCGCCCCGGATCTCCTCGAGTTTCGGCGCGCCGAAACTCGCAAATCTAATTGAGGCCCCGGCCCAACGATTTCCGGTCCACCACGGACCGGAAATCGGGGTCGGGGCCTCTGGCGTTTTGGTGTGGCCGCCGATCTCGTTCGCAGCCGGATCTGGCAGATTTCACGCGCCCCCGGCGTGCGCAAGATCTGCCAGATCTCCGAAAGGGGCGAGGCGGGCTGGAGCGGGCAGGGGTCAGAGCCGGGTGGCGATGTCCTCCGGGGTGACCGGAGGCGCGAACCGGTGGGTGACGGTGCCGTCGCCGACGACCAGGAACTTCTCGAAGTTCCAGGTGATGTCGGACGAGCGGCCATCTCCCGGCTGGGCGGCCTTCAACATGGTGTAGAGCTGGGCCTCGTCGGTGCCGTTCACGTCGATCTTGGCGAACATCGGGAAGTTGACGTCGTAGGTCGACGTGGCAAACTCGAGAATCTCCGCATTCGTACCCGGCTCCTGATTCCCGAACTGGTTACAGGGAAAGGCCAGGACGGTCACGTCGTTGGTGTCGTCGTTGTGAAGCGCACGCAGACCTGCGTACTGAGGGGTGAGGCCTCAACGGCTGGCAACGTTGACGACCAGGCACCGCCGGCCCCGGAACTGCTCGAACGAGATCGGTTCGCCGGTGATCGATGGCATGCTCAGGTCATGAAAGGTGAGGTCGGAGAACGTCGACATCTCCGTGACGATAGCCTTGATCGTATGCCGTCCCGAATCCCGAGCCCGGAAGTCGATGCCACGCTGGACGTGATCGGCGACTGGGTCCGTACCGGCCAGAAGATCAAGGCGTCGTACGAGTTCGATTCGTTCGAGACCGCTTTCGACTTCATGACCGAGGTGGCGGCGGAGGCCGAGCGGCTCAACCACCATCCCGAATGGTTCAACGTCTACAACAAGGTCGAGATCGAGTTGACCACCCACGATCTCGGTGGCATCACCGACCTCGATCTCGAGTTCGCCCGTCTCATCTCGGACCTGGCGAAGCGCCGGCTGGACACGACCTGAGCTCCCTTGGGGCGGCCGGTTTCGCCCCGAATCGGGAGATACACTTGACCTCCATGTCGTATTCGACGGCCAACACCATCACGTTCTTCTTCGCTCTCCTGGCGGTGGTGGCGGCCGGCATCGCGGTTTCGGTCCTCGTGTCGGCATTCACCGGTGATCGGCTGCGGGTGATCGCCAACCTGCGCCCGATCGCCGTCGAGTTGGTGGCCGCCGTGGCCACCACGGCGATGATCGGTTCGCTGATCCTCTCCGAGGCCATCGGCTATACCCCGTGCCTGAACTGCTGGATACAGAGGGGGTTCATGTACCCGGCGGCGCTGCTTCTCATCGGCGCGGTCGTCACGAAGCGGGCGTCTCCCGCCCGTGTCGCCGGCGTTCTGGCCGCCTTCGGCCTCTGCGTGGCAACGTTCCACCGTTATGAGCAGGCGGTCGGTGTCGAGATCGGTGGGTTGTGCGACGCTGCGGCGCCCTGTTCGACGAAGTTCGTCAACCACTTCGGTTTCATGACCATTCCCACGATGGCCGGCTGCGGATTCGCCGCCATCATTGCGCTGACGGCCATATCGGTGTGGCCGGGCAACGGCGAACCGGCCGTTCCCGTTTCGGGCCCGGCCGAGTTGGACCGTACAGAGTCGGCCGGGGTCCAGAAGGTGGCCGATCGCTGACGAACCGGACCGGGCTCACGGCCTGGATGGTGGTTGCAGGAGCACGTGGACCGCACCCAGACATCCAGATCGCCGTCCAGCCTGCGATGAAGTCGGACCGGGGGGCCGCGACGGCTACCCTTTGAGGTTGGGCAAGCACCCTCTCCGGATGAACAAACCGTCTTATCCACATTTCGATAACGAGAGAACACCAATGGCTCAAACCAAAACCCCCGCCGTCAATCCCGATGCCGGGTCGAACAAGATGTTCACCCTTGCCATCGTCGGCATCCTCGTGCTCGGCCTCGCCGGTATCGCCTATGTCGCCACCAGCCGCGAGGCGGTCAACTTCGACGGCGAACAGACCGCCGAAGTCGAACTCGACGGCAACATCCTGCTGCCGATGTCCGGTTCCGGGGTCAGTGCCGACCCCAACACCGATGCGACCATCGGCCAGCCGCTGCCAAGGCTCGCCGGCACCGGGTTCGACGACGAGGAGATCGTCATCGAGGACGACGGCCGGGCCAAGGTCATCTACTTCCTGGCCCACTGGTGCCCCCACTGCCAGGCCGAGGTGCCCCGCGTCGTCCAGCTGATCGAATCCGGTGGTCAACCCGACGGCCTCGACGTCTACGGTGTCTCGACCTCGGTCGACGCGTCGCGGGGTGGCGCCTACCCGCCGGCGGCCTGGTTCGAGCGTGAAGGTTTTGACGTCCCCGTCATTCGCGACAACGCCAACAACGACGCCTTCAACTTCTTCGGCGGCGGCGGATTCCCGTATGCCATCTACGTCGACAGCGACAACAACATCGTCGCCCGAAGTTCCGGCGAGCTCGATCCGACGACGATTCAGAGCATCTGGGAAATCGCCGCCGGTGAGGTCGACGCCGGGAGCGGCTCCGGGTAGCAGTCCCCGACGAAGACGGCCTCCCGCTCGATCAGTCGGGTCGGAGGCACGCCCCCACACTCCGGGGCGCTGCCCCGATGGTGGGTCACCCAAAATGGGTGGCTCACTGTGCATCGGTGCGGAAGATGTGCAAAGCTCTACACGTTCCCTCGAACGGGCGCGGCGCGGCTGCCCCCGCTGACGTCTGGGGATCCGTGCCTCGTCACCGTTGGTGGTGGTGGCATCGAGCTATGAGCCAGCAATCAGACCGCATCAACCAAAGGGGGTTCACATGCAGGTCGAAATGACCGTGAACGGTCAGGCAATGTCCGCTGACGTCGAGCCACGCACCTTGCTTGTCCACTATCTCCGAGATCATCTCGGGCTCACCGGAACGAATGTCGGGTGCGACACGAGTTCCTGTGGTGCCTGCACGATCCACATCGACGGCGAGTCCGTCAAATCGTGCACCATGTTGGCCGTCCAAGCCCGCGGTGCCGATGTGACCACCATCGAAGGCATGGCCTCGAACGGCGAGCTCCACCCGATGCAGCAGGCATTCATGGAGTGCCACGGCCTCCAGTGCGGCTATTGCACGCCGGGCATGGTGATGGCCGCCACGTCGCTGCTGAACGAGAATCCGACGCCGAGTGAAGGCGAGGTCCGCGAAGGCCTCGAAGGCAACCTCTGCCGATGCACCGGCTACCACAACATCGTGAAGGCCGTCCTGTCGGCCTCCGGTCAGGGAGGCAGCTGATCATGACCGCCACCGAACAAGCGCCCGGAGGCGCAAACATCGGCAGCCGGAAGCTCCGCAAGGAGGATCCCAAGCTCCTCACCGGCGAAGGTAAGTACGTCGACGACATCCATGCGCCGGGTGAGCTGTGGATGGGCATGGTCCGTTCGACGATGGCCCACGCCCGCATCACCGGCATCGACACCTCCGAGGCCGCCGCCGCCGAAGGGGTGCACGCCGTCTACACCGGCGCCGACCTGGCCGACATGGGCCTGTGGATCGCTCCGCTGCCCTGCGCCTGGCCGGTTACACCCGACATGGTCAACCCGCCGCATTATCCGGTGGCCAACGGCGAGGTCCATCACGTCGGCGAGATCATCGCCGTCGTGCTGGCCGACTCCCGCTACGGGGCCGCGGACGCCGCCGAGCAGGTCGTGGTCGACTACGAGCCCCTCCCGGTCGTCTCCTCGATCGCCGATGCCCGTGACGGCGACGCGACCGCCCACGCCGATCTCGAGTCCAACAAGGCCTACCACTGGCCGCTGGTTCCGGATCCCGATGCCCTGGAGGCGGCGTTCGCCAACGCCGCCCACGTGGTCAAGGCCGAGTTCGAGCAGCAGCGGCTGATCCCGGCGGCCATGGAGCCCCGGGGTGTGCTGGCCGTCCCGTCGCCCCACGGCGGCGACATCACGCTCTACAGCGCCACCCAGGTCCCCCACATCCTGAAGGTGATGGTGGCCGCCACCACCGGCATCCCCGAGATGAAGATCCGGGTCGTGGCCCCCGCCGTCGGTGGTGGATTCGGCGCCAAGCTCAACATCAACCCCGATGAGATTCTGGCCGTCACCCTGGCCAACAAGCTGGGTCGTCCGGTCCGCTGGACCGAGACGCGGTCCGAGGCGGCCTTCTCGACCCACCAGGGTCGAGGGCAACTCCAGACCATCGAGGTCGCTGCTGACGCCGCCGGCAAGATCGCCGGTGTCCGGGTTCACGTCGATGCCGACATGGGTGCCTACATGATGCTGATCACCCCGGGTGTGCCCCTGCTCGGCAGCTTCCTCTACACCGGCGTCTACCATGTCCCGGCGTTCGGATTCACCTGCGACGGCTACTTCACCAACCTGACCCCGACCGACGCCTACCGCGGTGCCGGTCGGCCGGAGGCCAGCTACGCCATCGAGCGGGCCATGGACCTCCTGGCGGCCAAGGTCGGTGTCGGCCCCGACGAGATCCGGCGCCGCAACTATCTGAACGGGGGCGAAGCGTTCGAGAACCTGGAGACGGCGTCGACACTCGTGTTCGACTCCGGGAACTACGCGCCGAACCTCGATGCCGCCCTCGAGATGGCCGGCTACGCCGACCTTCGAGCCGAACAGCAGCGCCGTCGCGATGCCGGTGACTCGAAGCAGCTCGGCATCGGTCTGTGCACCTACGTGGAGATCTGTGGTCTGGCTCCCAGCCGTGCCCTCGGCGGTCTCAACTACGGGGCCGGGGGGTGGGAGCACGCCACGGTGCGATTCCTGCCGACCGGCAAGGTCGAGGTGGTGTCCGGGTCGACACCCCACGGTCAGGGTCACGAGACGGCCTGGTCCCAGATCGTCGGCGACAAGCTCGGGATCGATCCCGACGATGTCACCGTGTTGCACTCCGACACCGCCATCAGCCCGCTCGGGCTCGACACCTACGGGTCCCGCTCGCTGGCCGTCGGGGGTGTCGCCATCGCCATGGCGTGTGACAAGGTGGTCGAGAAGGCCAAGCTCATCGCCGCCCACCAGTTGGAGGCCAACCCCGACGACCTCGAGTTCGAAGGGGGTGCCTTCACGGTCAAGGGCTCGCCGGACAAGACCATGCCCATTCAGGGTGTGGCCTTCGGCGCCTTCACCGCCCACAATCTGCCCGACGGCATGGAACCGAACCTGCAGGAGCAGGTGACGTTCGATCCGCCGAACTTCGCCTTCCCCTTCGGCACCCACGTGTGTGTCGTCGAGGTCGATGAGGACACCGGCAACGTGGACCTGCTCGACTACACCGCCATCGACGACTGTGGGAATCAGGTCAACCCGTTGATCGTCGAGGGTCAGGTTCACGGGGGCATCGTCCAGGGTGTGGCCCAGGCACTGTGGGAGGGAGCGAGTTACGACCATGACGGCAACTGCCGGAACCCGTCGTTCCTCGACTACCTGGTGCCTTCGGCGGCCGAGGTGCCCAACATGAAGTTGGGGTCCACGGTGACGCCGTCGACGTCGAACCCGCTCGGGGTGAAGGGTGTCGGCGAGGCCGGAACCATCGGCTCGGCCGCCGCGGTCATCAACGCCGTCTGCGACGCCCTGAGTCCCCACGGCATCGACGACATCGCGATGCCGGCCACACCGGCTCGGGTTTGGAAAGCGATTCAGAACGCCAAGGGAGGCCAGTCATGATTCCAGCCGCATTCGACTACATGGAAGCCGACTCGGCCGACGCCGCCGTCGCGGCGCTCAGCGAACACGGCGACGAGGCCAAGCTGATGGCCGGCGGCCACAGCCTGATCCCGCTGATGAAGTTCCGTCTGGCCACCCCGTCGGTGATCATCGACATCGGTCGACTCGGTGATCTCAGCTACATCCGGGAGGAGGGTGGCCACGTCGCCATCGGTGCCTTGACCACGCACCGGGCATTGGAGACCAGTCAACTGCTGAAGGCCCAGGCTCCGATCCTGTCCCACGTGGCTTCCAAGGTCGGCGATCCGTCGGTCCGTCACAAGGGCACCATCGGTGGTTCGATCGCCCACGGCGATCCGGCATCGGATCTGCCGGCGGCGCTGCTGGCGCTCGGCGGCTCGGTGATCGCCCGAGGACCGAACGGAGAGCGGGAGATCGCCGCCGGCGATCTGTTCACCGGGTTCCTGGAGACGGCACTGGCGCCCGACGAGCTCATGACCGAGATCCGGATCCCCAATGCCGCCAACGCCGGCTGGTCGTATCAGAAGTTCAACCGGCGGGCTCAGGACTGGGCCATCGTCGGCGTTGCCGCCGTCGTACCGAAGAACAATGATCCGGCCCGAGTGGCGCTGGTCAACATGGGTCCGACCCCGATGACCTCATCCGCGGTCGAACAGGCTTTGGCCGGTGGAGCGAGCATCGACGACGCCGCGGCCGTGGCCGCCGATGGAACCTCCCCGCCGGAGGACCTCAACGGCGACGTCGAGTACCGCTCCCATCTGGCCAAGGTGCTGGTGAAGCGGGCGCTCACCGAGGCGAGCTGACACCCGCATCAACCTGAACGAAAGCTGCAATCCGCCGGAGGGCGGGTTGCGGCTTTCGTGTTTTCGTCGATTTCGCCCTGCGCTGGTAGGATGCAATCGGTCGTTCGTGGACCCGCTCCCGGGGAGAGGAACGGAGTGCGCCCACGAGCGGCCTTCGTCTTTTTGGCGCCGCCGGGCGGCGGGCGCCGACCTGCGGTCACCAAAAGGTGAGGCGGTGCGGCCACGGCGATTCCGGCCTTTGCGCTACCAGGCAGTAGCCTTGACGGTTGTGAGCAATGAATCCCCGGCCCCGTCCGACGTCAACAACCCGAAGTCGGTCGACGACGTGATGGCCGGTCTGGCCGACAACGACTATCTTGCCGACGAAGGCCTGGCCACGTCGATCTTTCTGTCACTGACGCTCGGCCGCCCGCTGTTCCTGGAGGGTGAGGCGGGCGTCGGCAAGACCGAGGTGGCCCGTGTGCTCGCCCGTTGGCTCGACGGACGGCTGATCCGCCTCCAGTGCTACGAGGGCATCGACTCGGCGCAGGCCGTCTACGAGTGGGACTACGCCCGCCAGCTTCTGCATCTCCGCACGGCCGAGGCCGCGTCGGAGGAGATCGATGCCGACCGTCTCGAAGCCGAGCTGTACGACGAGCGGTTTCTCATCCGCCGGGCGTTGCTCGAAGCCGTCGATGCCCCTCCCGGCCCGCCCCCGATCCTTCTCATCGACGAGATCGACCGGGCCGACGACGAATTCGAGGCCTTCCTCCTCGAGGCGCTGTCGGACTACAGCATCACCGTTCCCGAGCTCGGCACGTTCACCGCCGAGCGTCCGCCGCGGGTGGTGCTCACCTCGAACCGGACCCGGGACGTCCACGACGCCCTCAAACGCCGTTGCCTCTATCACTGGGTGGAGCACCCGGATTTCGATCGTGAAGTCGAGATCGTCAAGCTTCGGGCCCCCGGTGTTGCCGATTCGCTGGCCCGTCAGGTCGCGGCGGCCACGGAGGCCATGCGAGGCTTCGGTCTTTATAAGCCCCCCGGTGTGGCCGAAAGTATCGACTGGGCGCTGTCACTGGCCGCCCTCGGACGGGAAACGATCGACGAATCATCGGTGAGGGCAACATTGGGAACGGTTCTCAAATATCGCGAAGACCAGGATCGAGTCGCCAACCACGGCATTCCCGACCTCGTCCGCAACGCCCTGCTTCGTGGCGGTTGACATGGACCCGGTCGCAACCAGCGACGAGGCGATGCCCGCCGTCGATCACGGCGAGCGGCTGGCGGTCGGATTCTGCCGGGTTCTACGCGGAGCCGGTGTGCGACTGCCCCCGTCGGCCACCATCAACTTCGTCGAGGCACTCGGGCTGGTCGGTGCGGAGACCCGTGATGCCGTCTACTGGGCCGGCCGGGCCACGCTCATCCACCGCCCCGAAGACATCGCACTGTACGACCGGGTCTTCTCCGTGTACTGGCAGAAGCGCATGGGGGAGACGGTCGGTTTCGAAGGTACGCCTCAACCGGTGATGCTGGCGCTCGACCTGGGGGAGGACGAGGACTCCGACGACGCCGGTGACGACGCCGACGAGGGCGACAGCGAGATCCAGCCCGTCCGGTTCAGTCGCACCGAAATCCTGACCAACAAGGACTTCGCCGACTGCACCCCGCAGGAGCTCGACGAGTTGACCCGCCTGATGTCGCGTCTCGCGTTCACCACCAGCCAGCGACGAAGCCGGCGTCTGATCCCGACCAAGGGGCGGGGCGATCGCCCCGATCTTCGTCGCACGGTGCGGTGGGCCCTTCGCCATCACGGTGAACCGATGCATCGCGCGTATCTCGAAAAGGCCACGCGGCCCCGTCGGTTGGTCCTGGTGCTCGATGTCTCGGGCTCGATGGAACCCTACGCCCGCGCCTTGATCCGGTTCGCCCATGCGGCCGTCGTGGCCCGTTCCCGCGTCGAGGTCTTCGCTCTCGGTACCCGGCTCACCCGGTTGACCCGTCATCTGAGCAGCCACGATCCCGACATTGCGCTCCGGGCCGCACTTCCCGAGGTCAAAGACTGGGCCGGCGGTACCCGCCTGGGGGAGGGAATCCGGCAGTTCAACGACGAGTGGGGTATCCGGGGCATGGCCCGGGGCGGCATCGTCGTCATCCTCAGCGACGGGTGGGACCGCGGCGATCCGACCGAGCTGGGCGCCGAGATGAAACGGCTGCAACGGGTGACCCGCGAGCTGATCTGGGTCAACCCGTTGAAGGCCACGCCGGGCTATGCGCCGCTGGCGGCGGGCATGGCGGCGGCCCTTCCCCACGTTGACCGTTTCATCGAAGGCCATTCCTACGCGTCGCTCGAACAGCTGGCGATCATCCTGGCCGGCATTGGCTCGGACCGAGTCATCGAACTGAGAGTGTGATGAAGACGCCACCACCCACGGACCCTCCCACCGGACCGCCGACCTCGGTGGCCGCCCCCGCGCCGCCCCCTCCGCAGCAGCCGCCCCTCGAGGCCATGCCCGCACCGACAACACCGCCGTCGGCCATCGACCCGCCTGTCCAACGGGCGCGTCATCGACCCCAGCGCCCTTGGTGGGGTTTCGGCGACGTTCTGCTCGGCGTCCCCTTCTTTCTCGCCCTGTCCATCGTCGGATTCATCGTCGGCCTGGCGGTCGTCGGCGTCGACGGGTTGATCGACGTGGCCAACTCCGGCGACGTTGCGGCGCTCCCCCTCGGAATCCTCGCCTTCTCCCTGCTCTTCCAGCAGCTCGGTCAAGGTGTCTGGCCGTTCATCGTCTCCCGTTGGAAGGGGGTTGGCGCTGTCTCCGACTGGCGCCTCGTCGCCAAACCCCGCGATCTCGGCATCGGAATCGGTGTCGCCGCGCTGGGTCTCGGCGCGGCGGGGCTGGCGGGAATGGCGACGAGCCGGCTGGTCGGCCTGACCGACGAGTCCGCCGCCGACAACACCCAGTTCCTGCGGGAAGCGGAGGGAACGCCGTGGCTGGCGGTGATCCTGTTCGCTGCGGTGATCGGCGCCCCGGTCACCGAGGAGCTGTTCTTCCGTGGCCTGACACTGCGGGCGGTCGAGAAGCGCCTGGGATCGACGTGGGCCATCATCCTGTCGGCGTTGATCTTCACCGTCCCCCACTTCACATCGCCCGACTGGCGGGGAACGGCGGTGTTGTTCTCGTCGATCTTCGTCGTCGGTCTGATCCTCGGCGCCGTCACGGTGAAGACGGATCGGCTCGCGGCGGCGATCGTCGCCCACATGATCTTCAACGGGGTCGGTGCCGCCGCCGCACTCGGCTGGTTCGACCAGTTCGGTTTGTAAGCGGGGCAGCCTCCTTGACAGGCGCGAGACTCGGGCGAGGCCGCGTCGACCGTTGCCCGTTCGCGCCCAAGCGATCCTCCGGTCGACGACGGTTTTGAACGTATGTATTGAACGATCGTTTAAACTTCGGGTATCATGACGTGGGTCGGGCTCCACCGGAGCCGTCGGCAACCGATGGGAGAGAGTCATGAACCCGGAATATCCGCCCCACGCGACCGACGATGACCACGAGGGCATGGAGCAACCTGGTCTGGGGCGGGGTCTGGTGGTTCGTCGAAGTCAGGTGACGCTGGCAACGATCCTGATCGTGGCCACTCTCGGCACAACGGCGATGTGGCTCATGGGCGAGGATCGGGAACGCTTCCTGGCCACCGGCATCTACTTCGTGCTCGTCCCGGGCCTACTCGCCGCCCTCGTCTCGGTCATTCCCATCTCCCGCAACCAAACCAGGCTCGGCGTGTTCCAGGGGACCACGATCGGGATTCTCGCCAGCGCCATCGTGCTGCGGGAGGGTTTCGTCTGTGTGCTGATCGCACTACCGCTGGTTCTTCCCATCGCCGGACTCGTCGTCTACGCGGTGCGATCGGTCCGGCGCGGACCTCAACTCATGATTCCGTTCCTGTTGGTGGTCCTTTCCGGTGAGGGCATCGTCTTCCATCCGTCCACGAACATCGACGTCGTGCGCGAACGGACCGTGACGGCGTCACCGTCGGATATCGAAGCGGTGTTCGAACGTCCCGCTTCCGCACCGGCGGTTGAACCTCTGTTGTTGCGCGCCGGTTTCCCCAGGCCGACCGCCGTCGACGGTGAGGCGTCCCACGTCGGCGATCGAGTGACGGTGAGGTTCGACTCCGGCGGCCGACTGGAACTCGAGCTGGTCGAACGACGACGACGGTCCCTGACCTGGGTGGTGGTGGACGACACCAGTCCGGTCGCCGGCTGGCTGACGCTTCACCGGGTGGAGGTGGCTTGGGACGACTCGGACCACGGGCCTCCCGATGCCACCGACATCCAGGTGGCTCTCGAGTTCGACCGGATGCTCGCTCCGGCCTTCTACTTCGATCCTCTCGAACGATGGGGTGTCGGCGAGCTGGGCGAGGTGATCCTCGACATGGTGGTGGGCGGCCTCGAAGCATCGAACCGTTGAACCCGCCGACGGAAATGGCGCCGGTTCTCCTGGCACTGGTGGTCGCCGTCGTGCCGGCCGTGGCGGCGTGGGCTCTCTGGCTGTGGAACTGGCCGGATCGTGCTCTTCGAGGCGGCATGGCGTTGGCCGCGCTGTGGAACGCCACGTGGTTGCTGCCGGCCAACCTGCTGGCGTTGAGATTCGGATTCTGGCGATACGAGTTCGAAGGCCCTGTCGTTGCCGGGATGCCGTTGCCGTTCTGGTTCGGATGGGTGGTGCTGTGGGGTGTCGTCGCGCCGTTGATGCCGGTTCGTCGAGCGGTCGTCATCGGCCTCCTGATCCTTCTCGACCTGATCTACATGCCGCTGCTCCATCCCGTTGTCGAGTTGGGGCCACGATGGTGGCTGGCCGACCTGGCCATGATCGGAGTCGTGGCCGTTCCCGGCCTCGTGCTGGCCCGCTCAACGGCCACCCCTACGTCGCTGACGCCGAGGGTGCTCCTTCAGGTCGCGCTGTTCTCGTGCCTCCTGCTGTGGACGATTCCGACGATCGCCACGGATCTGGTCGATTCGACGCTCGACCCCTCGCCGCCCGTCTGGTCGTGGGGTGTGATTCTCGGAACCCTCGGCGTTCTTGCCCTCCCCGGTCTCACCGCCGTCGAGGAATTCCGGTTGGCGGGCGGCACCCCATGGCCCTGGGACGGCACCGTGACGCTCGTTGGTTCCGGACCGTACCGCTATGTCCGCTCACCGATGCAGCTGTCGGGAATCGGTGTGCTCACAGCGATGGCGCTGATCCACCGCCAGCCGGTGATCGTGATTGCCGCGCTCGTGTCCTCCCTCTACGCCCGGCTGTTCTCGGGGCTGGAGCAGGCCGAGTTGGAGCGACGGTTCGGCGCCGACTGGTCGAGGCTCCAAGCCGGGGTGCGTCGACGGCTGCCGTCGTGGCGGCCGGCCCAAACCGGCCGGGTGGCGGTTGTCTGGATCGACCTGGGGTGTGAGGTCTGCCGGCCCGTCGCGGAGTTCCTGACGAGCCGCCAACCCACGGAGCTCGCGATCCGTGACGCCGCCGATCACCCTCTGCCATTGACCCGGGCTCGATACGAGCGGATCGACGGAACGGCATTCGACGGTGTCGCCGCCGTCGGTGCCGCCCTCGAGCACCTCCACCTCGGTTGGGCGATGGTGGGGTGGTTCCTGCGGTTTCCCGTCCTCCGCTCGTTCGGGCAGCTCATCGCCGATGCGGTGGGCTTCGGGGCCCGGCCCGTCACCGCCACCGATCACCGCGGCCAAGGCACGGCCGAGGTGCCACCGGGTGGTAGGTTCGGTGATCGATGACCGCCCCAACCGGGGTCCTCCGGGCCGACACTGCTTCGATCACGGCGACGATCAACTACGGGATCAAGGCTGCGCTTGTCCTGTCGTTCGCCGTCGCCGTCATCGTGCCGCCGGAGGCCGTGGCCGGGAAGGCGATGGGTTTTCGGGTGCCGCTGTTCCTCGCTCCGGCGGTGCTGGTTCCGGCTCTCGCCCGGTTGCGCCGGTGGGAGCCGTATCCCCACGCTGCCGACGCGTTGATCTCGCTTCCGTTTCTGATCCATCGTGTGGTGGGAGATCATGGAGTGGGCCGTGTCCGAGGATGGGTTCGGCGGAGCGGGCGGTCTGGCCCTGACGTACGGCGACACGGTCGGCGACCTGCTCCTGTCGAGCACCGGCGGTCTGATCGGCTCGATTCTCGGTGTCCGGTATCTCGGGCCGCGGCGTCCGCCCGACTCCGACCCGGCCTCGTTCGAGGTATGACGCCGGCGCCACCTCCACACTAGAGTGCGACACATGTCAGAACGGATGCTGGAGCCGGTGCCGGAGGATTGGAGCCGAGGACTGGCCGTTGTCGCCCATCCGGACGACATGGAGTACGGGGCGGCTTCGGCCGTCGCCCGCTGGACCGGTCAGGGCAAGGAGATCGCCTATCTGCTCGTCACCCGGGGCGAGGCCGGGATCGACTCGATGAGCCCGAGCGAATCGGTGGCGGCACGGGCCGGGGAGCAGGAGGCCGCGTGTCGGGTGGTCGGGGTCGAGCGGCTCGAGTATCTGGAACACGCCGATGGGCTGGTCGTCGCCGATCTGCAGCTCCGCCGGGACCTGGCCGGCGCCCTGCGACGCCATCGACCGGACGTTGTGATCGGCATCAATTTTCGGGAGTCGTTCGGGGCACCGTCGTGGAATCACGCGGATCATCGGGCGGTAGGGGTGGCGTTGCTCGATGCGATTCGAGACGCCGGCAACCGTTGGATCTTCCCCGACTCGGGTGAACCGTGGTCGGGCGTGCGCTTTGGGTTGTTCTCCCACGGGCTCGAGGCCACGTACGGGGTCGACGTCACCGACACGCTCGACACCGGCATCGAATCACTGCGGTGCCACCGGGCGTATCTCGACAACCTCGGCGCGGACGCCCCTGATCCCGACGAGATGTTGAGGGGCGCGGCGGCGGCCACCGGTCCTCGATTGGGCACGACCTATGCGGTGCCGTTCGAGCTGTTCGCGTTCTGAGCGTCGGGCCGACGGCCGGCCGAGCGGGCGAACAGACGCTCGATGAACGGGTTGATGAAACGTCGGTGCGGGTCGGCTTCGGCCTGCAGTCGTTGAAATCGGGTGAACCGTTCGCCATGCATACGGGCGATGTCGTCGACGTCGAACGACTCGCACCACTTGCCGAGGTGCACACGGGCGTCGTTGCGTCGAACCCAGTCCTCGACGGCGTCGAAGTATCGACCGACCGCCCCCGACTGATTGCAGCACAGGCACAGCCACGCCGTGTCCCGATCGACGCCGGCGCCCAACAGCGTGGCGTCGTGCCCGGCCGGGCTGAAACGAACCTCGATCAGCAGAAACGGCAGTCGCCGTCGCCTACGGAAGCGACCACTGCGGTACAGGCGCTCGTAGAGTTCGATCAGTTCCCGGAGGTGGTCCCAGACCTGATTGCGGGGGACGGCCAGCTCCAACTCCTGATGAAGGTGGTACTGGGTTCGGTTGAAGGCGTCATGGGACCGGTGGACGAGCCCGACCGGGGTCTGCAGCCGCATCGCCACCGGCGCCGTCCACGGGAGGATTCCAAGGTGGGCGGCCGCATCGCCGACCACCGCTGCGCCGGCCACGGCTTTCGCCTCGTTCACCGCCTCCCGAATCCGGCCCCAGCGACTCGGCGATTCGTCGGTCCGGGTCCAGGTGTGAACGTGGACCTTGTCGGTGAAGGGATACGCGTAGAAGCTGACGTGATCGTTGCCGGTCAGGAGACGGCCGAGATTGGAACGGGCCCAGTCCAGGGACTCGACGTCGGTGGCCTGCGTCAGGTTGAAGGCCTCGACGCACTGGATTGTCACCTCGGTGATGATGCCGACGGCGCCCAATCCGCCGACGGCGGCGCGAAACAGGTCGTCGTCGGGGCCGAGCGCGTGGACGGTTCCCGTGCCGTCCACCAGGCGCAGTCCGATCACCTGGTCACTGAGGTGAGCCGGATCTCGCCCGGTTCCGTGCACATCGGTGGCGAGGATACCGCCGATGCTCTGGGCATCGTGGGAGGCGAGCGATCGCAACGCCAGACCGAGACGGAAAAGCTCGACATTCAGGTCACGCAGCCGGGTCCCGGCCCGGACGGTGGCCTGATGGGACACCGGGTCGACGGCGACGATTCCACTCAGCCGGTCGAGCGACACCGTCAGTCCGTTGCTGGCGAGGGCGTCATTGAACGAGTGGCCCGAGCCGACGACCCGGACCGAGTCGGCTGAGCGAATCAGCTCGGCCAGCTCCTCCTCGGTGACCGGCTCGGCCCAGTCGACCCGATGGCGCCGATCACCGGACCAGTTGCGGTAGACGTCGCCCCGACGGCGGCCCTCGAGCAGCAACGGCTTGCGGCGCAGCCCGCTGAGATACAGCAGCGAGTTCGCCACGGAACGGGCGCCGGACACGAGAAAGGGCGGATAGTGAATGAGGTCGGGGGACCGGCGGTGCCGCCCGGCCCCGGTGATCGTGGTTCCCAGCATGGTATAAAGACGTGGCCACGGCCCGACCAGATACGTTTTCCGCGGTCGGATCGGACACCTGTCGGTTTGAATCCGAATGGTCGCGCCGGTGTCGCGCAGGCTACCGTCGGTCCCTGATGAGCGACACACCAGACCCTTCACTCGACCGCTACGCCTCGTTCGACAGCCTCACGATCGATCGCCTCGAACCCGGTATTCTCCGGATCGTCATCGACACGCCCGGACGGCTGAACGCGGTCGACGGCGTCAAACACGCTCACTTGGCCGACGTGTGGACCGTGGTCAACCGGGACCCCGACACCAACGTGGTGGTGGTGCACGGGGCCGACGGCGTGTTCTCCGCCGGCGGTGACCTCGGCATGATCGACGAGATCATCGCCGATCCCGCCTATCGGGCCGACGTGTTCCGGGAAGCCCGTGATCTCGTCTACAACATCATCAACTGCTCCAAGCCCGTGGTGTCGGCCATCGAGAAGGTGGCCGTGGGAGCAGGGCTGGCGACGGCGTTGATGGCCGACATCTCGGTGGTCGGACGCTCGGCCCGGATCATCGACGGCCACACCAAGATCGGCGTGGCCGCCGGTGACCATGCCGCCATCATCTGGCCGTTGCTGTGCGGCATGGCCAAGGCCAAGTACTACCTGCTGACCTGCGAACCGTTGTCGGGGGAGGAGGCGGCACGGATCGGTCTCGTGTCGATGGCCGTCGACGATGATGCGGTGCTCGACAAGGCCTATGATGTCGCCCGCACACTCAACGCGGGATCGAATCAAGCCGTGCAGTGGACCAAGCTCGCGTTGAACAACTGGCTCCGGATGGCCGGTCCGACCTTCGACGCCTCGGCTGCGCTCGAGATGCTCGGTTTCGGTGGACCGGACGCAGCCGAGGGCGTCGCCGCCGTCAAGGAGAAGCGACCTCCGAGCTTCGGCTGATCCCCGGAAGGGGTCGCCGTCCGCACGTCGACGGGTATCTCGGTCCGACCAGGACCAAAGACCCTAATAAGGGTCCGACGTAATCCCTTAGTTTATTACGCAACGACTTCATTACTTACTTGGGTAGGTCTCGGAATGTTGGCGTTCTCAGGGGTTCCCAACCTACTGATCGTGGCGATGGCCACGGCCTTCGTCGCCGCAGTCGGGTGGTCGCGGGTGTGGGGCCGCAACGCCGCCGGTCGGATCAGCTGGCTGGACGCCTGGCTCAAGGCGTGGGTGATCACCGTCGCCGCCATCATGCTCGTCGTCTACCTGCCGGCACGGGTGCTTCAGACCACGACCGTGGCCAATCTCAGCCGCCCGGTACAGGACCTGATCGCAACGGTGGTCTGGGGCGTGGCGCTCCTGGCTGTCATCATCGGATTGGAATACCTCCGCAGGGCCAGGAGGGCCTGATGTCGGATTGGACCGAGCTCGACTACTTCGACTCCAACATCCCGTGTCTGGCCGCCTGTCCCGTCCACACCAACGCCGGCATGTATGTGGCGGCCATCGCGGATGGCGACGATGAGCTCGCCTACCTGACCGCTCGACTCCCGAACCCGTTCGCCTCGGTCTGCGGGCGGGTCTGCGCCGCCCCGTGTGAGGACGCATGCCGCCGAGGCGAGATCGATCGCCCGATCGCCATTCGGGCCCTCAAACGCTATGTGACCGAGCAGTTCGGGCCGGAGTCCGGCGCTGGGTCACTGTGGACGAGGGTTGCCACCCCTCCGGCGCGTCGTCGAACCCAAACCGTCGGGATCGTCGGCGGGGGACCGGCCGGACTGGCCTGCGCCCTGGATCTGGCCCGGTGGGGGTACCGGGTCACGCTCTACGAAGCCACCGACCGCCTCGGTGGCGCCATG
>JBFHME010000032.1:0-27067 GCA_041594435.1 Acidimicrobiales bacterium
GCTGATCCTCGGCGCCCTGGCCCTGGTCGGGTTGACCGTCGCCCGATCGGCCACCGAACCGATCAAGCGGCTGCGGACCTCCGCGCTGCGGTTCGGGCGCGGTGACTTCAGCCCGCTCCAGGTATCGGATCCCGAGACGCCGGGCGAGATTCAGGAGCTGGCCAACTCGATGAACGCCATGGGCCGCCAGCTGGAGCAGCTCATCGAACGGCACCGTTCGTTCGTTGGCGATGCGTCCCACCAGCTCCGCACCCCCTTGACCTCGCTCCGGCTTCGACTCGAGAACCTGGAGGCTGCAGCCATCGACGCCACGTCACGGGTTGAAATCGAGGCGGCCATCGAGGAGACCATCCGCCTGTCGAACCTCGTCGGCGACCTGCTGAAACTGGCCCGCAACGACGGACCGCCGAGCCTGACCGCCGTCGATCTCGGGTCGCTGGCCGCCGATCGGGTCAACACCTGGCAGGCGACGGCCGACCATGAGGTCGAGCTTCTCCTGAAAAGCCCGCACGGCAAGGTGGAGGCGATCGCGGTGGCCGGGGCGATCGAGCAGGTGCTCGACAACCTGCTCGACAACGCCCTCCACGTGGCACCCCCGAAGTCTCGGATCCTGGTTTCGGTCGAGCGGGGCCATATGCATCACCGGCTGGTCGTCACCGACGAGGGACCCGGCTTGACCGACGAGGAGAAGAAGCGGGCCACCGATCGGTTCTGGCGGGCCGACCACGGTCGCCCCGGCACCGGGCTCGGTCTCGCCGTGGTGGCGTCATTGATCGAGGCCAGCGGCGGGACGCTGATCTTCGACGACAATCCGCACGGCCGGGGGCTCCGGGTCACGACCGGCTGGCCGACGCTGTTTCCGAGCGACGCACGGCTGACCGAACCGCGATCTGCCGACACCATCTACCGCAGCACCGTCGAATGGTCGACGCTGCACGATCATTGGGACGACCCGGAACTCGGCGCGGCGAAAAGCCGGCGCTGGAGTCGCACCCGAAAAGCGGCGGAGACACGCTGACCGGCCGGCCAGGGGCGACGGGGAGGTCTCCCGGCCGGAACATGTCGGCGAGGAGGAGGTCTCCCGGCCGGAACCTGTCGGCGAGGGGGTGACCCTCGGCCCCCGGTCAATCGTCGTCGAGTCGACCGTCGCCGCCGGGAGGGCTCCATCGGTCCGTGTCGGCCTCACCGGCGTCGCCCTCGGACTTGCCATCGCGACGGGCCGGGTCGTCGGGCCGGCGTTCCGGTTGCGCATCCTGGTCGGGATGGGGGTTGTCGACCTCGGCGTGGTTCCCATCGTCGGACGCACCTTCGGAGCCTCCCGCCGTGCTTTCCTCGTGGTGGACCGAACCGTGGTCATGCGGTGGTTCGGTCGTCGTGGACTCGGCGGCACCGCCGTTGTGGGCGTCACCTGATTCGTCGGCGTCCTCGGAAACCGAGGTCGTGTCGACGTCGGGTGGTTCCGGATCGGTGGTGGGGAGCGTCACCGACAGGGCCGGTCTCGGCACGCTCAGCCGGTAGCCCCGGTCGGCGGACGTCGTGCCGGTGAGCAGGCCGAGGTTGGCGGCCATGGCGGTGCCGCCGACGAGGAGCACGCCGATCACCGCGGTGAACACGAGCGTGCCCGATCTCTTCCAGGTCGGCGATCCGACCCTGATCCAAAGTTTGAGCGGTTTCATTCCATACGCCAGATGCCGGCGTCGGGCCCGACCGGTGGTCGAACGGTGAGCTGCGATCCGATTGTTGGATCGCGGTCTTGGCCTCGCGGCCCGATGGCGACCCTTCCACCGTACCGGCGGGCGGTGGCGACCAGGGTTCGGACCGCCCTTGGTACGACCAGAGCTCGGCTAAGAATCAGTGAAGTCGACTCGACGGACCACGAAGTCGTCGGGGTCGGGGCGCCGGGTGCGATGCCAGTAGTCGACCATGCGGAACGGCATCGGAGAACGAACCTGCCCGTTGGCGTTCCGATAGTAGGTGTTGGTGCCGGGGTGCGCCCAGATGAGCTCGGCGTGGGCGGCGTCGATCTCGGCGGTGTAGTCGCGTCGGCGCTCGGGGCGCACATCGAGTGTGGTCCAGCCCTGCTCCGCCATCAGGGTGAGACAGTGGGCGATGTAGCGGGCCTGGGTTTCGCCAACCCACATGCCGCTCCCCCCGTGTCCGAGGTTGGTGTTGGGACCGTACATCACGAACAGATTGGGGAACTCGGGCACGGTCATACCGAGATAGGCCGTGGGGTTGTCGTCGGCCCAGTCCTCGGCCAGGTCGAGACCGTCACGACCGACGATGTTGAGCCGGGCGGCCAGTGTGGTGACGGTGAAACCGGTGGCCAGCACGATCACCGCGGCGGTTCGCACCTCCCCGTCGGTGGTGCGGATGCCGTCGACTTCGAACCGTTCGATGGGCTCGGTGACCAGGTCGACATCGGGTCGGCAGAGCGTGGTGTACCAGTCGTTGTCGAGGAGGATCCGCTTGCCGAACGGCGGGTAGGACGGGATGCAGCGGTCGATCAACTCGGGCTTCGCGGCCAGTGACTCGACGATGTGATCCGTCATCTCGACCCGATGGCGATCGTTGACCCGGTTCATCGCCCGCTCCGGGTGCGGCCAGTCGGGATCGCGTCGGAGGTACCGGAGGAGCCCGTCGCCATAGCGCCAGAACTGGGCGAAGCGATACCACCGACCGTAGAAGGGCAGGTTGGCGAACAACCAGCCGCTGCGGGGATCGACCTCGCCGTTGTAGTTCTCCGTGGGACGAACCCACTGCGGGGTCCGCTGATAGACGGTGACGCTCCTGGCGATCGGGGCGATCGTCGGCACCAGCTGCACCGACGACGCTCCGGTGCCGATCACGGCCACGTCGACGTCGGTCAGGTCGAGGTCGTCGGGCCACCGGGCCGTGTGGACGATGCGACCCTCGAAGTTCTCGTCGCCGGGGAAGCGGGCGGCCATCGGCTGGTTGAAGTGCCCGGTTGCGCTGACCAGAATCCTGGTGGTGGTGTCGATCGTGGATCCGGCCTCGTCCACCAGCGTGACCCGCCACCGGCCCCGGTCCTCCTCCCACCGGGCGGAGGTCATCGTGGTGGAGAAACGGATGCGGGGGCGCAGGTCGAACTCGGTGGCGCAGTCGTGCAGATAGTCGTAGAGCTCGTCGCGGGGTGAGAAGTAGTGTCGCCAGGTGGGGTTCGGAGCGAACGAGTAGCTGTAGAAGTGGTTGGGGGTGTCGACGCCGCAACCGGGGTACCGGTTCTCGTACCAGGTTCCGCCGACCTCGGGATTCTTCTCGACGATCGTGTAGGGGATGCCGAGCCGGTCGAGTTTGACACCCAGGCACAGACCGGAGACACCGGCACCGATGATCAGAACCTCGTGGTCGGTGTCCGATGGCTCTCCCGGGGCCACCGGTCGACCGGCCGCCCACCGGGCATCCTCGGACGTGAAACCGAAATCGTCGAGCATCATCGGCACGTACTCGTCGGGCACCGGTTCACCCAGACAGAACGACATCATCCGCTGGAACTGCTCGGGATCGGGGTCGGTGACCACCGGTTCGGGCATCGTGACGGTGTGATCCACGCTGCCGCCGGTCAACAGGTCGACGGCGGCGGCCCGGATCTCGGCCCTGGTCCCGGCGTCGAATCCGGCGTCGGGGTCGGCGACCAGGCGGACATCGCGGGCCGGTGCGTAGCGTTCGCTCAACCAGATGTCATCACCGGTCAGGTGGTACAGGCACAACACCAGAACCCGCAGATCGGCGGCCTCGATGGCGTCGGTGATCGCCACGGCGGGTGGGGTCGACGTGGGGGTTCCGGTCACCGGACCATGATGGCCCACCGGGCCGGGCTCACTCCAACCGGCCCGTCAGCGGACCAAACGGGGCTCCTTCTGGCATGGGAGGCCGACCGTGAGTAACCTCGGGCCGACCGTGACTCTTTCGAACCATCCGACGTGCCGGCGAGCGCGCCCACCCATGGGGTCTGTCCGGTGAGCTGGGAACCGGAGCTGGAGGAGCTGAGGCGGCGCGAGGCCATGGCCGAGCAGCTCGGCGGCGCCGAGAAGGTCGAACGCCAACACCATTTCGGCAAGCAGACCGTTCGGGAGCGGATCGACGGCATCGTCGATTCCGGCACGTTCTGGGAGCTGGGCAAGGTCGCCGGGGTCGCGTCCTACGATGACGACGGCAACCTCATCAAGCTGCTGCCATCGAATTTCGTGTTCGGGTTGGCGGAGTTGGAGGGCCGGCCGGTGGTGATCTCCGGCGACGATTTCACCGTGCGCGGCGGTTCCAACGACGCGTCGATTTCGGTCAAACGGGAGGAGTCGGAGTCGCTCGCCCTGGAGATGCGGCTGCCCCATGTGCGCCTGCTCGACGGTATGTCGGGTGGCGGTTCGGTCAAGACCATCGAGATGGCCGGCCGTACCTACATTCCGCTGCTGCCGGGCTGGCACACCGTGATCGACCATTTGAACGTGGCGCCGTCGGTGTCCCTGGTGCTGGGTTCGGTGGCCGGTTTCGGGGCGGCCCGGGCCACCACCTGCCACTACTCGGTCATGGTGGCCGAGACCTCACAGATGATGATCGCCGGACCGGCCCTGGTCGAGCAGGCCGGGCTCGGTTCGGTCAGCAAGGAGGAGCTGGGCCACGCCCGCATCCACACCACGAACGGCTCGATCGACGACGTCGTCGACACCGAGGCCGAGGCATTCGACCGGGCGCTGCAGTTCCTGTCCTACCTGCCCGGCAACGTCGACGAGTTGCCCCCGATCGAGAACTGGGCCGACGATCCGGGGCGGCGGGAGGAAGGGCTGGTCTCGGCGGTGCCCCGAGAACCACGCCAGGCCTACGACATGCGGGCCATCATCTCCGCGGTGTTCGACCGGTCCTCCGATGTGGCATCGAGCTTCTTCGAGATCGGTCGTGGCTGGGGCACGTCGATCATCGCCGGTCTGGCCCGCCTCGACGGCGTGCCGGTGGCGGTCTACGCGGAGGATCCCCGCATCTACGGCGGCGGTTGGACCAACGACGCCTGCCGCAAACTGATCCGCCTCGCCGATCTGGCGTCGCTGTTCAAACTGCCGCTCATCCACTTCGAGGACTGTCCAGGCTTCGTGATCGGCAAGACGTCCGAGGAGGAGGGCACCATCCGCACCGGTTCGATCGCGCTGGTGGCCTTACGACAGCTGGCCGTTCCCTACTGCACGGTGCTGGTTCGCAAAGCGTTCGGCGTGGCCGGCGCGTCCAACCGGGCGCCGGGCACCACGTCGATGCGGATGGCCTGGCCGTCCGCCGACTGGGGTTCGTTGCCACTCGAGGGTGGCCTGGAGGTGGCCTACAGGGCGGACCTGGAGGCGTCCGGCGACCCCGATGCCCTCCACGCCGAGATCACCGAGCGATTGAATCGGCTGCGGTCGCCGCTGCGGTCGGCGGAGTTCTACGAGATCGAGCAGATCATCGATCCCCGGGACACCCGTCCGATGTTGTGCGACTGGGTCCACCTGGCCCGCCGCACGTTGCGGCCGGGTCCGACAACCTGGGGCTTCCGTCCGTAGGGTGACGTGGCGGATCGGATGCTACTCCGTGAGGTCTCGGGCCCAGCGGTAGTGACGGCGGGCTTCGACTGCGGCCTCGGCGACCCCGCGGTCGGGATCGACGATCGTGCCGTGCCCGAGGCGCCACCTCTCGGCCACCTCGGTGAACGTGTCGTGGCCGGCCACGACGGCTGCCTGGACGGCGGCCCCGGTGGCCACGGTCTCGTCGTCGACCGGAACGGTGAGTTGACGCTGTGACAGGTCGGCCATGATGCGTACGTACGCCGCGGACCTGGCCCCTCCCCCGATGAGGAAGGTGCGGCCGCCCAGTGCCACCCCGGCCGAATCGAGAGCCTCCACACCATCCAACAGGCCACAGGCCACCCCCTCGAACGCCGCTCGGGCAACCTGATCTCGTTCCACATCGGAGCGCACGCCCGTCAGCAGACCGGTGGCGGACGGACGGTTGGGTGTGCGTTCGCCGTCGAGATAGGGCACCAGTACCACACCGCCGGATCCGACCGGAGCCGACAGCGCCAGCTCGTCGAACTCCGCGTAGTCGACACCCAGCAAACGCCGGAACGATTCGGTGACCTTGGTGGCGTTCAACGTGCAGACGAGCGGGAGAAAGTTCCCGGTGGCATCGGCGAAGCCGGCCACGAGACCGGTCGGATCCGCGGTCGGGGTGCCGCTGACCGCATAGGCCGTGCCGGACGTTCCGACGGAGATCGCCAGGTCGCCGGGCCGCAGCCCCAGACCGAGCGCGCCTCCCATGTTGTCGCCCGAACCGGGGCCGACGACGACGCCCGATGACAGACCCAGCTCGGCCGCCACCGCTGCAGTCACGGTTCCGGCCGTCGCCGTCGGGCCCAGAACCGTGGGTAGCCTCCCGGCAATCGGGGGTGCGACCAACTCGATCACCTCATCGACGTATTCTTCGATCGACGGTGACCACCAACCCGTACCCGATGCGTCACCCCGATCGGTCACGTGCTCGCCGGTCAGCCTCCAGGTGAGATAGTCATGCGGCAGCATCACCTTGTCGATCCGGTCGATCAATTCGGGTTCGTGCTCGGCCACCCACGCCAGTTTGGTGACCGTGAAGGCGGGAGCGGGAACCGACCCGCAGCGGTCGACCCAGACATCGGCCCCGGAGGTGGCCACGAGGGCTTCGGCCTGGGGCGCCGATTCGGTGTCATTCCACAGCTTGGCCGGGCGAAGCGGTTCACCGGCTGCGTCGACCAACACAAGACCGTGCTGCTGCCCGGCGACCGCCACGCCGACGATGCCGGCGCGAACCCCGACGTCGATCTCGGAGAAGGCCGACACGAGGGCCGCCCACCAGTCGTTGGGGTCCTGTTCGCTCCGGGGCGGTGTGGTCGACGGGTGGGAGGCTCGACCTGTGCCGACGACGGTTCCATCGTCGATCCGGCGGACCTCGACCTTGGTCGACTGGGTTGATGAATCGATTCCCGCTACGTATGCCTGAGCCATGGGCACCACACTAGGGCCGGCTCGTGATCCCGGGCCGCTCCCGACGTTTCACCTCCCACAACTCTTCCGGAGAAATTCGCGCATCAGCAGCTTCTCGTGCAGGAAGAGTTGTGGAGGCGGTGGCGCAAGCGGTTCACCAGCCGACTCGCTGATCGGCTTGGCCCTTCTCCATCTCGGCTCGGGCGTCGCGCACCGACTGGAGGTTCGAGACCTCGGGCACGCCGACCTCCCAGAACGCGCCACCCTCGGTCCAGGTGTAGGCGTCGACCTTGGTGGCGATGACGTAGGTCCGATCACTGGCCCGGGCCCGCTCCAACGCAGCTCGAAGCTCCTCATGGGTCGACACCGTCTCGGACGCACAACCCATGGCTGCAGCGTGGGCGGCGAAATCGACCTCAACGACCTCACCATTGTGGCTGCCCGCCAACCGGCAGTCGGCCAGCAGATTGTTGAACGGCTTGCCGCCCTGCCCGATCTGCAGCCGGTTGATCACGGCAAACCCGCCGTTGTCACACACGATGACGATCATCTTGTGGCCCGACAGCACCGAGCTGTAGAGGTCGGAGTTCATCATCAGATACGAGCCGTCGCCGACGAACACGAACACGTCTCCGTCGTCGGAACGTCCCATTGCCTCATGGGCCATGGCCGCACCCCAACCACCGGATACCTCGTAGCCCATGCAGGAGAAGCCGTACTCGCAGTCGAAGGTCGCCACCCCCTTGGACCACCAGCCGTTGTTGACCTCACCGGGGAAGCCACCGGCGGCGGCCAGGCAGACGTCGCTCTCGACGGCCTGATCGCTGGCCGCCCGAACGACCTGGGCGTAGGTGAGAACGTCAGCCGACGGATCGGGCGATCCAATGCTGTCGAGGTAGGAGCGGAAGCCCGCCTTCTCGGCGGTTGCCCGCTCCATCCACGCCTCCGGAGCGCGCCAGCCGCCCAACAGCTCACCCATCTCCCGAAGCGTTTCACGGGCATCGCCCACGACCGGGAGCGACCGATGCTTGATGGCGTCGAACCGGGCGGTGTTGATGCCGACGAGCACCGTTGCTTCGTTCCTGAAGACCGTCCACGAACCGGTGGTGAAGTCCTGGAGGCGGCAGCCGACCGCCAGCACGACGTCGGCCTCGGCCGCCAGATTGTTGGCCGCCTCGCACCCGGTCACACCGATCGGGCCCACGTAGGTCGCGTCGTCGCCGAGCAGACTCGACTTGCCGGCCACCGTTTCGACGACCGGGATGCCGTGGGTCGCGGCGAACTCGGCCAGCTCGGCCTCGGCCACGGAGTAGTGCACGCCGCCGCCCGCGATGATGAGGGGCTTGCGGGCCGTTCGCACCACGTCGACCGCCGCAACCACCTCAGTCGAATCGGGGCGGGGCCGGGGTACCTCGTGGACCATCGGGTCGAACAGCCGCACCGGATAGTCGTAGGCCTCGGCCTGTATGTCCTGGGGTAGGCCGATGAAGGCCGGGCCCCGGGTCGCCGGGTCGAGCATGGTGGCGAGCGCGGCGGGCAACGACTGGGCGATCTGGGCCGGATGGGTGATGCGATCCCAATACTTGGTCACCGCCCGGAAGGAGTCGTTGACCGTCGTCGACGGCTCACCGAAATGCTCGACCTGCTGCAGCACCGGGTCGGGAATACGGCTGGCGAACGTGTCACCGGAGAACAGCAGCAACGGCAGCCGGTTGGCCGCTGCCACGCCGGCCGCGGTCACCATGTTGGTGGCTCCGGGCCCGACCGAGGAGGTGGCCACCATGATCTGACGACACCGCACGGCCTTGTTGTAGGCCACCGCGGCGAGGGCCATGCCCTGCTCGTTCTGGCCCCGCCAGGTCGGGAACTCGTCGCGGACCTCCTCCAGGGCGTGGCCGAGACAGGTCACATTGCCGTGGCCGAAGATGCCGAAGACACCGGGAAACATCGGTGCCTCGCTGCCATCGGCCAAGCGGGTGCGCTGGACCATCATCCAGCGAACGATGGCCTGGGCGGTCGTGAGTCGGACGGTCTCCATGGGTAACTCCAAGCGGGTTGAAACGGTGGATGCAGAAGGGTCGGTCAGCGAGCCCACGGCCAGTCGTCGAGCGTGGCGGGGCCGTAGTGATGATGCCACGGTCTCGCCTCGGCGGCGATGGCGCAGAGTTTGTCGAACCGTTCGATGACCGTCGTGTTCAGGATCTCGGGCCGAGTGTCGAACGGAAGCGCCTCACGCCACAACGCCCGGCCGACCATGAACCCGGAACAGCCCGCTTCGGCCGCTTCGGTCAGCTGGTCGGCGAACTCGTCGAATCCGACACCCCAGCTCAGCAGTGTCCAGGGATTGTCACCGCAGGCGTCATTGAGCAGCCGACACGACCCCGCACCCGGAAACGGCATCTTCAGGATCATCGGACCGAACTCGGTGAGTCGCGACGCCGAGCGCAGGATCATCTCGCGCCGCTCGTCGTCTCCGCCGAGATCATAGGGAATCGGTTCGATCAGAACGGGCAGCTGGCAGGCGGCGCAGTCCTCGACCACCCGACGGATCAGACGCTCCTGGCGCGGGGCGAGGGCCTCATCGTCGGGTCGATAGAGAACGAACAGTTTGGCCGCATCGGCTCCGGCTTCGAGAAGTTGCCCCGGCGTCCAACCCGGCATCAGCTGATTGCCGTCGGCCGGGTTGGCCATGTAGCCCTGGGACTCGAGGGCGCAGATCACACCGACCGAGCGGTCGACCAGCCCTGCGTCGGTCAGATGGGGGAACGAGAACTCCGGTTCGATCATCACCGCAGAGGGCCGGGCACCGAGCGCGCCCAGGACGTCGGCTTTGAAGCTCGTGAGAACCCGAGGTGACGGCTCCGTGCCGTCGCCGTGCTCGGCGAACTCGGCCACGAGGGCGTCGCGATGGTCGACGGCCGCGACGCAGAACACCCCGTCCTCGTTGGTCAGCCGCTGAAAACGGCGTCGTGTCCCGTGATCCGTCATCGTGGTGTTCCTCCGGTTGCGGGGTCGAGGATCGGCAGCTCCCAGGCCCCCGATCCCCAGTCCGACTCGATCCAGGTGTGCTCGGAGTGGAAACAGGGCGGGGTTGACCGATCGTCACCGACGAGCTCGCCGGCCAGGTAATTGAGAAAGTACATGTTGGTTCCGGGACAGGCCACCGACGAGTGGTAGCCGCCGGGAACGAGGGCGCAGTCGCCGTCGCCACCCGCCATCACCTGGTCGTAGGGTTCGGGCCCGTCGCCGACATAGCCGGTGCCGTCGTCCCAGTTCCGGTGCATCCAGAAACCTTCGGGACGATCCATCCGGAAGTAGTAGGTCTCCTCGAGGTAGGGCGAGCCGTCGACACCGTCATGGCGGTGCGGGGCCCAGCCGGACCACGTTCCCCGGGGCACGTACACCTCGTACAGGATCAGGCGTTCGGCCTCGATGGGTGGTGCCAGGGTGTGGTTCACCTGCCGTAGGGCGGCCCCACCACCTCGCACCTCGGAGCGGATGGTGGAGGGTTGGATCAACCGAGCCGGGTAGCGGCCCTCGGCCGGTGCCGAACCGATGGCGAACGTCAGAAGGTCTTCGCCGGCTTCGACCGTCACCTCGACCCCGGGAGGAGCGTAGGCCACGGGGGCCAGCTCGGTGAACACCGAACGGCGGCCGACCTCATGGGTCTGGTCGTCGAGTCGCACGGTCCCGTGACCCGACAACGGCACGACCGCGGTCTCGGCGCTGTCGAGCGTCTGTGCATGGCTCTGGCCGGGGGCCAGTTCGATCACGGAGAACGAGAGGTAGCGCCATCCGGCGATCTCGGGGGTCACCGAAAGCAGTCGACCGGGTCCGGGTTGGGCCTCGATGGTCATCGGGACTCCTCCCGTCGAGCCAGGAAGTCGTCGACCTCGTCGACATACGGCATGTCGTCGGCGCACAACAGCCGACCGGCCACGATGGCTCCGGCGGCATTGCCGTAGCGTACACAGTCCTCAACCGGCCATCCCGACAACAGGCCATGGCAGAATGCCCCGCCGAAGGCATCGCCGGCACCGAGGCCACAGACCACGTCCACCGGGAACGGCGCCACCTCGCGGCGCGTGCCGTCGGACTTCGCCACCAGAACGCCGTCGCCGCCGAGCTTCACCACGGCGGCCTCGACACCTTTGGCCAACAGTCGATCGGCCGCTTCGTGGGGATCGTCGCTCCCGACGGCGACCTTGCACTCCTGGCGGTTGCCGATGACGATGGTGAAGGCGTCGATGAGCGGCTCGATGACGGCGTTGGCCGCCGTCTCCGACTCCCAGAACTGGGGCCGCCAATCGAGATCGAACACCGTGTGGGACCGGCGGGACCGGCGGTCGAGCACCTTGATCACCGCGCTGCGGCTGGGTTCGGCCGAAAACCGCGACGCCGGGATCCACAGGATCCGGGTGTCCTCGATCGGGACCGGGTCGAGATCGGCGTGATCGAGCTGGAAGTCGGGGGCGTCCGGGTACCGGTAGAAGATGATCGACGGATCCTCAACCGGATCGAGTTCGGCGAACGCGAGGGGCGTGGGAAGGCTCGGGTGGGTGGAGACATAGCCGGCGTCGACGTCGAACCGATCCGTGAGGGCATGCCGGACATCACGCCCGAATGCATCATCGCCGACTTTCGTCACCACGGCCGTCCGGTGACCGAGTCGGGCCGTGGCCACCGCAACGTTGGTCGCCGTACCCCCGATCGACTTCTGAAACGAGGTGACGTCCTTCATCGGACCCTGCTGATGGGGGTAGAGATCGATCGAAACCCGCCCGATGGTGATGAGTTCGGGCACGGCCGCTGGTACGTGCTGGGTGTTGGTGTTTGACATGGGCATCCCGGGTCGGTTGGTTTGTGGTACGGACGGTCAGGAGGTCGGCAGGTCAGGCCGACACCCGTCTGGTGCCGGCAGCCGGCGGTGGCGCGGTGGTGTTGCGAACGACAAGCTCGGGGGTGACCACGCGGCGGACGGCCTGGCGACGACCGGTCTCCAGCCGTTCGAGAACGATCTCGGCCGCCAGCCGGCCCATCTCCCTCCTCGGCTGGTGGATCGTGGTCAGACCGATGTGTTTCAACCGGGCCAGGTGGGTGTTGTCGTACCCGATCACCGAAACCGAACGGGGAACCGGATGGCCGGCCACGGTGAGACCATCGACCAGCCCGACCGCGGCCAGATCGTTGGCGGCGAAGATCGCCGTCGGCATCGAGCCCGACCTGACGAGCTCGGCCGCAGCGTCGACGCCGGAACGTTCCGTGAACTCTCCGGACATCACCTGCACGTCGAGGCCCACCGACGTCATCACACCGACGAAACCCTCTCGCCGCGGCGCGGCACCGGCGCCCATCCCGCCATCGAGATGGACGATATTGCGGTGACCGAGGGCGATCAGGTGTTCGGCAGCGATCTCGCCGCCTCGAACGTCGTCATTGACGACGGCGTCGACGCCCTCGAATGACGAGCCGATCGTCACCAGCGCGGCGCTGGCCGCCGCCGCCCGCAACACCTCCCCGTCGGCACTTGCGCCGAGCACGAGGATGCCGTCGACCCGGTACTCGAGGAACGCCTCGATCGCCTCACGCTCATCGGTGTCGGTTCGCCACGCCGCGTTGAGCAGCAATCGAAACCCGTTCGCCTGGGCGATCTCGTGGACGCCGTCGACCAGATCGGCAAAGAACGTGTTGTGGAGATCGTTGACGACCACGCCGAGGGTGTTGGATCGCCGCTCCGCGAGGCTCCGGGCGGCGGCATTCGGGCGGTAGCCGAGGCGGTCCGCAGCATCGAGCACGGCCTTGCGTCGCTTGTCACTGACGTTCGGTGCGTCTCGCATCACGAGCGACACCAGCGCCCGGGACACGCCGGCGGCCTCCGCCACATCGTCCATGGTCGGTGGACGGAGCCGGGCGATGGGCGTGGACGAGTCGTCGTTCGGCATCAAGTCAGACTGTAGGCTTTAGAGCGCTCCAATACAAGTGCTCCCACAACGACACGACCACGCCGGCACGAGTTCGACGCACCGGGTCATCCGCGATGACGTCCTCCGCCCGTCAGCCGCCTCTCGAGCGGTGATCTCCAAAGAAATCCACCGTGTCCCTTGCATGACCCGCTTGTTTGCCCTACGTTGTTGGAGCGCTCCAAGTGCTGGGCAGGGCCATGCGGGCCGGAAGCCGGAAAGGATCCCACGCTTGTCCGAAACCTCCACGTTGCTCGACCGGGTCGCCGCAGCCCCCATTTCCTGGGGCGTGTGCGAGGTACCGGGCTGGGGGCATCAGCTGCCGCCCGACCGGGTCCTCGGCGAGATGAGCAGCCTCGGCTTCACCCGAACCGAGCTGGGCGCCACCGGCTGGCTACCCAACGACAGCACGGAGCTCCGGCACACCCTGGCCCGCCACGACATGTCACTGCTGGCGGCCTTCATTCCGCTCGTCCTCCACGATCCCGAGCAGGCCGAAACCACACGATCCGACGCCCTGGCCGCCGCCAAGCTGCTGGCCGACAACGGTGCCGGCTTCTTCAACACCGCTCCGGTGACGTCGTACGACTGGCAGCCCCGCCGCGACCTCACGGAGGCCGAATGGGCTCACCTCTACCAGATGGTCGACGAAATCGGCGAGATCTGCGCCGATCACGGTCTCGTCCAGGTGCTACACGAGCATGTCGACTGCGTCATCGAAACCGCCGGTGAGGTGCAGGCCCTACTCGACAACAGCGATGTGGCCCTCGTCGTCGACACCGGCCACCTGGCCATCGGCGGCTATGACCCGGTGGAACTGGTGAAGCGACACCCCGATCGGGTCGGCCTGGTACACCTCAAAGACACCAGCATGGCAATCGCCAACCGGTTGAACAACGACGAGCTGTCCCTCATGGACGCCGTCCAGGAAGGCCTGTTCACCGCCCTCGGTCAGGGCGACCTCGATCTTGCCGGCGTGATCGCCGCGCTGGAAGGCGGCGGCTACGACGGCTGGTATGTGATCGAGCAGGACTGCGCGCTGACCGGTGACCTGCCAGCCGAGGGCGAGGGCCCGATACGCGACGTCGAAGCCAGCGTCGACTTTCTTAAAGATCTCGCCGCTTCTCTATGACATTCTCTTGGACATTCCGCGTGACAGCACGAACGCCGACCTCAACGGAGCGACGATAGGCGTATTAAGATCCATCTGCCCGGATTCCCGCGGGAACGCGCCGGCGGACCTGGAAACCAAACAACAGCAAAAAGGGGAGTAACACTCATATGAAGCATCTCAAGAGCTTGCTTGCACTGCTCTTCGCCTTCTCTCTGATCGCCTCCGCATGTGGTGGATCGGACGAGGGCGACGAGGACGCCGGCACCGACGAATCATCCGAGGCGACCGACGACGCAGCGACCGACGACACGGAGTCCGACGAGGACGCCTCCGGCGACGAATCGGTCGACCTCACCCAGGGAGGCGACCTGACCTTCCACATGATCACCCACTCCGACGACGGGCCCTTCTGGTCCGTGGTGAAGCGTGGCTTCGACGCCGCGTGCGAGGACGTCGGCGTGAGCTGCGTGTGGCTGGCGGGCAACAACGACCCCGGCAAGATGGTGACCGACATCCAGACCGCCATCGGTGAAGGCTCGAGCGGCATCGCCGCCTCGCTGCCGAGCCCCGACCAGCTGGTCGGCCCGCTGCAGGAGGCCGTCGCCGCCGGCATCCCCGTCTACACCATCAACTCCGGTGTGAACGACTACCAGGACATCGGTGCCACCACCCACGTCGGCCAGACCGAGGTCATCGCCGGTAACGGTGCGGGCCAGCGGTTCAACGAGGCCGGTGCCACCAAGATCTTCTGTGGCCGCCAGGAGGAGTCCAACGTGGCCCTGGAGGAGCGCTGTAACGGCCTGGCCGAAACCTTCAGTGGTGAGGTCATCAGCGAGTTCGCCGGTCTCGACGCAGACCAGACCGCCCAGATCAACGGCATCAAGGCCGTCCTCGAGGCCAACCCGGACATCGACGGCTTCATGGGCACCGGCCCGGTCATCGCCATGTCGGGCCTGACCGCGGCTCAGGAGCTGGGTCGCGAGCTCACCGTCGGCGGCTTCGACATCACACCGGAGCTGATCGACGCCATCGAGGCCGGCGATGTCGCCTTCACCGTCGACCAGCAGCAGTACCTGCAGGGCTACCTGCCGGTCATCCTGCTGTACCTCGAGGTCACGAACCTCAACACCGCCGGTGGCGGCCTGCCGATCCTGACCGGTCCGGGCTTCGTCACGACCGACAACGCGGCCGACGTCAAGGCGCTGGTCGCCGAAGGCACCCGCTAGCGGTAGTCGGCACACGCTGAGCCGGACGATCACCATCGTGTGATCCTCGGCACCGGAACAGGCTCGGCTCTCGGAACACGGGGGCCGGGCCTGTTCACTATCGGACCGCCGCCCGTTAGCGGCACGACAGACAAAACGAAGGGGGATACGAGCCACATGAGTGACGCAACAACAGAGGTGCCCGAAACCGAGGGGCACGAGCATCAAGACAACGGAGGGGAAGAGACCGCCGAGACAAGCTCGGCCGGTGACGAGCGCATCGCCTACCGCGGCGTGTTCGCCCGTCTGCTGGTACGACCCGAGATCGGGGCCATCATCGCCGCGATGGCCATCTGGGCCTTCTTCTGGTCGGTCTCCGATGTGTTCGGACTGACACCGGGAACCGCATCGATCCTCGACGTGGCATCAACGCTGGGCATCATGGCGGTGGCCGTCGCGCTGCTCATGATCGGCGGCGAATTCGACCTGTCGTCGGGGGCGGCGACCGGCGCCTTCGGCATCCTGACCCTGCTGCTGGTGCGCGACTTCACCGGCGACATGGGCGGCTACGGTCTGAGCCTGTGGGTCGCGCTACCCCTGTCGCTGGCCATCGCCCTCGGGTTGGGGTGGGTGAACGGCACCATGGTGAACCGCACGGCGCTACCCAGCTTCATCGTCACCCTGGGCACGTTCTTCATCATCCGCGGTGCCAAACTCGGTTTCTCCAAACTGATCGTCGACCAGATCCAGGTCGGCAAGATGGACGACCTCGCCTTGAACGCGGCGGCACGGGGCGGCGACAAGGGCTACGGATTCTTCCAGCCGATCTTCGCGGCCGAGTGGCAGCGAAACAGTCACGTCTGGGAGGGACGCGACATCCTCTACACCGTCGGATGTCTGGTCGGCCTCGGGCTGATCGGCCTGGCCGTGTTCGAGCTCCGGTTCGCCCGCAAGGAGCACATGAACCCGACCGGGCTCATCGCCTTCGCCGCCGGTGTCGTCGGGATCGTTGCCGGCGTGCTCTACCTTCACAACACCGACGGGGTGTCGGGCAACGCGGTCGGCGCCATCATCATCGGGTTGTCGATCCTGATCACCGGTTTCGGACTTGCCCTGTGGCGTTACATGCCCCTCGCCGACCGGGGCACGGTCGCCTGGTCCGGGGCCTGGCTCACCGAGTTCGGCCTGGGACTCGGAGCGCTGGTCCTGGCTGTCGTTTCGGCCCTGGCGTTCGACAAGGACAACAGTGAGACGCTGCTCATTCTCGTCACCGAGCAGGGCCTGCGAGCCATTCTCTTCGTCGGACTCGGGGCAGCCGGAGCGGTTCTGTTGCTGATGGCGGCCAATGGCGCCGGTCGCACCTCCCAGTCGATGCGATCCGTGATCCTGTTGATCACGGCGGCCGCCACCGCCGGATTCTCCTTCTTCATCCGCTCGCAGTCGGCCTCGGTCAAATTCCGATCCGAGGTCTTCTCGGTCATGCTGGTGATCGCCGCCGTCATCGCCACCTGGGCCATCGTGACCGCGGTGTTCGGGGAGCGTCGCTATCCGGACACGGCTGCGGACCACCTCGGCGGGCGCCTGGCCATCGCCGGTGGGTTGCTGTTCACCGTCGGGGTCACCACCCGCCTGCTCTTCGCCACCCAGGCCGACATCGACGCCGGCGCCCCGCCCGCCGTCTTCAGTGTCCGCACCCTGTGGTTCATCCTGTTCGCCGCGGTCTGTTCATTGGTTCTGGCCAAGACGGCCTTCGGATCCTGGACCTTCGCCGTCGGCGGTAACAAGGAGGCGGCCCGTCAGATCGGTGTTCCTGCGGCCCGAACCAAGACACAGTTGTTCATGGTCGTGTCCCTCGCGGCCTGGCTGGTCGGCACGCTGCTGGCATTCCGGCTCAACACCATTCAGGCCGGCACCGGCAACGGTCTCGAATTCGAGTACATCATCGCCGCGGTCGTCGGTGGCACGGCGCTCACCGGTGGCTACGGATCGACGTTCGGGGCGGCCATCGGAGCGATCATCATGGCCATGTCCGTTCAGGGCATCCCGGCCTCCCGCTGGAACTCCGACTGGCGTTTCGTCTTCCTGGGCGGCATCCTGCTGATAGCCGTCATTGCCAACAACTTCATCCGTGCCAAAGCCGAAGCGACCCGATAGAGAGGCTGATCGAATGACTGAGACGATGACAGACGCAAGGTCTGAAACGCAGCGTGAAACACCGCTTCTCGAATTGACCAACATCGGCAAGTACTACGGCAACATCATCGCCCTGCGAGGCGTCACGACCGAGGTGAACGCCGGTGAGGTGACCTGTGTGCTCGGTGACAACGGCGCGGGCAAATCCACGTTCATCAAGATCCTTTCCGGCGTGCACCAACACGACGAGGGGACCTTCAAACTCGAAGGCGAGGAGGTTCGCTTCGAGTCACCGCGGGAGGCGCTCGACCGGGGCATCGCCGCCGTGTACCAGGACCTGGCCATGGTGCCGCTGATGTCGGTGTGGCGGAACTTCTTCCTCGGCTCCGAACCCAAGAAGGGCACCTGGCCGATGCAGTGGATCAACACCAAGTCGGCCAAGCAGATCGCCAAAGCGGAAATGGCCAAGATGGGTATCGACATCCGCGACACCGAACAACCGGTGGGCACGCTGTCGGGTGGTGAACGCCAGTCGGTGGCCATCGCCCGAGCCGTGTACTTCGGGGCAAAGGTGCTCATCCTCGACGAGCCCACATCAGCGCTCGGGGTCAAACAGTCGGGCGTCGTCCTGCGCTACATCGTGGAGGCGGCGAAGCGTGGTCTCGGCGTGATCTTCATCACCCACAACCCGGCTCACGCCTTCCCGGTCGGCGACCGCTTCCTGATTCTCAATCGCGGTCACTCGATGGGCAACTTCGCCAAGGCCGAGATCGATCAGAGTGAACTCACCCGGCTGATGGCCGGCGGCGCCGAACTGGAAGAACTACAGGCCGAATTGGCGGATGCCATCAGCGGCGTGCAATCCTGAACGGCCCCACCTAGGAAGGAGTGTTCATCTCTTCATGACAACTCGACGCCACTTCCCTCGCGAGTCGCTGGCCGACGTTGGCCACTCGCTGAATCTGAGCCAGGAACAGGCCGGCTGGACGTGGACGGGCCTCCGGGTCTTTTCGATGGCGGCAGGTGAAACCCGAACGTTCGAGACGAACGACTGCGAGACGGTTCTCCTGCCGCTGAGCGGCGGCCAATCAAAGGTCGAGGTGAATCCCGACGGCGGCTCGACCGCGTTCTTCGAACTGGAGGGCCGAGCCACCGTGTTCAGCCGTGTGACCGATTTCCTCTACGTCGGGCGCGACTCACGGGTCACCGTTACCGTGCCGGAGTCGTCGCCGGACGGCGTTGAACTGGCGGTTCCCATGGCCCGCTGCACCAACGCCCTGGAACCGAAGTACGGACCGGCCGAGGAGGTGGAGACCGAAGCCCGGGGCGGAGGTCCCGCCACCCGGCAGGTCACCAACTTCCTCACGCCGGAACGGTGGAGCCACGCCGACAACCTCATGTGCTGCGAGCTGATCACGCCCGACGGCAACTGGTCGAGCTATCCACCGCACAAGCACGACGACTCGCCCGAGTGTGAGGTCAACAACGAGGAGATCTACTACTTCCGGATCGGCAAACCCGGAAACGGTCCGGGAGGTTCGATCGGCTACAGCACCGAAGGTTTCGGAATGCACCGGACCTACAGCGGCCACCGCCCCGACCTCGAATCCGAGGATCCCCTCGCCCTGTTCGACGAGAACGTCGTGGTGCGGGACGGCGACGTGTACCTCATTCCCCGGGGCTACCACGGTCCCTGTATCGCCGCCCCCGGTTATCCGATGTACTACCTCAACGTGTTGGCCGGGCCGGGCGGCGGCCGCTCCATGGCCTTTTGCGACGATCCGAACCATCACTGGATTCGCGACACGTGGTCGAGCATGGAACTCGACCCGCGGTGCCCCGTCACCTCCGCTACCGGGGTGGTGGAGCGCTGAGGATGGTCGACACCGACATCGTGAAACCGACAATCGGTATCGCAGTCATCGGTTTCGGTTGGATGGGCCAGGCCCACAGTCGATCGTACGCCCGTATCCCCAGTCTCTTTCCCGACCGATTGGCCGACCCCAAGCTGGTGGTCTGCTGCGACAACGTGGCCGCTCGGGCCGATCTGGCCGTACGGGATTTCGGATTCGCCGAAGGGACCACCGATGTGGCGGCCGCCGTCGAGCATCCCGACGTGGACGCCGTGATCGTGTGTGGTCCCAACATGTTGCACGAGAAACACAGCATCACTGCCGCCGAAGCGGGCAAACACGTGTTCTGCGAGAAACCGGTGGGCGGCACCCCGGAGCAGACGGTCCGCATCGAGAAGGCGGCCCGAGACGCCGGGGTGATCACCGGTGTCGGCTACAACTACCGTTGGGCTCCGCTGGTCCAGTACGCCCGGCAACTGATCGCCGATGGAACGCTCGGGGACATCACCAACTACCGGGGCCGGTTCTTCTCGATGTACGGCGCCGACCCGCTCGGTCTGCTGTCCTGGCGGTTCGAACACGCCGGTGCCGGCTACGGCGTCAGCACCGACATCCTGAGCCACAGCGTCGACCTGGCGATGATGCTGAACGGCCCGATCGACTCGGTGGTCGGCGTGGCCGAGACCTTCATCAAGCATCGCCCGCTGCCCAAACCCGGCGAGGGCACGCATTACGATCGCGGTCATCCCGATGACCCGACCGGCCCGGTCACCAACGAGGACTACGCCGGCTGCATCGTTCGGTTCGCCAATGGTGCCATCGGCAACTTCGAGACGAGCCGGGCGATCATGGGGCCGAAGAGTCAGATGGCGTTCGAGGTCTACGGCACCAAAGGTTCCCTGTCGTGGAACCTCGAGACGATGAACGAGATGGACATCTTCCTGACCGACCTCGACGACAGCAGCGGCCACCGGCTTCTTCACGACGGCTACACCAGGGTCTACACCGGCGATCGCTTCCCGTTCCAGGGCAGTTTCGTGCCCGGCGACGCCAACAGCATCGGCTATGAGGACCTGAAGGTCATCGAGTGCCTGCAGTTTCTCAACGCCGTCGCTTCCGGTGAGCAGCACCAACCGGGCTTCAACGAGGCCATGGACTACGTCAGTTTTCAGTCGGCCCTGATCCGCTCCTGGGAATCCGGGAGCTGGGAGACGGTGGCCGACATCCGGCTTCCGTAGGCGGGCCCACGGCGACGCGAACGAGTGGAACGAAAGGACGTCTCAACCATGAGTGGTGATTCGCAGCTGCGCCTCGGCGTGCTTGGCGTTGGTCGTATCGGGTCGATGCACGTCGATCTGATCGCCAACCGAACCGAGGGCGCCACCGTGACCGGTGTGTTCGACGTGTACGACGAGGGCGCTCGCGCCCTGGCGGCGCGGCACGGCGTGACGAAGTTCGACTCGGCGGAGGCCTTGATCTCCTCCGACGACATCGACGCCGTGGCGATCTGTACGAGCACCGACACCCACGTCGACCTGATCGTGGCCGCCGCCGAGGCCGGCAAGGCCATCTTCTGCGAAAAACCGATCTCGCTCAATCTGGCCGAGGTCGACCGCGGTCTTGCCGCCGTCGAGGCGGCCGGCGTCCCACTCCACATCGGTTTCAACCGTCGCTTCGATTCGGGCCATCGTGCTGTCCGATCCGCCGTGGCCGGCGGCACGCTCGGCGATCTCCGTCAGGTCAGCATCACCAGCCGCGACCCCGCTCCCCCGCCGATCGCCTACATCGAGCGTTCCGGCGGCATTTTCTGCGACATGACCATCCACGATTTCGACATGGCCCGCTATGTGGTGGGCAGCGAGGTCACCGAGGTGTTCGCCAAGGGCTGGATTTCGGTCGACCGGAGCATCGGCGACGCCGGTGACTACGACACGGTGACCGTGATGCTGACCCACGAGAACGGCGTGGTCACCACGATCGACAACTGCCGGCAGTGCGCCTACGGCTACGACCAACGGGTGGAGGCGTTCGGCTCGGCCGGAGCTGCGATGTCGGAGAACCACCGTGAGCACTACGCCGTCACGATGACCGACGACGGTGGACGCAGCGCCCTGGTGCCGAACTTCTTCCTCGAGCGCTACATCCCGTCGTATGTGAGCCAGTGGCAGGAGTTCATCGCCGCTGTCACCTCCGGCTCCCCCACCCCGATTTCGGGGGCCGACGGGCGGGCTCCACTGGTCATCGGACTGGCCGCCGGTCTGTCCGCGGCCGAAGGTCGCCCGGTCGCCACCAGCGAGATCGGCTGACGCGACCTTCTTCCGGCGGCGCACCCCCTCCGGTCATTCGCGGGCGAAAACGGTCAAAGGTGGTCGATTCGGCCCGCGAACGCGTTGTGATGGCGGCCGACGAATCAACCGGAGAGATCGAGGGCCTGGCGGACGGCCGCGAGCCGTTCACCGTTGATGCGGAACCAGGCCCACTTGCCACGTTGTTCGCGCTCCAGAATGCCGGCCTTGACCAGCTGTCCAAGGTGATGGCTGACGGTGGGCTGGCTCCGGTCGACCAGTTCGGGCAGATCGCAGGCACACGCTTCACCTTCGGGTGCGGTGCCGATGATCGACACCAGCCGGAGTCGCACCGGATCGGCGAGGGTCTTGAGGATGCCGGCCATCTCCGCCGCCGCCGCCTCGTCGAACCCGCTTCCGAACAGCGGCACACAACACGGTGTGGCATCGTCACCAGCGGATTCCTCGACGTGGGTGGGATCCGTTGCGGTAGCCATGAAAACATATTGACAGATATCGATGTGAATTGCTAACGTATCGATAGTCATCAAAGTGAACGCTCCACAACGCACCGTCCCGGAAAGGACCCGCCATGCGACTCCAACTGGCACTCAACGTCGACGATCTCGATGCCGCCGTCGACTTCTACTCCAAGATGTTCGCCACCCAGCCGGCCAAACGGAAGCCGGGCTACGCCAACTTCGCCATCGAGCAACCACCGCTCAAACTGGTGCTGTTCGAGGGCACCAACGCCCCCTCGGGCTCGATCAACCACCTCGGCGTCGAGGTGGAGACGGCCCAGCAGGTTGTCGCCGCCGAGGGGCGCATGACCGACGCCGGCCTCGCCACGACCGGCGTCGACGACACGATCTGCTGCTTCGCCGAAAAGACCGAGACCTGGCTCGATGCCCCCGACGGCAACCGCTGGGAATGGTACGTCAAGAAGGCCGACGCCGAGCAACTCCAGAACACGATCGTCGAGAACGTGGCGGCGGGCGCGTCGCCCACCCCCACCGCCACCGACTGCTGTCAGGTCGAGGCACCCTCGGTGCGGCCGGGGGCCGCTATCCGGTGAAGCCGATCTCCTTGTGCGAGCCGTCGCACAGCGGCTTGATCGACGAAGCCCCACAACGGCACAGGGTGACCCGCTGCCGCGTTTCGATGACCGCTCCGTCGGACCGCGTGATCGGGATGCCACCGGTCACCCACAGCGGTCCGTCGGGAATCACGCCAATCTCCTCCGGGAGACCCGGTTCGATCACCTCGCCGTCGACCGCATAGGTCAGGGCACCCGACGGGCACTTCTCGACCATCGCCATGACCTGGGCCCGAACGACCGTGTCATCGGTGTTGGCGGTCATCTTCCACACGTTCGAGACCTGGTTCCCACAGAAGCCGGCATGAACACAGATGCCACGATCATCGAAGACCTCGATTCCGGTGCCGCCGAGCGAGCTGGCCCGATCGGCGTAGGGGTCGGCGTCGGTCGACAAGGCCTCGGTACCGTCGAAGTCGATCGAGGCGTGGGTGCCGTCGCAGTACGGCTTCGATTCCGAAGAGCCGCACCGACACAGGGCGTAGGTACCTGGCTCGTCGTCGATGGTCCCGGTCCGCCAGGTCAGCGGCTCACCATGCTCCGACATGATCGGCGATTTCGCTTTGAGCGGAACCCCTCCCACCACCAGATACGGACCGTTCTTCCGTACCTTGATGGTCGTCTCGGGGGTGGCGGTCTGCTCCTGGTCATCGGTCATGGGTCAACACTAGGTCCGGTGAGGCGCCGGCTCAAGCCTCACCGTAGGCTTCCGTGATGTTCAAACGGCGTGATCCCGATGCCATCGAAACGCTCCGGGGTTCGATCACATCGGTCGGGTTCAGCTCCGGTCATCGGTTCGTCATCGGCCACTGGCCGAGGTCGCCGATCGGAGCGTTCGCCGACGTCATGTGGCGGCACGCCGACGGATCGAAGACCCTGATCGCCTCCCCCGAGGCCGCCGACTACATCACCGGCATCTACCCGTTCGACGACCGGATCGACTCACCCGTCACCGTCACCGACACCGTTGGAGGGCCCGGCGAGCATCGGATCGTGGTTGAATCGGACCCGGTGATGCTGTCACTCACGATCGGTCGAGCGGTGGTGCCGTTGCCGCCTCGACCACGATGGATCACCGCGACGATCGAGCGGTGGACGGCCGGCGCGCTGCTCGGCGTGAACACCTACGGGGTCAGCCCGACCGGCGTCGAGGAATGGTACCGGACGAAATCGGTTCGACGGGTCGTCGACGGGCGCGGGGAGCTGCACGGCACCGACCTTGGGGAACTGACCAACCTCGAGCAGCCGATGGAGGTGGGATTCAGCGAACCGCCGAGACAGCCGACCCACGTCCGGCTCCGCGTCGACATCCGACGGAGCGTCTGACGGCCTTCCGGCCCACCAGGGTGGTCACCCGTCCAGGACGACGGCCTGTGTGAAGGCCCGGGCGATGAGATCGACGACGACGTCGGTGCTCTGATGATGGATGAGGTGCCCGAACCCTTCGAGCATGACGCCTTGCGCCGACTCGCCGAGGGCGTCGACCGTCGACCAGAGCTGAGCATCGGTGGCGTAGTCGTCGGCGTCGCCCTGAACGACGACGGTCGGGCAGGCGATGGACGCCAGCCGGTTGCGGATGTCCCAGCGGCCGAACTCCTCGCTCACCCACACGCCGGACCAGGCGTCGAAAACGGCGGCGGCGTCATGGTGATAGGGCTTCAAGGATCGAACAATCCGGTCCGGTTCGGCCCGCATGGCCGAGATGGCCGACACGCAAACCGGCTCCACGAAGCTGTGTGGAGCCAGTGCCACGATCCCGCGGCAGGGCGCCCCGGATGCGGCATGGATGAGACTGATCGAACCGCCGTCGGAATGGCCGACCAGGTACGGATCGTCGATTCCGAGTTCGTCGAGCAACGCCGCCAGAAGCAACGCCTGATCATGAAGCCACAAGGTGGGCCACGGGCCGGTCGGGACCGGTGCCGAGCGGCCGTGTCCAGGGCGGTTGTAGGCCATCACGGCGACGCCGGTGCGATCGACCAGGGCGGCCGGCGTGTCTCGCCATTGGGCGATGGACCCGAGCCCGTCGTGAAGCATCACGATTTGCGGAACACCGGCACCCCAGATCTGATACTCGACGGTTGCATCGGCAAGGTCGATCCGTTCAGGCATCCCCCGAGGGTAGGCACCAAAACCGGGCGGTGCTAGCGGCCCTTCGGCGTGGGGACCGGAACCACCCAGTCGGAGGGCATACGGGAGAAGTCGAAGAACGGGGCTTCATCGCCGGCGGCCACAGCCTCCTCGATCTGGTCGTAGAACCCTTTTCCCGTCTCTTCAGCGAAGGTGATGGCCACCTCGTGATCGCTGTCGCCGGGATTCGGCCGTTGGACGTACTCGGGAAAGCTGGCCTCGGCGGCATCGCCCTCGGAGTAGCCTCTGGCGAACATCTGCTTGAGGATGCCGAAGCCGTCGTTGCGCACCAGGGTGGCCCCGCGGGGCGTTCCACCGAGGCTCTTCAGGTGTTCGCTGAACTTGTCGAGGTCATGGGTGTCATAGGCCACGTGCTGGACCGAGTGATCGCCATGCCGTTCCACGAACTTGGTCACCTGCGACTTCTTGGCTCGGTCGATGCCCTCGATCAGCGCAACGCCGAATTCGCCGTAATCGATGCACCAGATCTTCATGCTCGAATCCGGATCGTCGGGCCGCACATCGTCGATCCGGTTGATGAGGGTTCCGCCCTCGACCTCGATGTGGAACCAGGCCCACCGCTCGATGGTTCCCTGCTCGCAGGCGTAGGTCACGTGATCGACCTTCTTGAGATGCGCAGACACCGTTCTCACTACCTTTCGTTCTTCGCTGTTCGCCGACTTACTCGAAGCGATTACACCAATACTAGGCAATCTGCGCAATACTTCTCAACAGCATTGATCGATCTGTTGTACAAACAGACTAACAACTGTCATACTGGCGACGGGAGAGGCCTGCAGACATGAGTCGAATGAACACGTTGCCGCCGGAGGACGACGAAGAAGCGAACCACCGAGTTGGATCCGTCGGAGGCCGCGACATCGACGAGACCGACCGGCGGATCATCGTCGCCCTGCGTCGCAGGCCCCGGGCGTCGGTGTCGGAGCTGTCCCGCCTGCTTTCGCTGGCTCGCGGCACGGTTCACACCCGCCTCGATCGCCTGGAACACCGCGGTGTCATCACCGGCTACGGACCGGATCTCGATCTGGCCACCGCCGGCTATCCGGTTCGGGCCTTCACCACCCTGTCGATCGCCCAGGGCCACCACGACCGGATCGTTCAGCAGCTGCGGTCCATCCCCCAGATCCTGGAGGTCCACACGGTCACCGGGCCCGGTGACCTGCTGGTGAGGATCGCAGCGCGCTCCAATGATCACCTCCACGACCTTCTGCAGGTGATCTCCTCGATCGCCGAGGTCTCCCACTCCACCACCCAGCTTGCGCTGGCCAGTCCCGTCCTCAAGTCGGGGGCCGATCTGCTGGCCGAACTCGACTGACCTCCTCGCCCGAACCCGGGCCGCACGGAACCTCCACTCACCGCCCGGGAATCTATGATGTCGCCATGGCGATCACCGGACGCCCCGAGATCGACGTGGCCCTGGCTCGGGATCTCACCATCGACATCACCACGACGGGTCGGCGCTCGGGTCGACCCCGGACCATCGAGATCTGGTTTCTCGCCATCGACGATCGGATCTTCATCACCGGGACGCCCGGACCGCGTGACTGGTACGCCAACCTCCTGGCCGACGACTCGTTGGTCTTCCATCTCAAGGAGTCGGCCAGTGTGGACCTGCCGGCCACCGCACGCCCCGTGATCGACGAGGCGACCCGTCGCCTCGTCTTCGAGAATCGGGCCGCCCAGTGGTATCGGGATCAGACCGATCTGGAGGATCTGGTGGCCAACGCCCCCGTCGTCGAGGTCACCTTCAGCTGAGCCGAGCCCGGGTTCGTGCCCAGACCCCGCTCGCCCAGCGGCCCACGTGACCGGTGACGTCCGACGCCGTTTCCGACAGATACTGCTCAACCGCCACGGTGATCACCTCGCTGTAGGTCGGGTACGGGATCACGGTGCCGTACCAACGGTGAAAGGCGATTCCGGTCTTCATGGCCAGTGAGAAGGTGGCGATGATCTCACCGGCCCGAGGGCCGACGATCGTGGCACCGAGTACCTCACCGGTCGGCGGGCGGACGTCGACGACCAGCAGGCCACGATCGACTCGATCGGTGTAGCTGCGATCGATCGCGGAACCATCGACGGTGAGACGGATGATGTCGGCGGACGGCTCGACGGGTTGTTCCCCGATGGTCGCCACCTCGGGCTCGGTGAAGGTAACGGCCGGCCGCAGCGGCTCGTCGCCGACCGGCAAGTAGGGATAGAGGATCGACTGGATGATGCGCCGCCCCCAGATGGAGGCGTGGTGCGTGGTGCCGCCCTTGTTCGTCATATCCCC
>JBFHME010000033.1:0-26763 GCA_041594435.1 Acidimicrobiales bacterium
GGGTGCCCTGGAGATCGAGTTTTCCGCAGCCTGCTAGAGGACGTCCTCGCTGCGGTTTCGCCAAGCCTCGGCGAACGACACCCGGGTGCCACTGCGAAGGATCGAGTAGCGGTAGATCTGGCCGGCCAGCTGAAGCATCACCACGCCGGAGACGACCAGGATGATCAGGGCCAGGGCGATCTGCCAGATGGGCATGTCGGTGGTGGCGGTACGGAACGGCAACAGCACCGGGGAGGTGAACGGCACGAACGATCCGATGGTGACAGCCAGGTTGTCGGGGGTGGTCAGGCTGAAGGCGGCGATGAAGTAGCCGCTGAGCAGCGGAAGCATTGCCGGGAGCTGCGCGCTCTGGGCGTCCTCCTGGCGCGACACCATCGACCCGACGGTGGCGAACGCCACGGCGTAGAAGGCGAAGCCGGCGAGGAACGTGACGACGAACAGCGGGATGGTGCCCCAGACCGCCGTCGGGATCTCGATGTCGCGCACCAGCGTGAAGCCGATGATCATGGCCACCACCACGATGAGCATTTGGCCGACGGCGAGGATGCCGAGCCCCAGCACCTTTCCGGACAACAGGGTGGACGGCCGTACGTGGGACAGCAGGATCTCCACCACCTTCGACGATTTCTCCTCGACCACGCCCATCATCAGAAACGAACCCCAGATCTGCAGCAACATGAACGTGGCGAACGCCGAGGCCGCGGCCGCCGCCATGCGAATCTCCTGCTGGTCGTCGCCGCCGTCGAGACGGACCTCCTCGATCTCGACCGGGGCGAAGACTTCGGCCAGATCCTGGCCGGTCAATCCCCGCTCGGCGGCCCGGCCGGCCACCGCCTGCTGTTGGGCGACATCGCGGACGTAACGATCGAGACCGATGTCGGTGGCGCCCTCCCAGATGAGCGAGACGCCGTCGAAAACCACGTCGACCTCGCCGTCGGCCAGCGCGGTCTCGATCGCCTGGTCTTCACCACCCGGCGCCGTCGTGCCGGCGAGGTCGACCGGCACGACGGTGACGTCGAGCTGATCGTTGCCGACCCCCAAGGCCGCGGCCAGGTCGGCACCGGAACCTGTCAGACCGACGGTGACCTCCTGCCTGTCGTCCGAGAGGTTGAAGAACGACAGCGCCACCACCAGCCCGATGACGCCGAGCAGCATGGCCCCCGTGATGATTTGCAGCGCCCGCGAACGGAGCCGGGTCACCAGCTCCCGCTGGGCGATGGTCCAGATCATGGGGCGCTCACAGGATCCACCGGGTCCAAGGGCACCGACGATGCGGCAACCCAGTGGGAGAACAACTCGTCGAGCCCGGGAGGTTCGATGCCGATCTCGCTGACGGGTCCGGCGGCCATGGCCTGGGCCATGGCCGCCTCGAAGTCGGCATCGGCCGAGAGGTCGACGTCGGCCCTCACGCCGTCGAATTCGGCCAGCGATCCGATGTGTGGCCGCCAGTCGCCCACCGGCTCCCGCCATTGGACCCGCAGACGCCGTCGAGGCGAGGCGGCCCGCAGGTCCCGAATCAGTCCGGCCGCCACCTGGCGGCCCTGAGCGATCACGACGACCTCATCGCACAATCCCTCGACCAGGTCGAGTTGGTGGGACGAGAAGAGCACGCCGGCGCCGTCGTCGGCCCGTTCGGAGATGATGGCCCGGAGCGCTTCGACGGCCACCGGATCGAGTCCGGAGAACGGTTCGTCGAGAATCAACAGATCGGGATCGTGGACCAGGGCGACCGTCAGTTGGAGCCGCTGCTGGTTCCCGCCCGACAGCTCCTGGGTCAGCGAGTCGGCTCGATCGGTCAGCCCGACCCGATCGAGCCAGTGGTCGGCTCGCTCCGCGGCCACCGTCTTGGACAGCCCGGCGAGCCGGGCAAAGTACACCACCTGTTCCCGCACTTTCATCCGGGCATACAGGCCTCGATCCTGGGGCATGTAGCCGATCCGGGATCGGGCCTTGTCGTCGATCGTCGCCCCGTCCCAGGTGATGGTGCCCCGGTCGAGCCGAACCATGCCCATCACCGCCCGCATGGTGGTGGTCTTGCCGGCGCCGTTTGGTCCGAGGAATCCGATCATCGAGCCCGGGCGAACATCGATGGTCAATCCATCGATGGCCACCACATCGCCGTAGTGCTTGGCCACGTCGTCGATACGAAGGCCCGCTGCCACCAGGCGATCCTACCTCACAGCACACTGCGGCAACCAACGCCGGTCGAGCAGGGTCGCCGACATCGAGAGGACTGTTGCGAAGTGGCCCGCTTGCGTGGCGGCCTGGGGCATCCTCGGGAACGGAGCAGTCGCCATCTTCATCGCCGGACGGCACAACCCCGACCAAACGCCGAGTGCGCCCATCGCCGTCGATCGCCGACACACGCCACTGATAGGACGACCTGCTCCGGGCCTCGGGCGATATGACAGAGATTCGAGCCGCAGATCTGCGATTCGATCGGACCGAAACAGCCCTGTTCATCGAACGGATGACCCGCCACGTACTCTCGCACGATCAGGTCGCCGAGCCGCTCGCCTCAGCGAGCGCTATTGCACGATGTTGCTCGGACAGAGCAACGTGCACAAGACGAGGCGGTGTCTGGAGATGCTGCCCCCCGAGCACATCAAACTCAGGCCGCAGCTGGGCATTCTCGACGCCTGGACGCGCCTGTTGACCAATGATCTCGAGGCCTTCCCCCGGTGGTGACAAGCCTACTTGTCATCGATGGTCGGTGTAGCTCGTCGCCGAGGCCCAGGCTGTGCAGCCTCCTCGTCTCCATGGGAAGGTACAAGGGTGGATGCGCTCGATGTCGTGATAGTCGCGCTGTTCGCCGTCGCTTTCGGAGCGCTCTCGAAACTCGTCGAGCGCACGCCCCTGACGGGTCCGATGCTATTCGTCGGCTTTGGCATCGCGGTCGGCTCGCCCGGGTTCGACGTGCTCGACGTGCCGCTCACCGACAGCGGCGTCGAGCTCTTGGCGGAGCTCACCCTCGGGCTCCTGCTCTTCTCCGATGCCATCCGGATCGACCTCGCACGGCTGCGGGTCGACTTCGCCCTCCCGTTGCGAATGTTGGCGGTCGGGCTGCCGCTGGCCATCGGGATCGGAACGGTGCTCGGCCTCCTGGTCCTCGACGTCACACCGGCGCTGGCCGCGCTCACCGCCGCCATCCTGGCACCGACCGACGCCGCGCTCGGCCAAGCGGTCGTGACGAGCAAACACGTCCCTGTCCGGATCCGTCAGTCGCTCAACGTCGAGAGCGGCCTCAACGACGGGATCGCGCTGCCGGCCGTGATGGTGTTCGTGGCCCTCGTGGCGCGGGATGAGGAGTTCGCAGGGGCGGCATCGTGGATCCGCTTCGCGGCAGAACAGATCGGGTACGGCATCATGGTGGGGATCGTCGTGGGGTGTACCGGCGGGGTGGTGGTGCGGTGGTGCAGCAGCCGTGACTGGATGGAGGCCACCTTCCGCCAGATTGCGGTACTCGGCGTCGGGCTCGTCGCCTTCGCCCTGGCGCTCGCCGTTGGCGGCAACGGCTTCATCGCCACGTTTCTCGCCGGTCTCGCCTTCGGGATGACGGCCCGAGAGACCTGCCGGCACGTACAGGACTTCACCGAGGACACCGCTCAGCTCCTCGCCATGATCGCCTTCATCGTGTTCGGCGCCATCGTGGTCGGCCCGGCGTTGAGCGAGCTCGACTGGCGCGTCGCGCTCTACGCCACCGCCAGCCTGGTGGCCGTTCGGCCGCTGGCGATCGCCTTGTCACTGTTCGGTGCGGGGCTCCGAACTCCGACTGTGCTGTTCTTCGGCTGGTTCGGGCCGAGGGGCCTGGCTTCGATCCTGTTCGCCTTGGCGGCACTGGCCGAAGTGACCGAAGCCGAACTCGGCCCGGTTTTCGTCGTCGTCTCGTGGACGGTGCTTGCATCGATCGTCGCCCACGGGGTCACGGCGGCACCCGGCGCTACGGCCTACGGTCGATGGTGGACAGCCATGGACGACAAGCACGAGATGGCCGAAGCAATGCCGATGCCGGAGCAACGGATTCGAGGCGGTGCGTGAGGATTACCAGGATGGGCGGATGATCTCCGCCATGCGGACGGCCCGTCCCACCACCGACCTTCGTCGGGTCGCCGGGTTCTACGAGGAGATCGTCGGACTGACGCTTCTCGGGTCGTTCATCGACCACGATGGGTTCGACGGCGTCATCTTCGGTATTCCCGATGCATCCGCTCAACTGGAGTTGGTGAGATCGCCACACGATGTGACTCCGACTCCGACCCCAGAGGACGCGCTGGTTCTCTACTGCGACCGGGCGACCGCCCACGACCTGGTTGGTCGGCTCCGAGCGGCGAGCACGCTCGAAGTCCACGACGACGACCCTGGTTTGAATCCCTTCTGGCCGAGGAACGGGGCGGTGACATTCGTCGATCCTGATGGATACCGCCTGATCGTCGCCGAACGTTAGGGCGTTGGTTCTTCGCGAGCCGGCAGCAACATCTCATGATGCGAGGAGTCACGAGATCAGGAGGCGGGAACTCGCCGGTTACCGGACCGGCAGGATACCGGTGGCGACCGAGCAGGCCGCTTTCACCTGTGCCGGCGGCGCTTCGGCTCGGATACAGGCGGCAACACCGATGAGGGCGGTGGTGAAGTAAGCGGCGAGTTCATCGATGTCTGCGTCCTCGGCGATCTCACCGGCCCGGCGAGCGTTGCCAAGGGCGTGGCGAAAGGCGGTCGTGAGCCGATCGAGATAGGCCGCGACGTGGCGGCGAGCACCCGGGTCGAGTGCACCCCGTTCCACCGCAGTGTTGCACAGCAGGCAGCCTCGACCTTGAGCCCAGCCATCGCTGGCACTGGCATAGCCGTCGAAGGCGGCCCGGATAGCGTCGACGCCGGCGTCGGCGGCTTCGACCGGAGCCAGCACGGCAGTGAGATGATGGGCGCTGTAGCGCTCCAGGGCCGCCTCGAACAGGTCCTGCTTGGAGCCGAACTCGGCATACATGCTCTTGCGGTTGACGCCCAGTTCGGCGACCAGCTCGGCAGTGCTCGTGCCGTTGAATCCCTGGCGGCGGAACAGCTCGATCGCCCGATCGAGCAACTGTGTGCGGTCGTACTTCTTCACTCCGGCCATTCGGCACGTTCTCCAGGTTTCTTCTTGACCCAGGGTAACTGATCAGTTATCGTCGCACAAGTAACCGATCAGTTACCCCGCGACAGCTCAAGCAGAGTGGATAACAAAGGAGCAAGCCGATGAACACCGATCACGTCACCGTCGTCTACAAGTGGACCGCCCACCCGGGCAAGCTCGACGAGCTCGCCACGATCTACAAAGCTGTGACAGAGGCGATGGAGCAGAACGAGCCCGGCGCCGAAGCCGTGCACGTCTACCTCTCTCCCGAGGAGAACGCCCTGTACGTACGGGACGAATTCGCCAACGCCGACGCCGTGGGATTCCACCTCGGCACCACCGCCGCAGCCCACTTCGGCGACCTGGCGGCCATTGCCACCCCGGGACCGTTCTTCTTCCTGGGCGACGTCCCGGGCGAGATGAAGCAGGCCACCGAGCAGATGCAGCTCGGAGGACAGTTCGCCACCCACCTCGCGGGCTTCAATCGCTGAGTCCGACTCCTGTCGCCCGACATCGGGTTCCCATCGATCGATCCCGATCACGCCAAACAAAGGAGGCCACATGCCAAACCTCAGTGAACCACTGCCAACATTCCTGTCCGAACCGTCGCGCATCGGCACCGAGATCAGCGTCACCGGAAAGTGGGTGCCCCTCAAGCAGGGGGGTCGCTTCCGGAAGACGGCCGAATCGAGCGACATGCTGGTCGAGTGGGAAGACATCCACGCCGGCGCCCGAGGCCACAACGGTGTACTGTCGACCGAGATCAATCACGCCATCGGTGAAGACGCTGTTCTTGTCCATCACGTCTTCTCCGATGCCGACGCCCTTGTCGACTATTTCTCGACCACCGCTGCCGACCACCAGGCGGTCCTGTCCAACATCGCCACGCCCCAGACTCATCTGGTGCGTGGAATCAAGATCCCGGCCAGGGCTCGTCGTGCGATGGAGTCCAAGGTGATTCCGGTGGCGTTCGGCGAGTGGATCTATGGTTCTGTTCGCAATGACTACCGGCGGCCGGACCCCGATACGGCGGTCCACGTCACCGCCAAGTGGACGTGCAACTCCAGTGACCATCTCGACGAGCTGAAGTACTGGTGGCAACGAGTCGGTACCGATGCCCACGAGATCGAACAGGGCATGCTCCGGTTCGAGGCCTACCAGGTGTCGGGCGAGGATGCGCTCGTCATACACGAGACCTTCGTCGATAGCGATGTACTCAAATTCCACCTCACCAAGGGCACCGCAGCCCGATACAAGAACGACATCGACCAGATCGCCGCTCCGGAGGTTTACTACTTCCGCGGTCCGGTGGCCTGGACCATTCGCACCTACTCCAAGTTCATGCACCTACCCGCCACCTACACCACCCTGGGCAGCCATCACACAAAGCCCGGCGGGTCCTACAGTGAGGGTCGAACCGACGACACGACTTGATCCTGGCTACTTCTACCTCGCCGGCTTGGACTCGGTCTCCCCGAATGCCTCGACGGCGACCGAGCTGGCCGCCTCGCTCGAGGGGGTGACCGAACTCGAGGACCACGGCTAACGACACCAGAGGGACCGGGGCGGTCCTGCACATCCCTGGTGGGCTCTGGAGATCGTCGTCCTTCCGTGTTGGCTGTATCGACACGGATTCGACGTCTCGTTGCCCGGCCGGAGGACTTCGGACTCTACGCCGCGTCGTCCCTCGTTCCTAGAGTGAAGCGCGAGTTCGCTCGACCACCCGCAAAGAGGCGTCGAGGCAACCGTCCGACGACGCCTTCTCGAACGGATCGTTGAGAGGAGACCTGTGTTCACATTCCTGCTCTGGCTGATACTGCTCGTGGTGGCATGGCCGCTGGCGTTGCTGGCGCTGATCCTCTACCCACTCGTCTGGCTGCTGAGCCTGCCCTTCCGCCTCATCGGGATCTCGGTGGGGGCCGCCCTCGATCTCGTTCGGGCCGTCCTCACCCTTCCCGCCCGGGTGCTGCGCGGCCCGAAGGCGATCAGATCCCGGTAGCTGTCGCTCGCAGACCGTCCGGGTTCAACGTCGGCGCCTCGTCAACCCTGATCGACTAACCGGCCTGACTCTCGTCCCCGTCGGAACTCTGTTGCTCACGCAGAAACGCCTCGAGCTCGCCGGCCAGGTCGTCGCCCGAGGGAAGCAGCTCCTCATTGGAGTCGGCCTGTTCCTCCAGGCGTTCGACGTACTCTCTACTGTCGGCGTCGGCCGCGACCGCCTGATCGACCCGCTGCAACCAGTCGGTGACCTCGCTGTCCAGATCTTCGTAGCCGGTGCTGACACCGGTCGTCTGCTCGAGACGGCGAAGCAGGGCGCGGGTTGCCTTGGGATTGGGAGCACCGGGCACGTAGTGTGGCACTTCCACCCGCAGCGAGATCGCCGGAATGTTGGCCCGCTCCATCTGCTCCACGATCACGCCGATCAGCCCTGTCGGCCCCTGGTAGGTGGGCGGGGTCAGGTTCAGGCGGCGGACCAGCTCGGGGTGGGCCGCACTGCCGGTCACGGCGAACGGTCGGGTGTGCGGCACCATGCCCACGAAGGAGCCGACGGTCACCACCATCTCGGCTCTGGTCCGCCGGGCCACCTCCACGACGTGGTGGGCGAACGACGACCACCGCAGGTGGGGTTCGACCCCGGTGAGCACAACCAGGTCCCGACCGGAATCCGTGCCGACCGAGTAGACCTCGTTGACCGGCCAATCGATGACCCGGTCCCCCGACTTGTCGAAGCGAACCGACGGGCGGGCTTCGGTGAAGTTGAAGAAGTTCTCGGGATCGATCATGGCGATCTCGGTGGAGTCGCCCCGCTGCCGGATCCACTCGAGCGCCGACGACGCTGCGGAGGCGGCGTCGAACAAACCCTCGAATGCGATCAGCAGCAGGGGCCTCCGGAGGTCCGGCATGTCGTACCAGGTCAGTTCGGATCGCCCGCCGGGTTCTTGGGTCATCGGTTCCCTTTCACGGTGGCGCCTGGGGTCTCGTCATCAGGAATGCGGTCGACGGATTCGGGGGTGGTGGTCGCTCTTCCAACCGTATCAGGGACCGACCGGAGGGCCAGCCGGCGACCGGCTCGAAGGTTCGACGGTTCCGTCGTCCACTCGGACCGCCGCTACCGTTGGATGGGTGAAGACGGCCACGATTGTTTCCTGGGACGACGAACAGATCCGGCTGACCCCCAGCGTCAGCGTGCTGCGGGGCGCCGACAACGGCGCCTATCCGGCGGGCAACTCGGTGCTGGTCGAGGGGTCGGCCGAGGTGGCCCTCATCGACCCGTCGATCACGGTGGTCAACCGGGGCGGCGCACCGGTCGCCGTCGACGCCGTCATCAACTCCCACGGCCACGAGGACCACATGCCGGGCAACGGGCTCTTCGCCGAATCCCGGCTCCATATCCACCACGACGACCTCCCCGCGGCCCGATCGATCGAGGGTCTGATGGACGTGTACGGGCTGACCGGGCAGGCCCGAACCGACTTCACCGCCCAGGTGCAGGAGGAGTTCTTCTACACCGCCCGAGACGACGCCCAGGGGTTCGGTGACGGTCACGTCTTCGACCTCGGAGGCGTGTCGGTCGAGGCGATGCACCTACCCGGCCACACCAGGGGCCACAGCGGCTTCCGGATCGGCAACGTCTTCTTCCTCTCCGACATCGATCTCACCGGCTTCGGCCCCTACTACGGCGATGCATGGTCGGACCTCGACCAGTTCGACGAGTCACTGCGGCTGGTCCGGGACGTCGAGGCCGACTGGTACGTGACCTTCCACCACAAGGGGATCATCGAGAGCCGGGAAACGTTCGTGGAGATGGTCGACAGGTTCCATGGGGTGATCGGCGCCCGGCACGAACGCATGCTCGACTTCCTGGCCGAGCCCCATTCCCTCGATGAGATGGTGGCCCACCGCTTCGTCTACCGGCCCCACGTCGAGCACGTGTTCCTGCAATCGGTCGAGCATCGCACGGCCGAACTGCACGTCGCCCGCATGCTCGAGCGGGGTGAGGCGGTCGAGGTGGAACCCGGCCGCTACCAGCGGACCTGACCCCTTCGCACCGACAGCTCGTCAGGCCGAACAATCGATCTCCAGGGCACCCCGGCACATCGCAGGAGTTTGCGAACGCAAACTCGAGGCGACGGGCTCCGTCCCGTCGTACTCAGACGTAGGTGGAGCCCTTCATGCCGTCGACGTCTCTGCGCATCTCGACGTTGACCAGCGCCGGTTTCCCCGAGTCGAAGGCCCGCTGGAGGGCGGGACCGATGTCATCGGGCCGGGTGACGTGTTCGCCGTGGCCACCGAGGGCGCCGACGACCAGGTCGTAGCGGGTGTAGGCAAGCTCGGTGGCCACCAGTCGATCGGAGCCGTAGAGCATGGCCTGCGGACGCATCATCTGGCCCCACGCCCCGTCGTTGCCGACGATCCCGACGATCGGCAGCCCGAAGCGGACCGCGGTGTCGTACTCGAAGCCGTTGAGCCCGAACGACCCGTCTCCGTAGATGATCAGCACCCGCTGTTCGGGGTGGCTGAGCTGGGCGGCCAGGGCAAAGGGCATGCCGACCCCAAGGGTGCCGAGGGGACCGGGGTCCATCCAGGCCCCCTGCTCCGGGACCTTCAGGACCTTGGACGCCTGGGCGACGATGTCGCCGCCGTCGCCGATCACGATCATGGTCGGATCGGAGGCCACGAACTCCGCGATCCCGGCGCACAGCCGGAGCGGGTCGATCGGCACCTCGTCGGAATCGAGTTGGGACGCCAGCGCCGCCTCGGCTTCCTCTTCCGCCGCCCGCAGACCGGCCGTCCACATCTCGGGCGCCGTGTACTTCCGCTCGGCCAGCAGCGTCGTCAGGGCCGCCAGGTTCTCACCCAGGTTGCCGACGAGGCCGACGTCGGCCGAGCGGTTCTGACCGATGAGGGTTTCGTCGAGATCGAGCTGCACGATCTTCGTGTCGGCTCCGATCGAGCCACCGAACCGCATCCGGAAGTCGAGCGGAGTGCCGGCCAGGACCACGACGTCGGCCTCACCCAACGCCTGTTTGCGGCTCCGGTTGTGAAACTGGGGATGGCTCATCGGCAGCATGCCCCGACCCATGCCGTTGGTGTAGCACGGGACGCCGGTGCCCTCGACGAATCCCCGGAGTGCCGATCCCCCTTCGGACCATTTCAAGGCGGTGCCCGCCATCAGCATCGGACGCTCGGCGGCGGCGATGATGGCGGCGGCCTCGTCGAGCTGAGCCATCGGAGCGGCGGCGGCGACCCGGTAGTCACGGAACCGGGGCATGGGCACGGCGGCGAGGTCGATCGGAGCGTGGAGTGTGTCCATCGGGATCTCCAGGAACGACGGGCCGGGCACACCACTGAGCGCATGACGAACCGCCAGCTCGACGTACTCGGCGATGCGCTCGGTCTGATAGCAGGCATCGGCCCACTTGGTGATCGGCTTCATGACCGACACGTGATCCATCTCCTGCAGGGAGCCCCGGCGGAGGTTGTTGAACGGGCCCTGACCGCCGATCACCAGGATCGGCGAGTTGGCCCGCCAGGCGTTGGCCACACCCGTGACGCCGTCGGTGACACCGGGGCCGGCGGTGAGAATCGCAACCCCGACCCGGCCGGGATTGAGGCGGGCCCAGGCGTCGGCGGCGTGAACCGCGGCCTGCTCGTGGCGGACGTCGACGACCTTGATGCCCTCGTCGAGACAACCGTCGTAGATCCCCATGACGTGACCACCGGACAAGGTGAAAACACACTCCACGCCGGCCGCCTTCAAAGCTCGAGCGGCCAGCCGTCCGCCGTGCGACGGTTCCGTGGGTGTGGCTGCTTCGGTCATCGGGATACCTCCTGGTGCTGCGCCAACTCTAGATCAGAGGCCGGCCCGGTCGATAAGCTGGAACCGTGTCCGATTTCGAACCGGTAACCGATGTGCCCGATCGCATCGACGCTGACGACACGCCGGTGGCCTCCACCGCCAAGGCCCGCGACGAGAAGGTACAGCGGCGTCGCCATCGTGTCCTCGTCGGCGTGGTTGTGGTCATCGCCGTCGGGCTGCTCGTCGCCGGGTTCTCGCCGATCCGGGTGATCATCGCATCGATCGCGATGTACGCCATGATGCGACTGGGCTTCGCCGTTCTCGGCGCGTTCGCCCGACCGATCCCGGAGGCACCACCGGAAGGTGAGCTGCGGCGGGTTCGGCTCAAGTATCGCTGCGGCGTGTGCGGAACCGAGATTCGGATGACGCTGGCCAACGACGAAATCCCCGATGCTCCTCGCCACTGCACCGAGGAGATGGAGCTCACGGCCACCGCTGACGACATGCTGTGACAGCAGCCGGCGTCGCACCGACTTGGCACCGAGCGGTTCCCTCCGCGATCCTGTTCTGATGATCGTCTCCGAACTGCTCTTCCTGATCGCCGCCGGGGTAGGCGCGTTTGCCATCTCGGCCAGCGCCGGACTTGGCGGATCCCTCCTCCTGGTGCCCTCGTTGATGGTGCTTCTCGGGCCGAAGGAGGGCGTGGTCATGGCTGCGCTCCTGTTGGCGGCGAACAACGTGGCCAAGGTGGTGGCCTACCGTCGGACGCTGCCCATCCGAAAGTCGTTGATCGTGGTCGTTCCGACGATGATCGGCGCGTACCTCGGAGCGACGCTGCTGGCCAGGGCCCCCGAGTCGTGGGTGATCACGGCGGTGTTGGCGTCCCTGGCCGCCAGCCTGGTGGTGGAGGCGGTGTCGGGCTCGTCGGAGCGACAGGTGGGTGCTCCGCTGCTGGCCGGCGCGGCCGGCATCACGTCGGGATTCTCCGGCACGAGCGGGCCGCTCAAGGGTGTGGCCGTGCGGGGACTGGGCCTCGATCGTCGCTTCACCGTCGGTGCGGCCACCTTGGCCTCACTTGCCGGTGACGTGACGAAGACACTCACGTTCGCCGGCGCGGGACTCCTCGGCGGACGCCAGCTCGGGATCGCTGCGGCCATGATCCCGCTCATGATCGGTGGCACCATGCTGGGCTACCGGTTCAACGGTCGCCTCGGCGACAGCGGCTACACGAAGTGGTTCTGGCTCGTCATCGGCGGCTACTCGCTTCGCCTGCTGGGCGTGCTGCCCTCCTAGCGAACCGACAACATGCAACACCGGATCGAGCGGCCGAAACTGAAGTAGCTCAATCCTGACGTCTGCGCCCAGAAGCCTGTGGCATCAGATCCACAGACTGTGGGTAAATGTGTGGTGTGGACCTCGTTTTCCACAGGCGGCGGAGGAGCAAGATCGGCTGAATCCGTAGGGGAAACGGGCTCCATGTTGAAGTATCAACATCCTGTGGATAAGTTTCGCCGCCTACGGATCGTCGCTCAGCGAGATGGCTATCGGTACTGCGTGGCCGCAACGATGCCGACGAGAATCAGCCCGAGGCCGCCCAGTAAATACCAGTTGCTCGGCATGCCGAACAGACCGTGAGGCAGGTAGTTGAACAGGATGATACCGATGCCCGCGATGAAGGTGCCGAACATGACGATCGGCACGAAGATCGACGACGGCTTGTCGACGTCGACCCCGGCGCGGGGCACGTTCGTTGCCGTCGGCCCGGGCCTTGGCCCCTGGGGCACCGTACCCTTCGGCGTAACACGACCGGTCTTGGATTTATCTTGACGAACCACGGCTTCAAGGGTAGTACCCTGAGCGCCGTGACCCAGCGCGTTCTCGTCATCGACAACTTCGATTCCTTCGTGTACATCCTGGTGCAGTACATCGGCGAACTCGGAGCGGAACCGATCGTGGTCCGCAACAACGCCGCCACCGTCGACGAGCTGACCGGGTTGAATCCGGACGCCGTACTCATTTCCCCCGGTCCGGGGCGGCCCGAGGATGCCGGTGTCTCCAATGACACGATTCGCCACTTCGCACCGATTCGACCCGTGCTCGGCGTGTGCCTCGGACACCAGTGCATCGGCCAGGTCTACGGCGGCACGGTCGAGCGTGCTCCCGAACTGATGCACGGCAAGACGTCGTTCATTCGCCACACCGGCAGCGGTGTGTTCGCGGGCCTGCCATCGCCGCTGGAGGCGACCCGCTACCACTCGCTCATCGTGGAACGAGATGACCTCCCGGCCGAGCTCGACGTCACCGCCGAGACCGACAGCGGCCTGATCATGGGCCTCCGTCATCGGGAATTCCGCGTCGAGGGCGTGCAATTCCACCCCGAGTCGGTGCTCACCGTCGGGGGGAAACAGATGATCGCCAACTGGCTCGGGGTGAAGCTACCGGCGGGCGTTTCCCCGTCGGCCTCGATCGCCTGACGGCACAGCACCGGCCCACAGCCGACCGCGAGCCCGTCCCACCGCCACGGTGAGCCACGGCCGTTTGAACGGATTGGCGGGCGGAACCTAGGAATCGGAGGCCGCGGGGCGGGGTTCGAGTCCCGCAGCCCGGTAGCACGCGTCGATCACGGCCATGTTGCGCACGCCATCCGCGATCGTGGTCGGGAAGGGCTTGCCGTCGTTGATGGCGGCGCGAAACGCCACCATCTGGTGGTAGTACGTGCTCGACGGCGAAGCCTGCTCGAACCGCTGACCGTCGTCGGTCGCCACCACCAGGGCGGCGCCGTGATGTGGAGCCAGGGGATTCGTGGCCTTGAGCGTGCCCCGGTCACCGTGAACGACCAGATGCGTGATATGCCCACCGACCACATCGTCAGGATTCTCGTCGCTGAAGTCGGCGATCATCGACGTGGCGAGATGACCGGTGACGGCGCCACCCGACCATGCCAGCTCCGCCTCCATCGCACCGTCAACGCCCTCCACCGGGCAAACGGCCGACGCCGAGCTGACCTCCGGCTCCCCGATGCCCAAGACCTCACCCACGAATCGCATCCACTGCACGTTGTAGCAACCGAGGTCCATCAGGGCACCGCCGCCGATCGACAGATCCCACCGGATGTCGCTGCGGGGAATGCGACCGTCCTCGATGTCGAACCGGGTGAGCACCCGCGACACGTTGCCGAGCTCACCCGAAACCAGGGCCGAGCGAATCTGTTCGGTGAACGGGTGGTAACGCCAGTGGAACGCCTCCATGGCCACGACACCGTTGGCGGCGGCGGTCTCGGCCGCCGCGGCGATGACGGCCGCGTCGCCGGCGTTCGAAGCCAGCGGCTTCTCGCAGAGCAGGTGCTTGCCCGCTTCGAGCGCCGCCACCGCCCACGGTCGATGCAGGGCGGCGGGCGTGCCGATGTAGATGGCGTCGACGTCGGATTCGATCAGCTCCCGATACGAACCGAACGAGCGCTCCGCTCCCCACGCCGCTGCGGCTTCGGCGGCGCGGTCGGCGGAACGGGCGGCCACCGCCGCAATGTCCACACCGTCGACCTGGGCCGCCGGCTGGACCACGGCCTGGGTGGCGATTCGGGACGCGGCCAAAAGGCCAAGCTTGATCGGTTCGGGCACGGTTCTACTCCCCCTGGTTGTCCCCCGCGGCGTCGATCAGCCGTCGCCCTCGGTGGTGCTCGACGAAGACGCGGTTGTTGCGGTGGTCGCCGTTGTGGTCGGCTGCGTTGTCGTGGTCGACGACGTGGTCGTCGTGGTCTCCTGCGACTGTCGACCGATTCGGACGATCACCGTCTGACCCTGTTGCGTCACCTGGCCGGCGCCCGGGTTCGTGTCGATCACCAACCCGATCTTGGGATCACCCGGCGAAAGGTCGACCTGCTGGAACTCGGGTATCAGCTCGATGTCTCTCAGAGCCTTCTCGGCCGTGGCCTGGTCCTTACCGGCCAGGTTGGGAATCTGGACCTGCTGGGGACCGGCCGAGACGATGATCTTGATCGCCTGGTCGGGTGACGTCAGCTGGCCCGGCGCCGGCTGCGTCTCGATGATCCGTCCCGCCTCGACCGTGGCCGAGCCGCGAGGTTCGAAGGTGAAGTTGGTGAAGCCCTCACTCGCCAGCAGACCACTGGCCTGCGGCTCGGTCAGACCCCGAAGATCGGGCATCTCGATCTGGGCCGGCCCCTGCGACACGATCAGCTTGACCTGCGAGTTGGTGTTGACGAGTTCCCCGGCCTCCGGGTCGGTCCGGATCACCTGGTCGAGGTCGAATTCATCGCTCGGTTCGCGCTCGAGGTCGAACGTCAGGCCCAACTCGGTCAGCTGCCGCTGGGCCTCGGCGAGATCGAGGCCCGTCAACATCGGCACCATGACCTGTTCCGGGGTTTGACTCACCACGATCGTGACCGTCTGCGTGACGTCGTAGTCGGTGTTGCCGGCCGGATCCTGACTGATGACGAAACCGGGCTCGACATCCTCGTTCAGCTCGTACTGCACGTCGACGTTACGGAAGCCGGCTTCGGCCAGTGTGTTCCTGGCTGCGTTCTCGCTCTCACCTTCGACGAACGGCACGACCGCCAGGACGACGTCTTCGGCAAGCTCGGACCCATCATCGGCGGCGCCGATCTGATTGGTGATGTACCAGATCAGACCGACCAGGCCGACCAGCAGGATGGCCAGCATCACGACGAACACGCCGGTTCGGCTGGGCGGTTCGTAGTATTCCTCGACCGGTTCGTCCTGCGCCCGGGCCGCAGAGGCGGGGACCGCCCGGGTGGTGTCGATCACCGCCCGGGACGAGCCGGTCTCGGGGTTGCGGACCGGCATCGCCGCCGTGTTTGCGCCTATGGGCATCGCCATGGTCGCATCCGACACCATCGGGTCGAAGGCCTGGGTGGGCGCCGTCATCGGGGCGTTGGCCACGTGGCCGGCGAGCGGTTGACCCTCCTGGAACCGGCGGAGATCCGCTCGCAGCTCCTCGGCGGCCGGGTAGCGGTCGGCCGGGTTCTTCTGCAGGAGGCGGCCGATGACCGCGTCGAGGTCGCGGGGTAGATTCGGGTTCCTCGAGAGAGCACGGGGAGCCGGCTCCTGCACGTGTTTGTAGGCGATGGCCACCGGCGTGTTGCCAACGAACGGGGGCTCGCCGACCGTCATCTCGAACAGGACGACTCCGAGCGAGTACAGATCGCTACGAGGATCGACCGTCTTGCCTTGAGCCTGCTCCGGCGAGAAGTACGTGGCTGTACCCATGACCGAACCGGTCTGGGTCAGCTCATCGTCTCCGCCACCGAACGCGCGGGCGATACCGAAATCGGCCACCTTCACCTGGCCGGCTTGCGTGATCATGATGTTGCCGGGTTTGACATCGCGGTGGACGGTGCCGTTGCGATGGGCGAAACCGAGCGCGACGGCCACATCAATGGCGATCCCCGATGCCCGGTGGGGACTCAGCGGACCTTCGGCGGCGATGATGTCGGCCAAGGTGCGGCCCTCGACGTACTCCATGACGATGAAGTAGGTGCCCTCGTGCTCGCCCCAGTCGTAGACCGACACGATGCTCGGGTGATTCAGGTTCGCGGCCGCCTGGGCCTCGCGGCGGAACCGAGCCACGAAGGTCGGTTCGGAGGCGTACTGGGGGAACAGAACCTTGACGGCAACGGGCCGGTCGAGCAACTGGTCCTTGGCCAGAAACACGTCGGCCATGCCACCCCGGGCTATCCGGCGGTGCAGTTCGTAACGTCCGTTCAGGACGGGACGGGCGGCTGAAGTACTAGTCACAGCATCTCAATGGTAACGAGTCGGGGGCCCAAGCGGTGTTCATCCGTCGGGCTACCGGAAAAATTGTTCCAGAACTGAACGAGCGATCGGACCGGCCACCCCTCCGCCGGTCTGGTCTCGACTGCCCGCTTGGCCCTCCACCAGCACGGCCACCGCGATCTCCGGGGGGCCGTCGGGTCGACCGGCGAAGGCCACGATCCAAGCGTGGGAGGCGGGCGGATCGGTGCCCAGCTGGGCGGTACCGGTTTTCGCTCCAACCACCACCCCGGGAACCGCAACCGACCGGGCGGTCCCCCGTTCGACGACCTGGACCATGGCTCCGGCCAGCTCGGCCGCGTTGGACTCCGACAGGGCCCGTTGCCACGATCCGGGGTTGTTGTCGCTCACGACGTTGAGCGTCACCGAATCCTCGATCCGGTCGACGACGTGCGGCGTCGGGACCGAACCGCCGTTGGCCACCGCGGAGACCACGAGCGCCATCTGCAGCGGGGTGGACTGCACCTCGAACTGACCGATGGCGGCTTGGGCCAGCGCCGGGGTGTTCTCGTAGACCCCGGCCGGAATCAGGTCCGACGGGTTCGAGACAAGCGACCCGTAGTCGGTCGGGAAGATGCTCTCGGCAGGATTGGGCAGATCGAATGGCGGGGCGGCGTTGAAACCGAAACGCTGGGCCTGATCCACCATCGGGCCGGGGCCGACGAACTCCGCTGCCAGCTTGCCGAAACCGGTGTTGCAGGAAACCACGATCAGCTCGGTCAGGTTGCCCCCGCAGGTGCTGCCCCCGAAGTTGGTGAGCGGCCGTTCGGTGAGCGGGGGCGTGTAGGCGTCGGTCACCTCGAACTCGGGATCGGTCATGGTGGCCGCTCTCGTTTCGAGCGCCGCGGCCGCGGTGACCAGCTTGAACGTCGAACCGGGGAACTCGATGTCTCGGTAGGCCCGGGGGCGAAGCGGATTGCCGTCGGCCTCGACCAGGCGGGTCCAGGCCTCGTTGGCGGCGGTGCCGCTGTTGGCCGCCAGAAGATTCGGGTCATACGACGGCCAGCTCCACATCGCCAGCACCGCACCGGTGCGCGGGTCGATGGCCACGACCGAACCCTCTCGCTCGCCGAGCTGGTTGCGGGCCACCCGCTGCAGGTCGTCGTCGATCGTCAACACGACATTGCCGACCGGGTTGCGGCCCTCCAGCAGGTCGGTCAGCCCCGACAGCTCCTGGGAGGCGGTGCGGCCGACGAGCGCGTCGTTGTAGGTTCGCTCCACGCCGTCGGCGCCGAACGTGAACGAGTGGTAGCCGACGACGTGAGCGTAGAGGTCGCCCTGCGGGTACGTGCGCTGGCGATCGAAGATACCGCCCGGCGTATCCTCCGATGCAGCCACCACGACACCGTCCGCGGTGGAGATGATGCCCCGGGGGCGGTTGAAGTCGCGTTGGATGGTCCTGGTGTTGGCCGGGTTGACCTCGAGTGCAGCAGCGTCGAAGACCTGAACCCGATTGAGTTGCACGAACAGGATCGTGAAGCAGCCCAGCAGGACGGCGATCACGTGCTTGAGTGGCCGGTTCATGTGATCACCTCCCCACCGCCTGCCAGTCGGCCCGAGCCTCCTGCCCGACCCGAATACCGTCGGCGCTGTGGGCGTTGGCCTCCTGTTCGGCTGCGGCCTGGATGACGGAATTGTGGGAGATCCGTACCAGGATGCCGAGGATGATGTAGTTCGAGATGAGCGACGAGCCGCCGTAGGAGACGAACGGCAGCGTCACACCCGTCAACGGCAACACGCGAAGGACGCCGCCGATGATGATGAACGCCTGGAAGCCGAGCAACGAGGTAAGCCCGGCCGCCAAAAGCTTCTCGAACGGGGAACGGGCATTGGTGGCCACCCGGAATCCGGAGGCCACGAAGAACATGAAGGTGACGAGGATCGCCGTGGCGCCCAGGAGACCGAGCTCCTCACCGAACGCGGCGAAGATCATGTCGGTGGCCGCGTAGGGGATCTTCTTGGGCGTGCCCTGACCGAGCCCGGTCCCGGTCACACCACCGTCGGCCAACGCGAACGCGGCCTCGGCGATCTGGAAACCGCGGCCCTTGGCGTCGACGAAGGGATCAAGCCAGATGTCGACGCGGTTCTGGACATGGCCGAACAGCCGCCAGGCCACCACCGCGCCGATCGAGAACATGAACAGGCCCAGAAACACGTAGGCGGCCCGGGAGGTCGCCACGTAGATCATCACCAGGAACAGTGTGAAGAACAGGAGCGACGAGCCGAGATCCCGCTGGGCGATCATCACCATCAGAGCGACACCCCAGGCCAGCAGGAGCGGACCGAAGTGGCGCACCGCGGGCACATGCAGCGGCCCGATTCGATTGCCGGTCAGCGTGAGCAGTTCCCGCTTGTCGACCAGGTAGCCGGCCAGGAACGCGGCCAGCACGATCTTGGCGAACTCGCCGGGCTGGATCGAGAACGGGCCGACCCGCAACCAGATTCGGGCCCCGTTGATCGTGGCCCCAAGACCCGGCACCAGGGGCAACAGCAGCAGTCCGACACCCAGCACGGCGAGCGAGTAGCGGTATCGCTCGAGCTTGCGAGGATCACGCAACAGGACGATCACGAGGCAGAAGGCCCCGAGACCGAGGAAGATCCACGCCGACTGGCTGTCGGCCAGGCCCTCGTCGAGCCGGGTGATCATGACGAAACCCAGTCCGTTGAGCATGGCCGCGCTGGGGAACAGCATGCCGTCGGCGAACGGCGTGACCATGCGGATCACGATATGGGTGCCGACGAGCAGGGCCAGCACCACGGCCAGGAAGGCGGCCACCGGCCCCTGCAGATCGAATGTGACGTCGCTGAGCACTTCCTCGGTGGCCTGGCTCGTGAACACCGTCACGTAGCCGACTCCGGTGATCAGGGTGGCCAGGATCAGCAGTCCCAGCTCGAGGTTTCTGGCACGCATGGCCTACCGCCGGTGCCGCACTGCGGGACCCGACCGGGTTTGCCTTCGGCAAACGTCGCCGGCTTCGGGCTGTGTGCGGGATGGCACGGCGCTCACGAGAGGGTCACCCGTCTTGGCCCGTCGTACCGCCCTCCGGTGGTTCGGTAACGTCGCTCGCCGGCGTCCCGCCTTCACCCTCCTGGGTCTCGAGATTGTCGACGGCCAGTTGGGCGTCTTTCAGCGAGGTGAATGAGCCCCACGAGTCCACCGTGGTCTGCGAGGCGTCGGTCAGATCGTCGAAGAAGCGTTCGGACCGCTCGACTTCCGTGGCCTCCAGCCAGAGGAGACCACCGGCCCGACCCCGGTTGATGACCAGCTCGCCGCTGTCGTCGACCGCGACGTGAAAGACGGAGTTGTGGTAGCGGGTCAGTCCGATGTAGCCGCCGACCAGCATGGCGACTGCGGCCAGGAGACCGAGGAACGACCACAGGACCCGGCTGCGGCCGCGCCGGCGGACCGGGTCGTCGATGATTCGTTCATCGGCGGAGACGCCGTCACCGCCAGTCGCTTTGGCGACGCGGCGCAGCTCGAGGGTGTCATCGGTCGACCGGGATCGGGAGGACACACCGTCGCGTGACTCGCCGGTTTTGTCCGCCAGCGATGGGGGATGAGGGTTGTTGCCGTTCTCGCTGCGACCGTCGTCCGGCCGGTCGGTGATCTGGACCACGGAGCCGCCGACGATCGGCAGCTGATCGGTGATCTTCTCCGGAGGGGTGAGATCGATGCCCATATCGGTCATGCCGACCACGGCCGGGTGATCGTCGTCGACCACGTCGACCACGGCGACGGTCACATTGTCACGACACGGTGTGTCGAGCGCGGCGGCGACCAGGGCATTGGCGGCGTCGGCCGGACTCTCGACGTCAAGCAGGATCCGCGTGATCTCGTCGATGGAGACCTCGTTGAACAATCCGTCGGAGCAGAGGAGGAATCGGTCGCCGACCTTCGGGTCGATGTCGAATCGGTCCACGATGACCTCATCGGCGATACCGAGCGCCCGCGTGAGGATGTTGCGCTGGGGATGCACCGTGGCTTCCTCGGGCGACAGGCGCCCCTGCCGCACCAGGTCCTCGACGAAGCTGTGGTCCTCGGTGATCTGGGCCAGGTAGTCGCCCCGAAGCCAGTAGGCGCGGCTGTCGCCGACGTTGGCGACGGTGATCATGTTGTCGGGGTGCAGTCCAAGGGCGACCATGGTCGTGCCCATGCCCCGCAGACTCGGATCGGTGGCTTGGTGGTGGACCTGACGGTTGGCCTCCTCGACCACATCGACCAACTCGGCCTGGGACAGCTGGGCACGGACGATCCGAAATTCGCCGATGGCCAGTTCAGCCGCCCGCTCGCCGCCCTGGTGGCCACCCATCCCGTCGGCCAGCGCAGCCACGGAGCCGCGGAAGTACACCCGATCCTGGTTGACCTCGCGCACGTTGCCGACATGCGACGCGGTCCCGCCCCAAAGCCTCATACGGCGGCTCCGCTCCGGTGGTGCGACGACGAATCAACGGTCGCCGCCCTCATGGGTGAATTTCCATGACAATGCCACCCAGCTGCACGAGATCGCCCGCTCTGCCGATCACCGGCGCCGTGACCCGCTCGCGGTTGACGTAGGTGCCGTTGGTGGAACCGAGATCCTCGATCAGCATGCCGGAGCCGCTCGGCGAGACCCGTGCGTGGAGCTGGGATATGTATGTGTCGTCCAGGCTGATCTGGCAGCCGGCCGCTCGTCCAATGGTTATGTCCCCCGAAATCGAATACTGTCGGCCCGCCAGATGAGGAGGTTCGAGCACCACAAGGTGGCTGGCCGTCGTTGGCACCGCTTCCTGCATTCGTTGGCGGCGCCCCGACTGCGGTTTGGCCTCGGTACGAACGGTGACGTTCGTGGTGGAACCGAACCACGTGGCCTGCAGCACGCGGAAGAAGAAGAGGTAGACCAATGCTAGCAGGCACCACTTCAAGAGCGTGAGGAGAGCGTCAGACACAAATTAGAGACTACTGAGTATTTGACGGCACGTTACGGGCGGCGGAACCGTAGTTTGATCGGGCCCAACGTTATCTCGTCGCCATCGACGAGCACGTGCCGCTCGATCCGCTGTCCATTTACCTTGCACCCGTTGGTCGATCCGAGGTCGACCAGTTGATAGGTGTCGCCAACCGGGTGCAGTTCGGCATGGCGACGGGAGACATTCTGGTCGTTCAAAACGATGTCACCCGTGGACAACCGCCCGATCGTCATCACGCCGTTCTTCAACTGGTAGCGCGCCCCGTCGGGGCCCTCCAGCCAGCCGTCGGGTTCGACCTCGGGCAGGCGTTCGTCGTAGGAGGGGTGCAGGCGGAACAGTCCGACCCGAAGGGACGGGTCGGACTGCAGTTCGACGGAGACCCGGCCGAGGAAGCTCAGGTTTTCCTGGGCGGCATAGCCGCGCACGGTGGCGGCGAGCTCGGCGATGAGCGAGCGCTGTACCGAGAGGAATCGCTCGTGGTCTTCTTCCGACATGCGGATGACGAACCGGTTCGGCGCGAGGGCCCGACCACTGACGTCCACGGTTCGGCTGGCGTCCATCTCCCTGATCAGCCGCCGACCGATCTCCACCGGCTGAAGACCGCTCTTGAACGACCGGGAGAAAACGCCCTCCACGATCCGTTCGAGACGGTCCTCAAAACTTTTCAGAACCATAACCGTCTACGGTAGTCCGCTCGGCGGAAATATGTGATGGCTGGCTCCGGAATCCGCGCTACGATGCAGCGGTACTCACAGCACCACGCTGAAGTCACTCGCGCGAGTGGCGGAATTGGCAGACGCGCAGGATTCAGGTTCCTGTGTCCGAAAGGACGTGAGGGTTCAAGTCCCTCCTCGCGCACGTGATTGATGTCTCGCGACATCCGCAAAGCCCGAACCTATCAGGGGTTCGGGCTTTCGTTTTGTTGTTGGGGTTGGTGGTCGCGAGGCTCACGCGGCCGGGGTGAGCGGGCGGCGACATGAGAATCAAAAAGATCCCGGCACCCTGTCCATTTCGTCGAACCCTGTTCGTCGTTCCAGGTGAGAGACGGGCTGCGAAGCCTGCGACAAGGAAAGGATGCCGACATGCCCAACTATGTTTTGACCTACCACGGGGAGAGCTCGATGCCGGAGGACCCGGCCGCCGTGGAGGCGGTGATGGAGGAATGGGCCGCCTGGTACGGATCGATGGGTGACTCGCTGGTCGACGGCGGCGCGCCGTTCGGCGAAACGACATCGATCGGACCCGACGGTTCGACCTCCTCCAATCCCGCGTCCCTCACCGGCTACACGATCATCAAGGCCGACGACATGGAGGCGGCGACGGCAATCGCCAGGAGATGCCCGGTGCTGAACGACGGGCACACGGTGCAGATCTCCCAGTCGATCGACATGTGATCGTTCCGCGGGCGCGGCGCGGCCGCGCTCGCGGAACGCGCCGGGTCGATGGCAGCATCGACCGGGGCGAGGACACGGTCGTGGTGAACAAGCCGTCATGGCCTCGAGTAGGCTGACAGCGCACTCCGCAGGACGGGAACCCGCGGGAAACGCTGACGACACGAAGGGGCTTCAACCATGCCAGTTTTCGATTCCTATCCCGCCGGCACGCCGTGCTGGATCGACCTCATGTCTCCTGACGTCGACGCCTCCAAATCCTTCTACAGCGCCGTTTTCGGCTGGGACTCCCACGACGAGTTCGACGACGACGGCAACCGCATCTACACCCAGTTCAAGCAGGGCGACCACGTCGTCGCCGGGCTCGGCGGTCAGACTCCCGGCATGGAGGGCATGCCCGCCATCTGGAACACCTACATCGCCTCCGACGATGTCGCCGCCACCGCGGCCGCGGTCACCGGGGCAGGGGGCACGGTGATGATGCCACCCATGCAGGTCATGGACGCCGGCCACATGGCCATCTTCGCCGATCCGACCGGTGCCGCTTTTTCGGTGTGGCAGCCCGAAGAGCACAAGGGGGCCGACCTCGCCAACGAGGCGAACACCTGGTCGTGGAACGAGCTGCTCAGCCGCGACATCGAGACGGCCAAGGCCTTCTACAGCGAGGTCTTCGGCTGGGAGTACGAGGCCATGGAGACGGGTCCCGGCGGTATCTACCACGTCATCAAGGGAGGCGCGAACAACGGCCTCGGAGGTCTGATGACGATGCCGCCCGGGATGCCCGAGCAGGTCCCGAATCACTGGATGGTGTACTTCACGGTGTCCGACATCAACGCAACGCTGGAGGCCGTCAAGGCAGCGGGTGGCCAGGTCGTGCAGGAGCCGTTCGAGGCTCCGGGGGTCGGCCACATCGCCGTCGCCCACGACCCCGCCGGTGGATCGTTCTCGCTACTCCAGCCGGCATCGGAGTAGAGCCGGCGTCGGACGCGGTCAGAGACCCAGATCGTTCCGCCAGGACCGAAGTGCCGGAATCAGCACGTCGGGGGTCACCGTCTCCGGTGAGCCCACGACGTACAGGAGAAACCATCGGTTGTCGCGATGGAACGCACCGCCGAGCGTGCGGACGGTCTCGCCGTCGTCGACCACGTCCTGCTGAAAGCCCCGGATATCAGGCAGTTCGGCGACGTCGAAGAACTGCCCGCCGTAGCCGCCGATCGTGATCAGCCCATCCTCGAGATAGAACTCGGCTTCCGCCGCGTCGGCGAACTCGTAGACGGCGGCGACGGCCACATCGGAGGCCGGTGAGCGAAAGGCCCGGATCCAGCCGCCCCGGTAACCCCGGGTTTCGAGCAGGGCGATCTCCTCGGTGGGATCGGGTTGGATGGCCGCGGCTTCGTCGATGGTGAGGTACCGATCGACATCGGGATCGTCGATGACGACCATGCCGGACAGCGACGTCGGGGCCAGCTCGGCCAGGGCGATCCGTTCTGCCGGATCGGCCGTTGCGGCCACCACCGCCGGCTCGATCGCAGGCTGCGCGCCTGCCGCCGAGGTCGATGGCGGGATGTCTGAATGCAGCGTCGAGGTTCGCACGAAGTCCTCCAGTTGGGCAGGTGAGGTCGGGGGCGGGGTGTCCCCCACGGATGCGACGGCTTCAGCCGCGAGGGCGTCGGACGTCATGGCGGTCGCGGTGGCGGCGTTGTCATCGGAGGGGCCGAGGAGCACGGGACGGGCGGCCGGGTCACCGGCCACGCCACATCCGGCGAGAAACGCCGTTGCGACGATCAGGACGGCGGCAAGCCCGGTCAACCCGGACCAGCCCCGCTGTTGGAAGGATCGGACGGCGGCCAGGTTCGACTCGGGGCGGCGGGCGAGGCGCCGCCCGACAAGCCCGTTGATCACGACCCGCCAGACGGCGAACGAGACCGACACGGCAACCGCAACCCACACGCCGACCAGCGCAGCGGCGATCAGCGCAGCCCACCACATCCAGGTCGACAGGATCGTGAGCGGGCCGACACCGAGCCGCCCTCCGTAGAGGAAGGCGGTGACCGGGAGCGGGAGCAGGCGCCCCCATTCCCGGGGAACCTGGCGGCCGAGTGTCAGTGGGCGAGGCCGCCCGGTGAGCAGACGGCTCGCGTCAAGGCCCAGCCCGGCCACCGCGATCCACACGATCACCATCGGATCGGCGCCCGACGACGAGGACGAGTCGTCGACGAGGTCGCCCAGGCCACCCACCGTGGCCACCAGCACCTCGCCGATCAGACCGAACGCGAAGCCGGCGATCGCTGCCGTTGCGGCGGCACCGGCGAGCAATGCCGCTTCGGCGTTCCATCGTTGCCGCCCCCGGACCGAGGGCGTGACCGTTTCGGCCACGGAAAGGCCTCAAGGCGACCAGAACGTGTGGGCCGCAGCCAACCCGGCCATGGCGAAGAGCAGAACGGTTTCGGGATTCATGTGGTCACCTCCTCACATCGATCGACGGACGATTCCGTCCAGCAGCACCGTGTCTAATTCCGCAGTGTCTGACCGAGTCGGGTCCAGTAGGCGGGCGGGCTCTGGCTGCCCCAGTCGAAGGCACCATCGGTGCGGGCCATGCCGATCGGCCGTTCGGCCATCGGCTGGCGGATCACCGGCAACCCTTCGCCGGCCACGCCCTGCAGCTGATCGACCCGGTAACCGTTCACGGCGGCCTGCAGCTTCCAGTACTCGGAGGTGGTCAGCCCACCGGGGCCGTCGACGTGGAAGACCTGGCCGAGTTCACCCCACTGGAGCGAATAGTCCTGCAACCACTGCTCCAGATAGCCGAGGCGGTCCGGCGGGTGGGCCACGATGGGGACACCCAGGTTGGCCAGCCCGATCACATCCGAGCTGCCTGCCGGCGCGATGGCCAGACGACGGCCGCCCGATCCGGCGCTGACGGTGGGAAGGGCGGCGGCCAGCGCTCCCAACTCGGCCGACAGCGACTCCAACGAGGCCGACGTCGTCTTGTCATGAACGAGATCGGCGGCGGCGCCGGTCGGGTTGATGGCCACGAACAGGGTCGGGCGGCCGACGGTGGTTGCCGCGGCGACCGTCACCAGGAGCGGGAAGCCGCCCAGCGCGGCGAACGCAGCAGCGTAGGGTGCGGCGTCGGCCGACAGACCCGATCGAGCCACGGTGACCGTGCGGTTGACGTCGTTGATCGATCGAATACGGTCGGCCACCTCGATGCTGGCGACCACCGGATCGGAGCTGAGTGTTGCCGCGTCGACGGTCATGCCGGCACCGGTGATCCGGCCGATGGCGGGGATCGGACCGACGGTCAGCACCTCGTCGACGCCGAGTTCGGACAGCATCGCCAGCGTGTCGGCGTCGGGGCCGTTGGCACCCACCGCGAAGAACGGTACGCCGAGGCTTCCGGCCAGCGGCGCCGCAATGTACTGCAGCCAGGTGTTCGAGGCGGGCGCCAGGACCGCCCGGGCGGCGGGCCGTCCGCCGGCGACATGACCGGCGGCGATGGCGGCGTGGAAGTAGCCGACGCCGCCACCCGCCCAGGTCACCGCGCTCAACCGAACCGTCTGGAGACGAGGATCGGTGCCGCAGCTCTCCACGATGCACCGCACGTTGGTGCCGCTCGGGCAGTAGCCGTGCACGTTGGGATAGTTCCAGGTGCAGCAGTCGCAGATCTTCTTGAGGCCGCCGTTGCGGCAGCATCCGTCGCTGGCGTAC
>JBFHME010000034.1:0-26007 GCA_041594435.1 Acidimicrobiales bacterium
ATGTGCCGTCCGGGAGACGGAGGAGGAGTCCGGATACTCCGGCGAGATCGAGGCTGAACTGGCGGCCGACACCTACCGGGTCGGAGGACGTGACAAGGTCGTTCGCTGGTTCCTCATGCGGTGCACCGGCGGTTCGTTCGTTGCCAACGAAGAGGTCGACGAGATCCGTTGGCTATCACCCGATGACGCCGTCGAGGTACTGTCCTACGGCCACGCACGGTCGCTGATGAAGGCAATCCCGGTCCATGCCGCCGACATCGGGTCGCCGGACACCTGACCGGGCACGTCATGCGGGCCGGAATCAGGCCGGTACCCGACACCTGATCCCGAGCGGTGGTTTCACCCATCGTTAACCGTCAATTCATGTCTCGGTCATTGTCGTAGCGCTGGGCGGTAATGTCCCGCGCCTAGCGTTGCCCGTACAGGGTCGCACACCGTGCGGTGAGGAAGTCGACGGCAGGAAGTTGACGGCAGGAAGTTGACGAATGACGGCTAGTGCAACGGCCGCCGGGGGTCGATTCGGCGCGGACCCCGGGCGGATGTTGGAAGGTAGCAGACGCCGGCGAGTCAGGGAGGGTGTCGTTCACCTCGTCGTCCGGGCCGCAGCGCTGGTCTCCGTGGTCATCACGGTCGGGATCGTGGCCTCGCTCGTCTTCCGGGCCGTCGAATTCGTCCTCAACCTCACCAATCCCAGTGAAGCCGATCTGGCCGAATCGGGGGGTGAGATCGGCCTCAGCAGCCTCTGGGGAGACCAGTGGGCGCCCCGCTTCCTCGAATTCGATCTCAAAACGCTGTTGGTCGGCAGCATCGTCGTCACGATCATGGCGATGGCCGTCGCCGGTCCCATCGGACTCGGTGCTGCGATCTACATGTCCGAGTACGCCAACGAGCGGGTACGGAAGATCGTCAAGCCCATCGTCGAGGTTCTGGCCGGAATCCCCTCGGTGGTGCTCGGCTTTTTCGCACTGCGCTGGATTTCACCGAATCTGGTGCAGCGACTCTTCAGCGAAGCCGAGAACCAGAGCCTCCTGGCGGCCGGTCTCGGCGTCGGACTGCTGACCATTCCGCTCATGGCCTCGGTCTCCGAAGACGCCCTCCGAGCCGTTCCCCGCTCGCTGCGGGAGGCGTCGGCGGGGCTCGGAGCCAGAAAGCGGACGACGACCCTGACCGTCGTCGTTCCGGCCGCCGTATCCGGGCTCGTCGCCGCAGTGATCGTGGCCACGTCACGAGCCATCGGTGAGACCATGGTGGTCTTTCTGGCGGCCGGCGCATCCGGCAACTCGGCCCAGTTCACGCTGAACCCGCTGCATCGGGGTTCGACCATGACCGCGGCCATGGCCTCCCAGGCCTCGGGCACCGACGGCACCATCACCGAACTCGGGTTCGGATCGTTGTTCTTCGTCGGGTTCGTCCTCTTCGTGATCACGCTCCTCCTGAACCTGATCGCCGATCGTTACGTCCGTCGAGTAAGGCGGGCCTACTGATGCCGTCGCAACGCCGGAGCCTGTCGCTGCGCCCCGCCTGCGGGGCCTCGAGCCTCCGCGTTCCGGCGAAACGTCGTCCGCTGTCGGCGGTGGTGTGGGACAGGGAGGGAGCCCGATGTCGGTGATCAACCCCGTCGTCGGGGACGCCGATCGTGACCGCGTCGCCGAGAGGGTTCGGGCTGCCGTCGAGAACGGAGGCCGGGATCGCAAGGAAGGCTTGTTCAAAGCCACCCTGCTCAGCACGCTCGCCTTCGCCCTCCTGGTCCTGGCCGTCCTCATCGTCGACGTCGTCACCGACGCCTGGCCGGTCTTTGCCGAACGGCTCGACATTCTGATGGCGAACCCCACTCGCAGCCGCGCCGACGAGACCGGCATCTTTCAAGGCCTGCGTGGGACCTTCTGGATCGGCGTCTTCGTGATCCTGCTGACGTTTCCGGTCGGGATCGCCGCCGCCATCTATCTCGAGGAGTACGCTCCCGACAACCGCCTGACCCGCCTGATCAACGTCAACATACGCAACCTGGCCGGCGTGCCCTCGGTCGTCTACGGCATTCTCGGGCTCACGATCTTCGTCGGCCTCCTGAAGGGCGTCTACGGCGACTACGCCATTTCCCGGGGCAACACCACGACGGCAGGGGGACTCACACTGGCCGCACTCGCGCTTCCCGTGGTGATCATCACGGCGGCCGAAGCCATCCGAGCCGTGCCGAGCTCACTTCGTGAGGCGGCCTACGGTGTCGGTGCCACGAAGTCGGAGGTGATCATGAGCCATGTGCTGCCCTACGCCGCCCCGGGCATCCTGACCGGTACGTTGCTGTCGCTGGCCAGAGCGTTGGGTGAGGCCGCGCCACTGATCCTGGTGGGTGCCGTCCAGGGTCGGCTCGGCCCCAATACCGGGTTCTTCGGACTCGAACAGATGGGCGAGAAGTTCACCGCCATGCCGATCGTGATCACCGACCTGGCCTCCCAACCCGGTCCCGATTGGATCCCGGTCACCGCCGCGGCGATCGTGGTGTTGCTGCTCGTGGTGCTGTCGTTCAACGCCGCCGCGGTCCTTCTCCGTAACCGGTTCGAAGCGAAACGTGAGGGCTGAGAAGTATGCTCCAGGAAGAACAAACGATGACTGAAATGGCTGACATCGAGAAGGATCTGACCGTGAGACTGCCGGACGGTCGGCCGACGGTGCTACTCCACGAACTGCCGCCGGCCGTGGCCGCACTTGACGACGTGTCCGTCTATTACGGTGACTTTCGGGCCGTCCGAAACGTGACGATGCCGGTCGTCGAGAACGAAATCACCGCCATGATCGGTCCCTCCGGTTGCGGGAAGTCGACGGTGTTGCGCTCGATCAACCGGATGAACGATCTGATTCCCACCGCCCGGGTCGAGGGCACGATCACCTACAAGGGCGTCGACCTCTACGGTCCGAGGGTTGATCCGGTCGAGGTTCGCCGTCGAATCGGCATGGTCTTCCAGAAGCCCAACCCGTTCCCCAAGTCGATCCGCGACAACGTGACCTATGGCCCCCGCATCGCCGGTGTTCCCAAGCGTGACTGGGAAGCTCTGGTTGAAGAGTCGTTGCATTCGGCGGCCATCTGGGACGAGGTGAAGGACCGCCTCGACGAGTCGGCGCTCGGCCTCTCGGGCGGTCAGCAGCAGCGTCTGTGCATCGCCAGGGCCATCGCCACCAGACCGGACGTCCTGCTGATGGACGAGCCGTGCTCGTCGCTCGACCCGATCGCCACCGGTCGTATCGAGGACCTGATGCAGGAGCTGAAGGCCAACTACAGCATCGTGATCGTGACCCACAACATGCAGCAGGCGGCCCGGGTCAGCGATCGGTGCGCCTTCTTCACCACCGAGCTGGATTCGACCAGCGATCGGCGCACCGGCCAGCTCGTGGAGTTCGACAGCACCGAGAAGATCTTCTCCAATCCAAGCGACGAGCGAACCGAGAACTACATCACCGGGCGGTTCGGATAGCGCCAACATGGGTCAACAGCCACACTTCACACCTCCGCCGAGCGGCGAGCACCGGGTCGCGTACCACCGCGACCTCGATGAACTCACCAAAGGGGTCATCCGCCTCGGGGCGATGGCCTGCGAGACCATTCCCCAGGCCACCGAGGCACTGCTGAGCGGCAGTCTTGCCGATGCTCAGGCCGTGATCAACGGGGATGACGCCATCGACGCACTGACCCTCGAGTTGGAGGAGCGGTGTGTGTCCGTCATCGCGCTCCAGGCCCCGATGGCCGGTGATCTCCGGCGCCTGCTCACGGTCATCAGACTGCTGGCCGAGATCGAGCGTTCAGCCGATCTGGCCGTCAACATCTGCAAAGCGAGCCGGCGGATCTACGGCGCCGAACTCAGTCCCGCCATTCGGGGGCTCGTCGCCTCGATGGGCAGGGAGGCGAACAAGCTCCTCCGGTTGTCGATCGACGCGTTCGCCGACAACAACCATTCGCTGGCAGTGGCCCTGAACGACATCGACGACGAACTCGACCAGCTGAACCGGGACATGGTCGAGGCGATCTTCGCTGCTCACACGGCCGGTACCATCGATCTCGCCGGTGCGGTCCAGCTGGCCCTGATCTCCCGGTACTACGAACGCATCGGTGATCACGCGGTCAACATCGGCGAACGGGTGACCTACATGGTGACCGGCTGGACGCCCGAGCATCTCGGGATGATGAGGGCCAACATGCGAGCGGAAGGCGAGCACAACACAGTAGGCGGCGTCGACGATCAAGCCGAGGAGTAGAGACCGGTGTCGTCCGCCTCCAACCCCGTCGTGCTGGTCGCTCTTCTCGCCCTGGCGATCCTGTTGGGTGTCGTGATCGGTCGACGGATTGGGCGGAGCGCGACCGCCGACCGTGACGATCGCCCCCACGCCGCGGCGGCGCAGCGCGCCCGACGAGACGATCATGTCGAGCACGCCCTCGATGAGCTCCGGCTGGGTGTCGTGGTGTTCACCGGCGAGGGTCGCGAACTCTACCGGAACCACGTCGGCCGCCGTTTCGCCACCGCCCGCCACGGGGAGGCGCTGGTCGAAGCAGCCCTCGAACGGGTGGTCTCGGCGGCCCTGATCGGGTTGTCGCCCGAGGAGGAGGTCAGACTCTACGGTCCACCGGCTCGAACCGTCCTGGTCCAGGCTTCGCCGGTCCGGGCCGACGGTGAGATCTCGACCGTCGTCGCCACCATCGAGGACGTCACCGAGGCCCGCCACCTCGACCGGGTGCGGAGCGACTTCGTCGCCAACGTCAGTCACGAGCTGCGCACACCGGTCGGAGCCATGAGTGTGCTGGCCGAAACGTTGGCCGAGACCGACGATCCCGAGGTTCGGGAACGGCTGACCGACCGTATCCAGGCCGAGGCGAGCCGCCTCGCCGACACGATCGAGGACCTCCTGATCCTGTCCCGGCTGGAATCCGGACCGGAGGAGGCCCGCGAGACCTTCGACCTGGTATCGGTGGTAACGACGGCCAGGGACCGAACCGCCGAGTCGTCGGCCCAGCGGGCCGTCGCGGTCGAGGTGGACACACGGTTCGACGAACCCGTTCTCGTCGACGGTTCCTTCGGACAACTGGTGTCGGCGGTGGCAAACCTCATCGAGAACGGCACCAAGTACTCATCGGCCGGTTCCACCGTCACCGTGGTCGTCGACGTCGAGTCCGGTGCCGATGGTCATCTCGGGGTGCTCTCGATCGTCGACAACGGGATCGGCATTCCCGAGGCCGATCTCGCTCGGATCTTCGAGCGGTTCTACCGGGTGGACACCGCTCGCAGCCGGAGCACCGGCGGAACCGGTCTCGGCCTGTCGATTGTTCGACATGCCGTTCGTAATCACGGTGGTACGGTCGATGTGGAGTCCACCGAAGGCCTGGGATCGAGGTTCACCCTGCGACTACCGATCTCCGCCGCCCAGCTCCAGGTCGAATCCATGGACGTCGATGATCTGTTGGCGCGTGCCAACTCCGAGCAGGAACGGGAATAGAACAAGATGGTCGAGCGACCGACGGTGCTGGTGGTGGAGGACGAGGAGGCCTTTGTCGAGGCCCTCAAGGTCGGCCTCGACAAGGAGGGATTTCGGGTCGAGATCGCCCGTGACGGGGCCGAGGCACTCGACCGGTTCGATGCTCTGGAGCCCGACCTCGTGTTGCTCGATCTGATGCTGCCCCGTGTTTCGGGCCTCGACGTGTGCCGGGAGCTGCGCCTCCGCTCACGGGTTCCGATCATCATGGTGACGGCCAAGTCGGCCGAGATCGACACCGTCGTCGGCCTGGAGATGGGTGCCGACGACTACATCGCCAAGCCGTACCGGATTCGCGAACTGGTTGCCCGCATGAGGGCGGTGCTCCGGCGGTCCGAGTCGCCGTCATCCGACCCGGCCCCGTCGGCGGATGCCGACCTCGGCTCCGACTCCGGCGACGAAGCGGCCCTGGTGGTGGGCGACGTCTCGCTCGATCGTCACCGGCACGAGGTGTTCGTCCGGGGCCACGAGGTTCAACTTCCGCTCAAGGAGTTCGACCTGCTTCACTACCTGATGGACAACGCCGGTCGGGTACTGACCAGAGATTCGTTGATCGATCGGGTTTGGGGCGACGACTATGTCGGAGACACCAAGACGCTCGATGTGCACATCAAACGCCTCCGCAACAAGGTCGAACCGGAACCGTCGAACCCGACCAGGATCGTCACCATTCGGGGCCTCGGCTACAAATACGAGGTACCCGAGCGCCAGCGCTGAGCGCAACGGTGTTGTGTGGAGGCGCGTCGCGCCATCGGCCGTCGGGCCACTACCATTGCCTCATCGTGATGGAAGGCCAGTCGTCGGGCGGAGCCACTGAAGCCGGATCCGGGAAGGCGCCCAACGGCCCACGCCCTGACAGCCCCCCCGACGCGGATCGAAACGGCGGATCGGCGATCGACGCCCGCGGCCTGCTGAAGAGCTTGACCGGTCGATCCCGCGATGCCGGGGCCGAGGCCTTCGTGGTGACCCCGTTCCAGCGTCTGGCCAGAACACACGCCCTGTCGGTGGCCGGCGACACGCTCCTGGCCATCGCCCTGGCCGACTCGTTGTTCTTCGACGTCGACCCGAACGCGGCCCGCTGGCGGGTCGGGGCCTACCTGCTGTTGACCATTGCGCCGTTCGCGCTCGTGGCCCCGTTCCTCGGCCCGTGGATGGACCGGATACAGGGCGGTCGGCGATTCATGATCATCATGTCGGCCTTCGTGCGGGCGCTGGTGATGGCGGCACTCGTCCTCTACGTTCAGGACTGGCGGTTGTTCCCCCTGGCCTTCACCATGCTGGTGATGGGCAAGACCTACGCCGTGGCCAAGAGCGCCGTCGTCCCGACCACGGTGGCCAGCGAGCAGGCCCTGGTCCGCTCCAACTCCCGTCTGGCGGTGCTCTCGGCCGTCTCCGGCGGTTTGGCCGGTATTCCGGGCGTTCTGCTGTTGCGGCTCGGGGGCGCCCGGTGGGTGCTCGGGCTCGGGGTGCTCGTCTTCTTGAGCGCGGCGATCGTCGGCTTCGGGATCCCGTCGACCAGAGTGGCCAACACCGCCGAGCGGGCGGAGGAGCGGGAAGAGCTTCGGAGCGCCAAGATCCTCGTCTCCTCGAGCGCCATGGGCTATCTCCGGGGCGTCTCGGGATTCGTGACGATGCTCCTGGCCTTCGCGCTTCGGGGTGGTATCGATCCCGGGCCGACCGCGGCCGGGGTCGAACTCGGCCATCGAGTCCGGGAGTCGCTGGGATTCGAACGCCTCGACCTCACCTCGGGTGGGGCACCACCCTGGCACTTCGGCGTGGCGCTCATCGGCGTCGGTCTCGGCGGCTTCCTCGGCGCCGGCGGCGTGCCCCGGCTCCGGACCCGACTCCGCGAGGAGCGGATTCTGGCCTACGCCCTGATCCTGCTCACCGGGCTTTCGTTGCTCGCCGCCATCTCGACCGGGCTCGCCGGCGCCTTCATCATGGCGTTCGCCATCGCGCTCGCCGCCCAGGGCGCCAAGCAGGCCTTCGACGCCATCGTGCAGCGTGACGCTCCGAAAGCGAACCTGGGTCGAACGTTCAGCCGCTACGAAAGCCGGTTCCAGCTGGTCTGGGTGCTGGGGGCGATGATTCCCGTCGTGCTACCGCTACCGGCCCGGGTGGGGTATCTCATGGTGGCGGCATCAGCGGCGTTCGTCGCTGGGACCTACTGGATCGGACGCACCCCCAATCCCGCGGCCATCATTTCGGAGGGTCTGCTCGACGAAGGACTCGACAACCTGGCCCGCCGACTGCCGCCACCGCTCCGACGGAGGCTGGAGAAGCGCACCTGGTCGCGGTCGCTACGGACGAGGATTGCCGGCGGCGATTCGCCGAACACGCAGTCGGAGTGATCAGCGACCCGTCAGAGGTCGTCGAGGCCCGACAGGTCGTCGGGAATCTCGAGGTCGAGCTTGGCATTGTCGTCGTCGAGGCCGATTCTTGCCAGCCACAGTCCCGGCGCGTCGACCTCGGCGGCGGTCGGAATGTCCAGCTCGTCGGCCCAGAGACGACGCAAACCCTCGTCACCGGCCCGTTCGACGACACCGTTGATGAAGGTCTCACCGCGACTCAGGGTTTGCTCGTCGATCTCCAAGCCGAGCAGTCGCTCCATGAACCGGTCGGCCGGGGCGACATCGGTGAGCCGTTCGTGCATTCGCTCCTCGATGATCGGCGCTGCTCGAATGAGGCCGTCGGCGATCGTTCGCACGGTGTGGGCCACGAAGCCGAGCACGGCGGCAACCATCGCGTCGACCTGAGGAACCAGCAGGTCGTGGGCCGGTGACCGCATGAGCGACAGCACCACGTCGGGATCGCTCATCGTCTCGGCCATCTGCTGCATCTCCGCCACATCGGTGATCGCGCCGAACTGCTCGCCGATCGCCTCCGGATCGGGACGGAACGCTGAAGCGAAGTCGATGAACAGCGCCTCCAGCCGGGCTTTGACGTGCGGCACCGACAGCACGGAGTGCGCAACGAGCTCGTGGATCAAGAGCCACAGGCGGAGATCGTTCTCGGGGACGTCCCAGTCGTCGGCGGCCGCATCGATGTTGGCGGGAACGACGAGAATCTCCGAGGTCGAACGGGGCACGGGCAGTTCGTACTGGCCGAGTGCCCGCTGGCCGAGGTGCCCGAGCATCGCGCCGGCGCTGGTGGCCACGAGCATCGGGCCGAGCGTGGAGAACAACTGGCCCATGATGTGGGCGGGGAACAACTGGGCGAACGGATCGTTGGGATCGGGAGCGAGGCTCTCGGTGGCCGCCAGGTCGGAGGATCCCGACTGGATTCCGGCTGACAGCGCCTCGCCGAATCGTTCGAAGAAGGGCCGATAGGCGGTCACACTCTGGGCGGTCCATATCGACCGGGTGACGGCCGAGATCGTCGTGCCGGGTGGCAGGTTCACCCCCACCGCTTGACCGACGTGGAGTTCGGCCACCCGAACAAGATCGTCGATGGCCATACGGACGGTCGGGTCGACGTTCGGCTCGGAGCCGCCGTCGGACGCGATCGACGTCGCCATGTCGGCCGCCGCCTTCCACGGATCGGCACCTCCAAGGCCCCCGAGCAGGGCGTTGAAGTCGAAAAAGGGGAATTGGCCGCCGGGTGGATTACTACTGGTCACAAAGGCATCGTAGAGGGGTGCGATCGATTCTGGTAACCGGTGCCGCCGGGACGGTGGGCGGACGGGTCCTGAAACTGCTGGCCCGGAGCCCCTCCTCGTCGCGTATCGTGGCCCTCGACCGGGTTCCGATCGAGCATCCGGGGCAGGTCGAAGAATCCGGCGTCACGGTGGAGCGAATCAGGGCGGATCTGCTGACGGCCGATCTGACCGACGCCCTGGACGGCATCGACATCGTGGTCCACCTTGCCGAGGATCGCAGCCGCAGTGCCGATTCCCAGGCGGACCGGGTCGTACTGGAACGCCTGCTCGAGGCCGCATCATCGGCGTCGATCCGGCAGCTGGTTCTCCTCTCCTCGGCGCTGGTCTACGGGGCGCACAGCGACAACCCGGTGCCGATCACCGAGGAGCAGCCACTCCGCCCCTCGGGTTTGGCCCACGCTCGGACGAAAGTCGACCTCGAGTCGGCGGCCACGGCATGGGCCCGCGCTTCCAAGGTTCGGTTGACGGTGCTGCGGCCCGCGGTGGCGCTGTCGGAGGGGCACAGCAGCTGGATCGGCTCCGCGCTGAGGGCGGCGATGGCCGTCCGCCCCGAGCAGGTGGATCCACCGGTCCAATTCGTCCATCATGACGACCTGGCCCGCGCCGTCGTCCATGTCGTCGACCGGCAGCTGACCGGTGTCTACAACGTGGCCTCCGACGGATGGATCGGCGCCGACTCCTTCCGATCGTTGCGGGGGGAGACCGAGGTCCGGCTGCCGGAACGAGCCGGGCGGCTCCGTCACCGGGCGGCCAAAATGTTCGCCGATCGTTCGCTGCTCGAGGGTCTCGAACCGTACGTTGCCCACTCCTGGGTGGTGGCGACCGACAAGCTTCGAGCCACCGGCTGGACGGCCGACTACACGAATGAGGAGGTCTACATCCTCGGGACGTCGGCTCCGCTGCTGAATTCGTTGGGTCCCCAGAAACGACAGGAGCTGGCACTCGGCGTGGCCGGTGCCGCCGGCGCGGCCGCCCTGGGCGCGGCGGTGTGGGCCGCCCGCCGCCTCACCCGCTGAGGAGGATCAGCCTTGTGCGGCCGTGGGGGACGGTCGCACGTTCATCGACCGGGTCATACCGTCACGCTCGATCATCAGCTCGGTGTCGGTGCCGGTCACCATGGCGCGAACCAGGTGGACGAGATGATCAGGATTCTCGACCGTCCGGCCGTCGACCGAGAGGATCACGTCGTCGGCGATCAGCACATCGGCCGCCGGTCCGTCTTCAACGACATCGAGCACCCGGGTCCGCCCGTCGGTATCGGCTCCGGCTTCGATGCCGAGCCATACGGCGGCGGGGGAGCCCAGTTCCGTCATCGATCGGGCCACGTCGACGACCTTGGTCATCGGTATCGCCGCCGCCGTCGGTTCGGGTGTCGAGATCGTCATGGCGACGACCACCCCCTTCTCATCGATCAGGGCTGAGCCCGGGGGGACGATCGACGATTGGAACGGCGTGATGAAGGCGTCATAGCAGTGGCGGTTCAGCGAGGTCTTCACCGGTCCGTTCGGCGCCACGACGAGGCCGCTCCGCTCCGCCTCTTCGGTACTGCCGTCACCGGTCGGGGCGATCCGAACGGTCACCTGGTCGCCCGGTTCCGGCTGCTCGGCGTAGACCGTATGAATCGATGGGCCGAAGAGCTCGTCGGGAGACGAATCGGCCGTCTGCAACAGGGCGACGTCGGTGTACGGGTCGGCCATGGTGACCGATGCCGGCACCCAACGGCCGTCCACCCGCAACCAGAGCGAGTCCTGACCGTCGACCGCGGCGGCGCTCGTGATGATCATCCCGTCGTGGACGAGAAACGACGCCAGCCGCGAGGTCACATCGGTGGTTGCGAACACGCCGTGGACGAGAAGCGCCGACGGCGGGGACGCGGCCGACCACAGTTCGATGTCGGCCTCGGGCTCGGTCCCCGGCGTGACCTCCAGCGAGGTCGGGGCCGGGCCTGCCGGGACCGTGGTCGTCGGCTGCCCGATGGCGGCCTCGGCCAGGTCGGCGTCGACGACCGCCAGACCGCCGTCACCGAGGAGCGAGAGCCCGCTGACGGACAGAGCAACAACAACGCCCGACACGGCTCCGACCGCGAGAACACCGACGAGCACCAGCGGCCGCAGACCGGACTCCCGCATGGTGGGGGAGGAGACCGGCGTCGACGCGACGGCTCCCAGCTCCGACGGGTGGCGCCAGTGGCGATCCGAGGGGTCGGGAACGGGACCCCTCGGGGACGACTCCTCACCGTTGAACGACACGGCTACATCGTACTACTGAGTACCGACCGAGATTCCGCGGCGCGGGATCCATCGGCCGTTTGGGTTGGATTCCTCTCGCCGACGTGTGCAGGGCCAGGAGGAGCCCGGAGATCCCCGGTTGCCGACCAGGTAGGCTGGCCCAAGTGGAAGATCTCTCGACCAAGCCGCGTTCGTCGGAGCCGATGCAACCGTCGTCGGTTCACGAGCCCCTCGAACCGCCGACCTCCGGCGAGACCTGGACCGGACTGTCGTCGTCGCCTCTGCCGGTGCAGGAGGCCTCGGAGTGGGTCGTCGATCCCGGCTGCGGTGCCGTGGTGGTCTTCACCGGAACAGCCCGCGACCACTCCACCGGCCGAGACGGCGTGACCCGCCTCGAATACGAGGCGTACGAATCCCAGGTCGTGCCCCGTCTGGAGGAGATCGCGGCTCGGGCCCGCAGCACCTGGCCCGACCTGGCCCGCATCGTGCTGCTCCATCGCATCGGTGAGGTTCCGCTGACCGAGGCTGCGGTTGTCGTCGCCGTGTCATCACCGCACCGTGGCGAGGCGTTCGAAGCCGCCCGATTCGGTATCGACACCTTGAAGGCAACGGTCCCGATCTGGAAACGTGAGGATTGGTCGGAGGGCACCAGCTGGGGACTCGAAGCCCAGCACATCGTCGACGTCGACGACGTCTGAAGCCCGCCGCGTCCTCCGGGTCAATCAGCCGGTTCCGGGTCGGACTCGATTGACAGAAGATCCTCGGCGGCCTGTCGGACCTGCCAGTCCCGGTCATCGAGTGCCCGGTCGAGCGCGGCGTCGACCTCCAGACCGTCGAACGGCGCGAGCGCCAGTACCGCCCGACGGCGAACCGTGGCGACATCGTCACAGGCCGCGAGGATGGCGCTCAATCCCTCGCCGAGCGCGCCCAACGCGGCGACGGCCGACTCGCGACAGAGTGCATCCTCGTGACCGCGGGCCTGTCGGCACAGCGCCTCGACGGCTCGGGCTCTGGCCGCGCCGTGCGGTTCGATTTCACCGAGCGTGAACGCCGCCAGTTCGGCGAGGTCGGGGTCGGTCAACAGCGCGGTCACGGCATCGGCCGCCTCCGACCGGTCGGCGAGCTTCGGGAGAACCTCGAGCGCCCGATAGCGGACGTCGTGGCTCTCGTCGGCCAGGAAGCGGAGCAGCCGCGGGGTGTCGAGGAGGCCGAGCCGGACGGCGGCGCCGATGGCCACCACGCGGGCCTTGGCCTCATCCGCGGTGAGGGCTGTTTCGACAAGTTCGCGGTCGCCGGTGTGGCCCGCCCTGGCGATGCTTCGACAATCGTGGCTTCCATCCATGGGGGTTTTCTTTGCCGCTCCGATCTGGAATGCTGGTGGACGGTCGGTTTGCGACCGCCGCATGTCTCCTGCTGAGAACCGGAAGGTTGGTGGGGGAACGAACCAGACCAACAGAGGAGTATCCATGTCACACATGGTCATTTATCGTGGTTCCGACGGTAAGCCGGGCTACCACCAAACGGACGACATCCATGATGCCGTGGGATTCGTCGAACAAATGCGCAACGACCAGGGAGTCGAGCACGCCAGGATCTTCCGCCTCGAAGAGGTCGTCTTCCAGTACAAGCCGTACTACCGCGTCGAACTGGCCGAATCGGGGTTCGGTGAGTTGGACCCGGCCGCCGATACCGCGTCCGGCAAGGGGAACGGCAACGGATCCGGCCACGGTTCGGAGAACGGGCCCGGTCACGGTGCCGCCAACGGTGAGCTGTCGATCATCGCCAACGGGGGAGGTGCCGAGGGCGCTCACGGTGGCAGCGGTTCCGCCGAGGGCACCGCCTCGGCCGCAACGAGCTCCAGCACCTCGGTGTCGACGACCACCACCGACGACGGCGCCTCGAAGCGCGGACTGTTCGGCCGCTGATCGACGGCGGCCGGCCTCACCCGCCGTTCAGGCGATGGCCTGTTCCAGCAGATAGAGCACCATCAGAAGCGTGAGGGTGATGATTCCGGCCAGAAACAGCCCGGCAAACACCACCATCGAACTCAACGTGAACACCGCCGTGATCCGGCGCCACCATGGCGTGCGAACTCCGGCGTCGCCGGTTTTGCTCTGATGCTGGGTGCGTTGGGGCATCCCGTTCGGTCCTGGTCTCGGCGCTGATCGAACAAGGCCTGGCCTGCCGGTCGCGCCCGCTTGGCAAACTTGGCGTCGATTTTCACGGGTCTTTCGGTCCGGCCCTGTAGTTTTTAGGCTGGCTGGTCCGATAGGAGAACGATGGAAAACGACGAGGTCAGTGTACCCCGGCCCGAACACGAATCGAGACCGCCGACATCGTCCCCGCCAGTCGATCCCTCCGTCGACTCCACCGTCGCCCCGGTGAACTCCGAGGCGCCGCTCATCGCCCATTGGCGACCGGAAACACCCGAGGAAGCCCGCCGATCCATTCGCCGCTGGGTGTTCGGAATGGTCGGCTTCGTCGTCGTTGCCGCTGTTGTCGGCGGGCTGTTCCTCAAGGTCCCCTACGTCGCTCTCGTTCCGGGATCCGCCCGCGACACCGAACCGCTGTTGGCCGTCGAGGGGATCGACGAGTATCCGAGTGACGGTGAGCTGCTGCTCCTCACCGTCCGGTTCCGGACCCGCCCGAATTTCTGGGAGTACCTGTGGCTGCGGATGGACGACGACGTCGAAATCGTACCGGAGGAGAACATCTTCGACGGCCGGACGCCCGAGGAGAACCGCGAGTTCAATCTCGAGCTGATGAACGACTCCAAGCGCGTCGCCGTGGCGGTGGCCCTCGAACAGCTGGGCTATGACGCCGTGCAGACCGACGCCGTGATCGTTCGACAGATCGAAGCCGGCGAAGCCGCGGAGGGCAACCTCGAGCCCGGGGATTCCATTCTGGCGATCGACGGCCAGCCAACCCCCGACACGGCGACCCTGGTCGAGATTCTCGGAGCACGCCAACCGGGTGACGAAATCGTCCTGCTCATCGAGCGCTTCGGTGCCACCGGGACCCGGAATCTCGAGCTCGTTCTCGGCGACCATCCCGACAAACCCGGAACCGGATTCCTGGGCATCCAGCCGGCCGATCGGCTGAAGTTCAACGACGAGTTCGACTTTCTCGTCGAGATCGATTCGGGTTCGGTCGGCGGTCCGTCGGCCGGCCTGGCCTTCACCCTGGCGGTACTCGACCTGCTGACCGAGGGCGAGCTGACCGGAGGTCAAAAGGTGGCGGTCACGGGCACCATCAACGCCGCCGGCGTCGTCGGCCCGGTCGGCGGGGCACCCCAGAAGGCGGCCGTCGTACGGGATCTCGGCGTTGACACCTTCATCGTGCCCGAAGGTCTGGGCGAGGCGGAACTGGCTGAACTGGCCGAACGGGCCGACGGCGAGATCGACATCATCCCGGTCTCAACCGTCGACGAGGCCCTGGAGGCCCTGGCCGGGCTCGGTGGCGACGTCGGGGCGATCGACGAATTCGCCGCCGCAAACCGTGGTTGAGGCCTGATCAGCGGCCTTTCGGAAGGGTCCAGCACTCCGACCCTCAGGCGTCGTAGCATCGTGGTATGTCCATGCAGAGTGACCACGAGTTCGCTCCGACGCAGATCGCCGCCGCTGAGTTCCCAACCGCCTTTCGCGGGTACGACCAGGACGCCGTCCGCCACTACCTGACCAGATTGGCTTCCGCACTCTCCGAAAAGGGGGGAGATGCGCTGGCGGCTCTGGCCCGTACCACCACCCTCGATCGGATCGAGGAGCTGGAGGAGGAGAACGACACCCTCAGGTCCGAGGTGCGCGACCTGGAGCTGGAACTGGTTCAACGATCCGTCGACGGGCCCGCGGAGGGTCGCTCGGCCGAACACGCCGGACGGCGTACCGGCGATGGTGACGACGAGTTCGAAGCCGACCTCGACACCACGTTCGACGAACACCGAGCGATCGAGCTGCTCGGTCAGGAAACGGCTCGGGTGCTCGAGTCGGCCCGTTCGGCGGCCGCCGACATCGTGAAGCGGGCCGAACGTCACGCCAAGGAGATCGAGAAGGACGCCCGCACCGACCTGGCCGACGCCCGCCGAAAGGCCCGCCGGCTCGTGGCCGAAAAGCAGGCCGAGGCCGAGGAGTTGGTGGCCAAGGTGGCAGCCGAGGCCGAGGAATCGGCGACCACCATGCGCACCGAGGCCGAGCAGCATCGGGAGATGGTGCTGGCCGAGTCGAAGAAGATCATGGCCGACGCCGAGGAGCGGGCGGCCGCCGATGAGAAGTGGGCCCAGGACCGGGCGGAGCAGATTGTGGCCGATGCCGAGTCGCTGCGGCAGCAGTTGCTCTCGGAACTGGTCGTCGAGCGCACCAGGATCCGCACCGATCTCGAGGAGATGCTGTCGACCCGTGACCGCCTCGTCATGGCGCTCGTGGTGGCCAGATCCGAGATGGACGACCTCTCGACCCGCCTCGACGAGGCATCGGTCAAATCGCCGACGACGACTCCGGACATCGATGTCGACGCCGCCGACACGACGGCCCAGGTCGAAGAGCTGGTGGCGCAACTGGACGAGCAGCTCGACCCCGACACCACACCACTGAAAAGCGCGCCGGCCCGGTCGACGAAGAGCTCGGCCGCCGACGCCGCTCCGCCCGCAGACAGCGAATCCGGTGATGATGCGGACGATCCTTCCGCCGAGGAGGAGACGGCCGGCCCGGCCGATGAGGTCATCGATCTGACCGACGGCGGGGACGACAAGCCCGCCGGCGGCGGTTCCAGCCGGACGTCGAAGCGATCGAACTCGAGATCCCGCAGCCGAAACAAGAAGAGCTCCCGTCGTCGCAACTCCGGCACATCGACGGCTGGAGACGCCTCCCCGAAGTCACCGTCGGCCACCGCGGTCGTCGAAGCCGATGGTGCTGACGTTGACGATCCCGAACTCGATGTCGACGCCGAGCCCACCCAAGCCACCGACGGGGTCGAGGGCGACACCGACGGCGATCAGGAGCGCGAATCCGACGACCAGCCCGATCTCGACGCCGAAGCGGAGGGCGGGTCCGACGACGATGAGCGGGACGCGACCACGCCGGAGGCCGACGACGACGAATCGATCGAATTGAGCCTCATCGAAGGCTTCAACACCATCGAGTTGTCGGAAGCCGAACTGGTTTCGGCCCGCCGGGCGGCAGCGACGGCAGCCGACGGAACGGATGCCGACGAGGGCGGCGATCCATCCGCGCAGGTGCTGGTGACGGTGGCCTCCCGTGAAACCGGAACCGACATGGAAGGCAACCGGGGCGATCTTCTGATCGACGAGGAATACCGGGGTCGTCTGCCGTCGGAGGTGGCCGCCCGCGACACGGCCCTGGCTCGGGCCGACGACTTTCATCGATCGCTGAGGCGGGCGCTCAACGACGATCAAAGCGAGGTGCTCGACCGGTTGCGGGTCGGCCGCGGTGCCGTCGAAGTCATCGAACTGCCGAAGTTCAGCGATCAGATCGAACGCTACCTCCAGCCGCTCCGAGATGGGCTGGCACCGGTTGCACTGGCCGGGGCCAAGACCGGAGGTCGGCGTGAGGTGCCGACCGGCGTGCTCGACAACCTCGTCAAGCAGCTGGCGAAGTACATCGTCGACAAGGTGCGTATCCCGGTGATTCGGGAGGTGGAACACTCCACTGACCACGATCGGGAGAAGCTTTTCGAGCCCATCCGTAGCGTGTACCGCGATTTCCGCAACGCCGGATTGCTCGAGCTGGCCGACGACGCTCTCTACGAGTCGTTCGCCATCGGGCTCTACGGCGCCATCCCGGCCGGGTCGAACGTGATCTGGTTGCTCGACCCCCGCCATGACCCGGACCCCGTCTGCGAGATCAACGCCGGCCGCAGCGGCCTCGTCAAGGGAGACAAGTTCCCGAGCGGCCACGTTCGGCCGCTGGCCCTCCCGAACTGCCGGTGTCTCGTCGTCGCCGATTGATTCGCCGGACGGTGAGACCGCCGCGCGCGCACGCAAGAGCCTGACGGCCACTACCCTCAGGGGGTAATGCGCACAATAAGCGATCGTCGTGGGTCGTCTCGTCTTCGTCTGGGTGTCGCCGTCGTGGCGGGCGCCGCCTTCGCCCTTTTTCTCTCGGCAAACGGGATCGCCAGCGTCTACACCGACTGGCTGTGGTTCGACAAGTTGGGCGTCGGCTCCGTTTGGACAACGCTCCTCGGCACCCAGCTGGTCATGGCCGGGCTGTTCGGTCTGCTGTTCTTTCTCATTTTCTGGGGCAACCTCGTCTTGGCCGATCGCCTCAAGCCGTCGGTCCGCCCCAGCTCGGCCGAGGAGGAGCTGGTCGAGCGGTACCACGAGATGGTCGGGGCGCAGGCCGGACGGGTCCGTCTCGGGCTCGCCGCGCTGTTCGCGCTGATCTTCGGCGCCAACACGTCGGCCCAATGGCAGACCTGGCTGCTGTACCGCAACTCGCAGGATTTCGGCATCACCGACCCGCTGTTCAACCGCGACGCCGGGTTCTACGTGTTCGACTTGCCGCTGTACACGTTCCTCATCGACTGGTTCTTTGCCGCCCTGGTCCTGACGCTGATCGTGGTACTCATCGCCCATTATCTCAACGGTGGGATCCGGGCATCGGTGCTCGACCAGCGGCTGTCGACACCGGTCAAGTTGCACGTGTCGGTGTTGCTGGCCCTGCTGGCCATCATGCGGGCCGCCGATTACTGGCTCGACCGCTTCCATCTCGTCACCTCTGATCGGGGAGCGTTCGACGGGGCCCTCGCCACCGATGTGCTCATCCAGGAGCCGGCGTTCAAGCTGCTCGCCCTGATCTCGCTGTTCTGTGCCGCACTGATCCTGTACAACATCCGCCGACCGGGATGGGGTCTGCCGATTGTCGCTCTCGGGATCTGGCTCGTTTCGCATTTCGTCATCGGCAACGCCTTCCCGATCGCCTATCAGCGGCTGCGGGTTGCGCCGGTGCAGTCGACACGGGAAGCGGAGTTCGTCGCCCGCAACATCGCCGCCACCCGATTCGCCTACGGGCTCGACGGTGATCGGGTCACCCGGGTCAGCCTCGACTACGAGGTCGGTGTCAGCGCCGAGGACGTCAACGAGTACCAAGACGTGCTGGACAACGTACCGGTCGTCGATCCGGTGCTCGCCGTCGACGAAGTGGTTCGTTCCGAGGCCGACCGGCGGCTGTTCAGCTTCACCTCGCCGCTGGATGTCGATCGCTACCCGATCAACGGCCAGCTCCGGCCCGTGGTTCTGTCGGCCCGAGGTCTCAACATCAACGAGGTCGGAGAGGGGTGGGAGCAACAACACGTGATCTTCACCCACGGCTACGGCCTGGCCATGGCCGAGGCCTACGACGACGGCGTCACCCTCGGCCCCGTCGACACCCGAACGCTCAACTTCCTGATCCGGGGGCTTGCCAACATCGAGGTCGACGAGGATCTCGGGGTCGGTCTCGACCAACCCCGGATCTACTATGGCGACGACTTCGACGGATACGCCATCGTGGGCAACGCCCGCGAGGAGGTCGACTATCCGACCGACAGCGGTTCGCAGTTCTTCCGCTACGACGGCACCGGCGGCGTCCCGATCGATTCGCTGCTGCGCCGGGTCGCGTTCTCGTTGCGCTTCCGCCAGCTCGATCCGCTGATCTCCGACACCATCACCGACCAGTCACGGGTGATCTACAACCGTGACGTGATCGATCGGGTCCGCGAGATGGCCCCCTTCCTCCGGTTCGACAGCGACCCGTACCCGATCGTGGCCGACGGTCACGTGTTCTGGATCATCAACGGCTACACCACGACCTCGGATTACCCGTACTCCCAGTCGGTGTCGACCGAGCTGATCGGCACCGATCTGTCGCGGGGCTACAACTACGTGCGGAACTCGGTCAAGGTCGTGGTCGACGCCTACGACGGCAATGTCGACATGTACGTCACCGACGAGTCCGATCCGATGATCCGGGCCTGGCGCGGCGCCTTCCCCGACCTGTTCACCGACGAGGCCGAGGTTCCCGACGAGATCCGCAGCCACTTCCGGTATCCGAGCGACCTGTTCACCGTGCAGACCGACATGTGGTCCGACTATGTCGTGGACGACCCGGTCGACTTCATCCAGGGCAACCTGGCCTGGTCGGTGGCCACCCAACCCCAGATCGAAGCCGAGGCCGAGGAGAGTGACACGGTCGCCGCTCCGCCGATGGCCCCCCAGTATCTGATGGCCCGGCCGCCCGGCGCTACCGCCGCCGAGTTCGTGCTCCAGCGGGCGTTCGTGCCTCAATCGGGTGTCGACAGCAACACCACCCGTCCCGAGCTCACCGGCCTGATGATGGCTCGCTCCGACCCGGAGAACTACGGCGAACTCATCCTCGTGACGTTGCCGCCCGGTCAGATCGACGCTCCGGATCTTGTCCATGCACAAATCCGCCAGAGCCCGGTGATGACCGCCTTCGTTCTGGAGAAACGGGGGGCCAAGGTCGAGTTCGGCGAGATGAGCATCGTGTTGGTCGACGACACCATCGTCTACATCCGGCCCGTCTACGTCGAGTCGAACAGTCAGACCGCCATTCCCGAGCTGCAGCGGATCGTCGCGGTCAACGGTGACCGAATCTTCATGGACTCGACGATCGGGGGCGCCATCAGGGGAGTCGTGGGGGCTCAAGCGGTCACCGGCCCGGAATCCCCGGCTTCCGACGACGCCGAAGAGGCGGCGGCGGGCCCGGTCGCCGGCGATTTCGAGCCGTCGGCCATGTCCGTGGTGGATCTGGTGGCGTTCGCCGATGCGCTGCTCTCGCAGGCGGACAGCCTGGAGGAGACCGCTCCGGACGAGGCCAGGGTTCTCCGGGACCAGGCTCGTATCGCACTGAACGAGGCTCGAGCGAAGCTGGGCGGGGTGGCTCCGGTACCTCCAGCCGAGTCGTCCGACACCTGAACGGCAACATTTCTTCATCAAATTGTCGTATCCGCGGCCCCGTTCGCATCTTTTATCACAATCGCCACTATGAGGATGGACAAGTTTGGCGCTACTATACGAGGTAAGGCCCGATCGATGCTTGAGTTCTTCGCGGCGGAAGGCTTCTCAGGCAGCGGTCGGGCCGTCTTGTGCCCGGAATCCGCTCCATTCGGGGAACGAAGTCGACTCGACCCTGGTTTGAGTAGGGTGAGAAGAGGGCCCGGCGAAACCGACAGGTTCAGCGGCCGGCCCCGACCACAGCGAATGGAGTATGCCCAATGTTCCGCCGAGTAGATCCAGCCAAGCTCGAGGTCCCGGCCCCCGAGGACACCCTGCCGGGCCGTCCGGATCCGATTCCCGTGCCCGATGCCCACTACGTCAACGGCAACCCGCTCGTTGGACCGTTTCCCGAGGGAACCGACACGCTGATCGTCGGGATGGGCTGCTTCTGGGGTGCCGAACGGTTCTACTGGCAGCAGCCCGGCGTCTACACCACCGCAGTCGGATACAGCGGCGGAACCACCCCGAATCCGACCTACCAGGAGACCTGCACCGGCATGACCGGCCACACCGAGGCGGTGCTCGTCGTGTTCTTTCCCGAGCAGGTGAGCCTGGAGACGCTGTTCAAGATCTTCTGGGAGAACCACGATCCGACGCAACACATGGGTCAGGGCAATGACATCGGAACCCAGTACCGCTCGGCCATCTACGCCAACTCGCCTCAACAGCTCGAAGCGGCGCAGAAGAGCCGAGAGGTGTACCAGCGCCAACTGGCCGATGCCGGATTCTCCGGGATCACCACCGAGATCGCCATGGCCGGACCGTTCTACTATGCCGAGGACTACCACCAGCAGTACCTGGCCAAGAACCCTGGCGGCTACTGCAACCACGGCTTCTGCCAGGTCGGCTACCAGGCTCAACCGACCGGTTGACCGCCGAGGGCGGCCGCACCTTTCGAGAGCTCCACGAGTCGGGTTATCCGTTTGTCCCCGCCACGCGTGGGACCTCGGTTCGGCCCGGGTCCTGCAGGCGCTCGGTGCCGAGGCGATCGGAACCTCCTCGGCCGCGCATGCCTTCACCCCGGGCCTGCCCGACATGGGTCACGTGAGTCGCGGCCCGCGCCGAAACCTGAGGTGATTGGCGAACCGCCGCCATCCTGCAATGGGCTGTTCCGTGAGTTTTGACTACGGTGGATACGTGGACAGGGAACCAATCTCCGTGCAACTGCTCGGTGGTTTCAACCTTCGTTGCCGGACAGGAACCATCGACTCCTTGCCGCGCAGATCGGCGTCCCTTCTCGCCTACCTGATCATGAACCGCAACCGGCCCCAGACCCGCGATCTTCTGGCCGGACGCTTCTGGTCGGATCTCCCCGAGGAGAAGGCACGGAAGCGGCTGAGCAACACGCTCTGGCAAATCCGCTCCGCGCTGGGGGAAATCGGTCTTGACGACCTCGTCGTGTCCACGTCCACCACGATCCAGCTGGCGACCGGCTGGCCACTCGAGATCGATGTCGAGGAGTTCGAACGGCGTCTCGACGACATCGACCGTGAATGGGCCCAGCAGTCCGCTCGTGTCCCACTGGCCGACAAGCTCACGGCGCTGATCGCCGAGTATCCCGGCGACCTGCTGGCCGGACACTACGACGACTGGATCGAAGCGGAGCGGGCGGCGGTGAAGGATCGCTACACCAACGCCATCTGGCAGGCGATTCGCCTCTACAAGGGACGGTCCGACTACGTCACCGCTCTTCGGTACGCCCGTCAACTCGTCGGCTACGACCCGTTGGCCGACGAGAACCACCGCGAGGTCATGCGACTGTGCGCACTGCTCGGCCAGCCCGCGGCCGCCGAACGCCAGTATCGGAGCTGTTGCGCGGTTCTGGCCGAGGAGCTCGGCGTCGAACCGTCATGGGAAACAACGGAGCTTCACGAGCGGATCCAGAGCGAGGCATCGAGCGCGGCCGCGCCCCTGAGCGCCCTGGGTGAACTCGAGACGCCGATCATCGGCCGATCTCGCGAACGAGCCGTTCTCCTGGCTCGAATCGACGAATTGCTCAACGGTCAGGGTGGTCTGCTCCTGATCGAGGGTGATCCCGGGATCGGCAAATCACGGCTCGTCGAGGACCTGGCCGACGCCGCCGACTGGCGTGGTGTGCGGTTGTTGGCGACGGCCAACACCGAGGTCAGCCGGCTGCGGCCGTATCACGCAATCGAATCGGTTCTCTCACCGGCCGTCTCCGGTCTGCGAGGCGAACACCTGGCGGAGGTGACCGATCAGATCTGGCTGCAGCAGGCATCCGAAGTGCTCCCCGAGTTGCGCCAGTACGTCACCGCTCCCGCCCAGCGGGCGCTCCTGCCCGGCGAGGAACCGAGTCGTATGACCGAGGCGCTCGCCCGGATTCTGCTGGCTCAAGGAGGGTTGGGACCAACGCTGGTCATCCTCGAGGACATGCACTGGTGCGACGACGACTCGATCCGGGTTTTCGCCGGCCTCGGCAAGCGACTGAGCCGCAGTGGTGTCCTGATCTGTCTGACCTATCGACGGTTCGAGGCCGAGCAGAACGAGGGTATCTGGTCGGCCATCTCCCGGTTGGAGGCCATACCGGGGTCGACAAGGGTGGTGTTGGCCGCGCTCAACCGCTCCGAGATCAGGGAACTGGTGTCGGCCGAGCTGGGTCCCGGAGCCCTGCCCAACCGAATCCAGGAGCGCCTCGTGGAGGAGTCGGGGGGCAATCCGCTGTTCGTCCTCGAGGCGCTGCAGGATCCCGAGGCCCTGCTGTTGACCGATGCTGTCGAACGGGAACCACACGAACATCCGGATCGTTTTCCGGTCACCGTGGCCCGGGCCCTCCAGCAGCGACTCGACTCCCTACCCGCCGATGTCCGCACCGTGCTCCGGGGGATGGCCGTGCTGGCCGAGCCCTGCTCGTCGCAGCTCGTGTCCTCGATCACCGGTCTTGACCGTCGTTGCACCCTCGGCAGCCTGACCGAAGCCGTCGATCGCGGCTTTCTCGTCGAAATCGGTGCCGGGATCTGCCGCTTCTGCCACGACCAAACCCGGCGGGCGGTGTACCACGCCATGTCCGATGAGGAGATCCTGGCGTGGCATCGGCAGATCCATCAGGCGCTCGTCACCGAGGACCGTCCCCAGGCCGAACAGGTGGCCTACCACGCCGATCTCGGCGAGTTGTGGGCCGAAGCCGTTCACTGGCACACGATCGCCGCCCATTCGGCCGAAGCGGTCGACGCCCTGGGTGTTGCCGCCGAACACTTCAATCAGGCCGACAGGGCGGCACAACTCGCCGGTATCAGCGAGGTCGACCGCTTCGGTGATCTACTCAGCCACGAGCGGGCACTCGACATTCTCGGTCGGCGCGACGAGCAGGAGATACTGCTCAAACGGCTGATCGATCTCGACCTGAACGTGGAGGAGCGGATCGATCTCGCCGAGCGGCAGGCCTGGCTGATGGGTCACACCGACCGGCACGACGAGGCGGCCCACCTTGCGTCACAGTGGGCCGACCGGGCCTTGGACGCGGGCCTGCCGAACCACCGTTTGTTGACCGTCCTCGGAGTCGTCCGCTACTGGAACGGCAGTTTCTACGAAGCGATCGAGGCGCTTCGGCTCGCATTGAAGGCGGCGCCCGACAAGCAGACCGATATCACGATCAAGAACCATCTCGGTCGTGTGCTGATCGATGTCTCGGAGTTCGACGAAGGCAATGCGCTGGTGGCCGAGGCCCTGGAAACGGCCGAACAGATCGGCGATATCCGGGGGCAGGTGGAGGCCATCATTCATCAGTCGATTTCCGCGTTGCGCCGGGGCCACAACGCGGAGGCGATGGCCAGAGCGGAGGCATCGCTTCCGCTGAGCCGGTCGATCGGCTACCGCTACGGAGAGGGGGTCTCGCTGGCCAACCTGGCCACGTTGCACTCGATCCGTGGTCAGGCCGGGGTCGCCCTGGATCTCTTCGACGACGCGGCCGAGGTCTTCGACGTACTCGGCAGCGTACGGCCCAAGGCTGTCGTCAAGAACAACCTGGCCGAGATCTATGCCGGATTCCTGGGGGAGTATCACGAAGCGGCGAAGCTCTACGGTGAGGCGGCAGGCATGTTTCGCCATCTCGGCGACGAACGGCGGGAGCTGCGTGCCATGAGCCGCCTGTCGGGGATCGACTGGGAAGGCGGACGCCGTCGCCTCGCCCGCCGTCGCCTGCAGCGGATCATCGAGCGGGCCGGAGAGCTGTCGGATCCTCAGGTCGAGTTGGAGGCTCGTCGCGTCATCGCCGAATGTCTGAGTCGAAACGGCGACCGTGCCGAAGCCCTGCCGCATCTTGATCGAGCCTTGGAGCTGATCGACGAGAACGCCGTGGCCTACGCCGTCCCCAGCCTGCTGGCCCTGCGGGGTGAGGTCGCCCTGGCGGTCGATGACCTCGAAACGGCTGCCGGCTTCGCGGATCGGGCCGCGGCGGCGAACAAGCCGGAGTCCGAATTCGGCTTCATGACGGCGTGGCGGTGCGGTTGCATCTATCGGGCCGTTCGCCGCAACGACGATGCCGCCTCGCAGTTCGCCCTGGCCTTTCGGCTCCTCGAATCGAATCTCGCCGGAGTCGACGAGGCGCGGGCCGCGACCGCCCGCAGCCTGCCCCGTTTCGCAGCAATCATCGAGGACTACGAACGCTTTCATCCCCGACTGGTCGAGGTTTGGCTCCCGATGGAGTCAACCCCGATCGGTCGGCCGCTCAAACCCGACGAGTTCAAGCTTGTGACCTGGAGCGCGTCGATCCCGTCCGATTGGCGGACGACAGACGCTGCTCAGCGGCGTCGGTGGCGGGTCCTGCGGCTCTGTCACGAAGCGGTCGAGCAGGGGGCACTCGCCCGGGTCCACGACCTGGCGGATCTACTGCGGGTCAGTGAACGGACCGTGAAACGGGATCTCGCCGAACTCCGGCGGCGGGGTGAGCAGCCCGTGACCCGCCGGTCAAGTTGATCAACAACGACATACAAAGTTTTTTCAGCATCAACAAGAACCGCGAAACACCTGGTCAGGAGCCATTCGGCCGCGTTGTCCCCATAGTTTGGCCTCAAACTCTCCCGGAAGCGAGACAGGTGGTGGAGACGGCGGGGACACACTTGGCTCATCAGCTTGAACGCCAAGCTCAACGGTTCGCCACCATATGTGTTGGAGTTAGTCTAATGTCTCGACGCCTGTTTGTCTTCCTGTCGCCGATAACCTTCGCCGTCGCCGCTTCGCTGCCCGCCGTGAACACCGTGGCCTGGGAGTTCCTCTAGGCCCATCTTCGAGGTCCTTCTCAGTCCTCTTCCGCCGTGGCTGAGAAGGATCTTTCCTGCTGGCACTTGCTAGCAGGGCACCAGGGTGTGACCGTCGCAGAATCCTAGCGCTGCGATGGTCACACCCTTGGATTCACAATAGAGTACTCACGCTCATCCCTCCATTCCGTGAGAGAGCGTGAGCTCCGAAGCTTCCTCAAACCTCCGGTATTCCTACCACCGCCTTTGATCGGGGCGATGCCGCCGGGGTCTGGGGAAGTTCTCGGTTTTGGACTCGAATTCGTGGTTGTGGCGGAGTGGCGACCAGGTACAGTGGGTTCCACAACGCGGGGTAGAGCAGTCAGGTAGCTCGTCGGGCTCATA
>JBFHME010000035.1:0-25950 GCA_041594435.1 Acidimicrobiales bacterium
ACGACGGAACCGCCGACCACCACCACCACGGCACCGCCAACCACCACCACCACGGCACCGCCGACCACCACCACCACGGCACCGCCAACCACCACCACCACGGCACCGCCGACCACCACCACGACCACGATGCCTCCAACCACAACGACGATGCCGGACGACGGCAAGATCACCATTTGTCACGTGACGAACTCGGCGAAGAAGCCGTATGTCGTGATCACGATCGACAGGTCGTCGTATCTCGAGGATCACATCCATCACGTCAGCAGGGACGGCAGAGTCGACGTTCCCTTCGTTGACGGGCACTGCCAGATCGCAATGCGGGGCACCATGTAAGTGAGAGGGGCTGACACGTCAGCCCCGACCACGGCGGCCAACTCCGGCACCAAAGCTGTCAAACCGCTGAGATTGTGGTGACAGCGGGTCAACCCGGGTCGGCTGTCGGGAAGAGGTGAGAGGGCCGCCGCGGCGGTTCGGCTCCAAACCCGCGTTTGGGCCGAACCCCGGGTCGGCCAGCTCGCGACGGCGTCAGGCTACGCCGTCGAGCGCACCGAGGAGGCGATCGACCAGTTCCGACGAGCCGCCGAAGATGTCGTTCCGCTTGATCGCATAGCCACCGATGACATCGCCGCCCCCCATCCTGACGATGCGGGCCAGCTTGTCGAGTGTCGAACCGCAGTCCAGCGCGTACGTGCAGTAGACGACCGCCTTCTTCCCATCGATACGCGGCAGCTTGGCCGCAAGCCGCCCGGCCCGGCCGGGACGCTGCCCGAAGAAGAACACCCCGTCGGTCCAGCTACCCACCACGACGACGTCGGCGGCGGACAACGCCTCAAGATCGACCGCGGTGATCGGGCAGGCAACGGTCTCCACACCGGCCGCGGTGAGTTCATCGGCAATGATGTGGCCGGCGGCCTTCGTGTTTCCGGTGAGACTCTCGTAGATCACAATCCCGTTCATGGCTGCCCGTTCAGTCGTTGCGCCGAATTCATCGGCCGGTTCGGTCCGTTCACAAGAATAGTCCGTCCGTTGCGGGGCGGCACCGACCGGACGCGCCGACGTGGGGGCGTTCGTTCATGAACAGGTGTCGTCCGTCGGGCCTGCTCGCCCTGCCACGAGACGTGGTCGAGCGCCGTTAGGATGGATCCAATGAGCACCAAGACCTACAAGATCGACATCACCTACTGCGTTCCGTGAGACTACTCGGCTCGCGCCGTGAGCGCGACGACTGATCTGCTCACCAACTACCAGCACGTCATCAGCGAGCTCACGCTGATCACCGGCGACAAGGGCGTATTCGACGTGACCGTCGACGGCGACATGCTCTACAGCAAAGCCGAGACCGGCCGTCACGCGGAACCCGGTGAAGTCCTGAAGCTGTTCGGCGAGCTGGTCGGACCCGACGTCGACGTCTACCCCCGCGACTGACCGACCCGTTGGCGCCGTAACCGCGACAGTACCGAGCCCCAGGCCGATGCGCATCGAGATCGACGACCCCACCGATACTCGCATCGACGTGTTCCAGGGGCTTCGTGATCACACGCTCCGTCAGGTTCGAGAACGACCGGATGGTGACATGGCCGGCGTGTTCATCGCTGAAGGGGATGTCGTCGTGGAACGGGCGCTGCGGGCCGGCTACCAACTCGAGTCGATGCTCGTCGACGCCAAACGAACCAAGCCACTCCCTGCCGAGATCCCCGAGGACGTGCCACTCTATGCCTGCGGGCCCGACGTCCTGGTTCGCATCACCGGGTACCACCTCCACCGGGGTGTGCTGGCGTGCTTCCGGCGTCGACCCGTGCCACGTTTCGACGAGGCCATAACCGGCACCAAGACGGTCGCCGTCCTGGAGAACATCAACAACCCGACGAACCTCGGTGTCATCCTCCGGTGCGCGGCCGCCCTCGGCATGGAGGCCTTCTTCCTCGATCCGACGTGCAGTGATCCGCTGTATCGACGGTGCGGTCGGGTGTCGATGGGTGAGGCCTACTCGACCCCCTACAGTCGGCTCGACCGATTCCCCGAGGGGTTGGAACAGCTTCGGGGCAGCGGCTTCCAGCTCATAGCGCTCACCCCGGCACCCGATGCCGTCGCGCTCGACGACCTCAAGCTCGACGTCGACGACCGGGTGGCGGTGATGCTCGGCGCTGAAGGACCGGGTTTGACCGATGGCGCCCTCGCTGCTGCTGATCTCCGGGTCCGAATTCCCATGTCGGGTCCGGTCGACTCGATCAACGTCGGGTCTGCGGCCGCCGTGGCCTTCTACGGGATCGGCTTGGCTCGCAAACGCTGACTGGGCCACCATGGTGGCCATGTCGCAGCCTCTGAACAGCACCATGCAGCGGTATCCGCTCACCGTGCCCTACATCTTCTCCCACGGTCGTACCATCCACGCCGATGCGAACATCATCACGTGGACCGATGACGGGCCGGTTACGGCCACCTACACCGAGGTGGCCGACCGGGCCGATCGGCTGGCCGCCGCACTGAGGAGACTGGGTGTCGGCCCCGGCGACCGGGTCGGCACCTTCTGCTGGAACAACCAGCACCATCTCGAGGCCTACATGGCCGTTCCCTCGATGGGGGCCGTGCTGCATACCCTCAACATCCGGCTGTTCCCGGAACAGCTCGCCTACGTCATCAATCACGCCGCCGACAGGATCATCATCGTCGACGGTTCGCTCGCCCCCCTTCTGGCCAGGGTGCGAGACGATCTGACCACGGTGGAGCACCTCGTCACCGTCGGCGCCGGTGACTTTTCGGGCCTCGGTGACACCATGGACCTCGACGAACTCCTGTCGGCCGAGGAGGGCGGCTTCGACTACCCGGAGATCGACGAATGGTCGGCGGCCGCGATGTGTTACACGAGCGGTACCACCGGGAACCCGAAGGGGGTCGCCTACTCCCACCGCTCCACCTACCTTCACTCGTTCGGTGTCAATGCCACCCGGGCGCTGGGTCTGACGACAACGGACCGGCTCCTCGTGATCGTGCCCATGTTCCACGCCAATGCCTGGGGCATGCCGTACGCCGGCTGGTTGACCGGAGCCGACATGGTCCTGCCCCAGCAGTACCTGCAGGCCGCGCCCCTTGCCGAGATCATCGAGGCCACCCGGCCCACCTACTCCGGCGCGGTGCCGACCGTGCTCAACGACCTGCTTCACAACCGGCCCGACGCCGATCTGAGCTCGATCCGGGAGATCGTCTGCGGCGGCTCGGCGGTGCCGGCCAGCCTGATGAAGGCCTACGACGACGTGTTCGGCGTTACGGTCGTGCAGGGCTGGGGCATGACCGAGACCAGCCCACTGGCCGCCATCGCCCGGGTGCCGGCCGGCGTCGATACGGGCGACGCCATGACGTGGCGGGCCCGAACCGGCCAGATCCTGGCCGGCGTCGAGGTACGGATCTGTGACGACGACGGACGCGAGCTGCCGTGGAACGGTGAGGCTCAAGGTGAGATCGAGATCCGGGGCCCGTGGATCACCGGCAGCTACTACCTCGACGATGACGACGAGAAGTTCCACGACGGGTGGCTCCGCACGGGCGACGTCGGATCCATCGAACCCAACGGCTTCATCCAGATCTCCGATCGGGCCAAGGACGTCATCAAGTCGGGCGGCGAGTGGATTTCGAGCGTCGACCTGGAGAACGAGTTGATGGGCCACGCCGCCGTCGTCGAAGCCGCTGTGGTCGGTATCCCCGACGACCGGTGGGACGAACGGCCCCTCGCCTGCATCGTCGTCGCCGAGGGCGCCACCGTCGACCCGGCCGAACTCCGAGCCTTTCTCGAACCGAAGGTGGCGAAATGGTGGCTTCCCGATCGGTGGGCCTTCATCGCCGAGGTACCGAAGACCTCGGTCGGCAAATTCGACAAGAAGGTACTGCGCCGCCGGTTTGCCGATGACGAACTGGACGTCGTCGAGACCTGAGCCGGTTCCCCGGGTCAGACGTCGGCGGGCACGATCGCCGGCCGGTCAGTTCGACTGCGCGGTTATCCCCGCACTGTCGACGAACACGAAAAGTGCGATGGTCAGCAACATGGCCAGCAGGGCCAGAAGCGTCCACTGGAGCGTGGCCCATCGATTGTGCCGAGCTCGTTCCGATGCCGATCGCCTCGATCGCGTAGCCACACATCCCCCTTGTCGCTGGTCGATTGGGTGGGCAAATGTTCAACCACCCAGGGTAGCGAACGATTCCGTCAACTCGGAACGGGCGCTCAGCCCAGCAGATCTCGGGCCACGTTCAGGAACAGGTTCGTGGAGAGACGAAGTGATTCGACGTCGATTCGTTCGTTGTGGCCATGGAACCGCCGGCTGAAGTCGCCGGGATCCAGCTCCGGGCTGAACAGGCCGGCGCCGTAGGCCACCGCACCCATCTGGCGGTAGACCCTCGCATCGGTGAATCCGACGGTCATACCGGGATTGAGCCGAGCCGACGGGAACTCCGCGCCGACAGCCCGCTCGAGCGCCTCCCACAGCGGGTTGTCGGTTCGCGAGATCGAAGCCGGATCGTTCATGATCACCTCCACCTCGACCTTCTCCCACAAATCACCGAGCGCAGCCCGCAAGTGCTCGGTGACCGCTTCTCCGTCGTCGCCCGGCAGCGTTCTGACATCGACCTCCAGATCCACGGTGTCGGGGATCACGTTTGTCTTCATCCCGCCTCCGTCGACGACATTGGCCGAGAAGGTCGTGTGGGTGCAGGCATGGAGGAAGCCTGCCGAGCCGGCGTTCGGCAGAACGGCGAGAATCTCATCGATGCGGTTCTCGTCGCGTAACAACGCCTTCAGATCGTCGTCGATGGCCATGAAGTCGACCTGGCCCGACCAGAGCTCGGTGAAGCGGGCCGGAGGTCGGTACTCGGCAAGCCGCTGCACAACCGCGGCGGCCTTGACCAGTGCGTTGTCCGTGCGAAACGGCATGGAGCCGTGTCCGGGTGTTCCCTTCACCCGCAGCCGCCGCCAGGCCACACCCTTCTCGGCCACGTTCACGGTGATGGCAGGCGAATCGGTCGTTCCGCCGTGCAGCCCTCCGTTCTCGGTCAACACGTAGTCGGCCGCCATGGCGTCACGGTGGTTGTCCGCCATCCACTGGGCTCCGTAGGCGGAACCGGCCTCCTCGTCGGCGACGGCAAAGTAGATCAGATCACCACGGGGCCGGAATCCGGACCGGGCCAGCGTCGTGAAGGCCACGGCCATCGACGAGGTGACGTTCAACATGTCGACCGCTCCCCGACCCCAGATCTCCCCGTCGATCAGCTCACCCCCGAACGGGTCGTGGCGCCAGCCGTCGGGGTTGACGGGCACGACGTCGGTATGGCCCATCAGGCAAAGGCTCGGGGCCCCGGGGTCCCGCCCGTCGATTCGCGACACGATCGAGACCCGGCCGGGGTGAGCCTCATACCGTTCGACCTCGAGGCCGGACTCCTCGAGCAGCGACGTCAAGACATCGGCGTTTCGTACCTCGCCGCCGGAATCGGCGTGGCCGTCGTTGACACAGGCGTTGCGGATCAGTGTCTGCAGCAATTCGACGGTCTGGCCGGTCATCGAATCCATCATGGGGCAACCTTGTCATGGAGGAGCCCACGCGAGCCAGCTCTAGGCGAAATCAGCGACCGGGCCACCAGGGGGGTATTTGTTCCCGTCGACGCCGAAGAACGGGCGGATCCTTGTTGAACCTACTAGGTTTACGCCCGGCGGGTCCGCGATACAACGGCTGGACTCACGCGACCACCCATGGCAAACACCGCTGCTTCAACGTCCGACCCCCCTACTTCGTCACGGCCCGAGTTCTGTTTGCTCGGGCCGGTGTCGGCATGGATCGGCGACGAACCCGTCTCCCTCGGCGGCCCCCGGCAGGCTGCGGTCCTGGCCCGTCTACTGCTGACACCACGCCAGGTCGTCTCGCTCGATCAGTTCATCGACAGCATCTGGGACGACCGCATCCCCAACCGACCGGACGTCGCCATTCGCAGCTACATCTCCAACCTTCGTCGACTCATCGAACCAGACCGCAAGCAACGCGGCCACGACAGCATCCTCACCAGCGCGTCAGCCGGGTATCGACTCGACGTCGAACCGTCGCGAATCGATTGGGTACGCTTCGAGACCGCGGTCAACGAGGCCCGGGCCATGCTCCACAACAGCGAGTACGCTGCAGCGGCCGGCGAGCTCCGGCTGGCCGGCTCGCTGTGGCAGGGGGAACCGCTGTCAGGTGTACCGGATTCAGAGTTCTTCTCGGCCCACCGCAACCGTCTCGAAGAACTGCGGGCCGTCGCCCTCGAGTTCATGTACGAGGCGCAACTCGGACGAGGAGACCATCTGTCGGTGGCCTCCGACATCGAGCAGGCCATAGCCGGTCACCCGTTCAGGGAGCGCCTGACCGAGCTCGGCATGATCGCTCTGTACCGCTCAGGCCGGCAGTCGGCGGCGCTGGCCCTGGGCCAGCAGCTTCGGGAGCGGCTGGTCGACTCCCTCGGCATCGATCCCAGTCCTCGAATCGCCAACATCGAGCTTCAGATTCTCAATCACGATCCGCGACTACGAGAGCACCGGCCCGATCCCGGACCGGCTCGGATCACCGGACAATGGTTCCTCCGGCGCCCGAAGGACAGAACCACGATTTTCGGGCGGCACGAGGAACTCTCCGAGATCGCGGCCCTACGGGAGCGACTCGATAACGGGCGGTTGGCCGTCGCCGTGATCACCGGCGAACCGGGGGCCGGCAAGACTGCACTGATGACCGAAGCGGCCCGGATGCTGGCGTCGGGAGAGGTTCCGGTCACCAAAGCGGTCGGGACCGAATTCGCAGCACCCAAGTTCTGGCTCTGGCGCCAGGTCGTCGCCGACCTTGCCAATCGACGGCTCGGTCCGCCCGTAGCCGACGACCCGCGGAAGCAGGCCCGGTTCGCGCCGCTTCAGACACTGGGACCGAACATCGAGGGTGCGCTGGGCCTGTCCCCGGTTCACGCCGGCGCCTACGACGACGAGGCGGTCATGATGGCCATCGTCGACTACATCGGCGAAGTCGGCGCCACGACGCCACTCATCATCGTGATCGACGATCTCCACCGCGCCGATCAGCGATCCATCGACACCGTTCGCTATCTCATCTCCCGACTGCGACAGCTCCCGTTGATGGTCCTGATGGCCTGGCAGCAGGCGATGCTACCCCCCGAGAAGCCGCGCGGTCTCCGAGACCTCGCCACCCTTCCACACGTGTTGCGGATCGGCTTGGCGGGGCTCGACCACACGGCCATCACCGCGTTGGCCGCCAACATCGGCGAGGAATTGGCGGCCGGAGAGGCCCACGATCTACGCGAGGCGACCGCCGGGAACCCGGCTCTCGTGCAGGAGTTGCTGTGCCGCCGGCAGTCCGATGTCGAAGGCGAAATCAGTCGGCCTCTCCAGGAGTCGGCGGTCGGACAGATCGACCAGTTGGGAGAAAGCGCCGACTGGATTCTCGCCGTGGCCGCCACCTTCGACGGCTCCTTCTCCCTCGGTTGGGTCACCGATCTCATCGAGTCCCCGCCACCGGATTCGCCCCAGAGGGTGAGTGTTGACCGTGGCCGTTGCCATGACATCGTCAAGGCCGCGGCCTCACGGGGGTTCCTCGTGGAACTGCCGGCCGGCGGCTGGTTCGAGTTCCGGCACCGTATCGTGCGGGAGGCCCTGGTCGAGACGCTCCTCGCCGTCGACCGGGCATGGTTGCACGGCCACATCGGCCGTCGATTTCTCGCAGAGGGCGACCGTCTTCGAGCGCTGCACCATCTGGCGACCGGTGTCAACGCCGCCGACCGCAACGACGCGCTCGACCTGGGCCTCCGCTTGTCCCGAGCCGGTCCCGGATTCGTCAGCCTCGGTGAAGACGAGCTGAAGACGCTCGAGTCGCTGGCCGGAGCTGAAGTTCACGCCGCCGACTCCTGCACGTCCCCCGGACCGCTCGCCTGTGAGGCCGCGGTCTTCCTCGGCTGGCGGGCCGATCAACACGGCGACCGGGCCGCCGGCCGGCGCTGGGCCCGCTCCGCCCTCGAGCTGGCTCTGGCCGCCGCCACGCCGCTGGGGCCCGAGACCACGAACGAGCCGGTGATCACCGAACGCAATCTCCACCAGCTCGGTGTGGCCGCGCTGAACGTCGCCGGATTCTCACCGCATCCCCAGCCGGGCGGACACCTGGTCATCGATCGTGACCGGGAGACCCTGGAGCTGCTGGAGCGAGCAGTCGGCCTGTTGCCCGCGGATAGCGAGGCGCTCCCCGTGCTCGAGATCGAGTTGCAGTGGCTGAGCGGTTCGCTGCGACCGGGCAACGCTTCGCTGGAGAAGGCGAAGAGCCTGGTTGAGCGAGCCAGTGGGCTCGGCGACCCGCTGTTTGGTGCCATGGCGGTCCAGGCGTTTCTCCGCCGGTTCGGGCGGGTCATCCCGACAAGGAGTCGCCTCGAGTACGTGCATGATGTTCTCGACGAAGATTCGAATCTGAGTGAGCGGCTCATGCTGGGCTTCGTGGAACATCAGGCAATGCTGGAACTCGGTCGCCTGTCGGAGGCGGCGTCGCTCGTTGGCGGCCTGTGGACCGAGGCCAAGACCCTCGGCACCGAGGTCGACATCGGTGCCGCACGTGTCCTGACGGTCCGCCATTACCTCTGGACCGGTGAGCTCGGCGAGATCGAGCAGCGGCTCGCCAACCATCAGGGCGTCGGTCGTCCAACACCGGTCGACCTCGCTGCCGTCCAGGTGGAGCAGCGAACGGAACTCGTCCGGCTTCGTGCCCAGTCCGGCGACGTGCGGGACCTCACTCGAGAGCTGACCCGCTCCACCGTCGACCCGGCGACCAAGGCAGCACTACTGTGCGAGGTCGGCGACCTCGACCGAGCCCAGGAGTTCCTCGACCTCGCCGTGGAACGGATCACGATCGGGCGTTCCCGGTCGGTCGACGAGGCGGCCGCGGCTCGGGTGGCAACCGCCGCGTCCGTGCTCCGGCAGCCGACCGTGGCTGCCACGGTACTCCCCGTCCTCGAACATCTTGGCGACGAGATGCTGGTCACCACCAACAACTCCGTGCTGCTCGGGCCGGCCAGCTACTACCTCGGCCTGGCGGCTTCCACCGTTGGCAGTCGCAGGCTGGCCAACGAGTCCTTCGACAGGGCGGTGGCGGCGGCTCTGTCCGGTGGCGGCAAGCCGCTGGCCGTTCAGGCCCTTGTGGCCCAGGCCAAGCAGGCCGCCGACTACACCGACCGTGATGAAGTGGAGAGCCTGCTCCGGCACGCCAAGGAGCTCGCCGTGGGTCTCGACCTCGGATGGCTCGACCATCAGGTGATCTGACGCGTCCCGCTCACCATTCGCCCGATACCGGTGGGTGAAACTGCTTACAACCGTCCAATCGGCCTCCAATGTTTCTGCAAGCCCGCCGGTGCATAGTGGCACGAGCGCAACGGTCCTTTCCGCCTGCTGGACCGACAGGGCAATTCGAGGTCCGCCGCACATTCGTCTGCCCCCCTGCGCAAAGCCCGACCCGGTTGCTCACCATTCCCGGTCAGTAACCGGGTCCGGCTCTTTTTCGCCCTCGGCAAGGGCCGGTTTTCGGTTCTCCGCGTGCCTATTTCCGACTCAGTTTGACTCCAATCGAGCCGAAGAATAGGGAGAACCCACGCCCTGCGCCAAGAAACCCGATGCCAGATTCGACGTCCAATCTCCCAGCACGCCCCCTCAAGATGCGCAATCTTCGTGCTGGCCGTACGGGTGTGGCGGCCAAGGTGGCCGAGCCCGAGGTTCCACCGGTCACCAGCGGGATGGTCGAAAGCCCCGAGGAATGGCGGCGTTCTCTCGACCACGCGATCGAGGAGTGGACAACCTCGGGCGCCAATGTCGCCGTCTTCACCATTTCACTGCGCCGACTCGACCTGACTCGACGATCCGAAACCACACCGCGACCGAACGAAACCGACATGGCCACGTTGGCCACCTCCATCGCGATAGAGCTCGATCCCCGCCTGGTCGTCCATATCGTCGCCCCGGATGAGCTGATCGGGTTCATGGCGGGCAGCGGGCGCGTCGAATCGGAACGGATCATGGGTCGCCTGCTGGCCGGCCTGTCAGGCATCGTCAGCAACGGACCGAGCACCGTTGCCATGGCCCCTCAGCTCGGTGCGGCCTTTCTCGGCGGGAACGTCACCAACAGTGAAATGGCCGTCGAGGCCGCCAACGTCACACTCACGCAAACGACCCGAGCGGCGCCGTTCCTCATCTACAACGATTACGTACATCAACGTATCGTCCGCGAACTGCAGACCCGCGACGCCCTACCCGACGCGGTGGCAGCCAGCGAGATTTCTCTGGCGTTTGAACCCCGCGGTACCACGAGCGGCGATCGGCTCGTCGGTATCGAGGCGTTCGCCCGATGGGAGCACGCCAACCTCGGCAACATTCCTCCACCGGAGTTTCTCCGGATCGCCGACGAGCTGGATCTCATGGTCGAAATGGGGCATCGTCTGCGCGATCGGGCCGTAGGCGCAGCTGTCGCCTGGTTTCGGGAGGGCTGGCTGTCCGAAGGACGACTCTGGCTCAACGTGTCCTACAGCGAGTTCTGCCACCGGGGGTTCGCGGAGTCGATGGAGGAACTTCGCTCCCGTTATCCCGAGGTGAGGCTGGGAATCGAGGTCGATGACAGTCCATTGCTCGACGAGGCCGTGGTCACGTCCATGTTGGAGCCGGTGCGCAAGTTGGACGTCGAGATCGCCCTCGACAACGTCGGTCTGACCACGATCTCGCTCGGCCGGCTTCAGCGGTTGCCCCTGAGTTCCATCAATCTCAGCGGTGCGATCGTCCATTCGCTGGTCAGCGACACGGTCTACCAGCACCTGGCCACCACCGTCTGCGAGATCGCCCACAGCCGGGGCATCGTGGTCACCGCCTGTCAGGCCGAAACCCGGGAGCAGCTCGCTGCCGCCCGCTCTCTCGGCATCGACCACGTCCAAGGACACGTTCTGGCCGCTCCGGTGAAGGCGCCCGAGGTGGTGGAACTGCTGGCATCGGGGATAACGCCCGACGAGCGTCGAGGTCGGCGCTGAGCCGGGACGTTCCCCTGTCGACATCGACGGGTCTCCGCCCGTCGTCTCGGCTCAGTCGCCGGTGAGGTGCTCGGCCTCGATCAGGTCACCGGCGGCAGCCAGGGCCGCTCCGAGGTTGACCGCCCGCTCGTAGACGGCGGTGAAGTAGTGCTCTGAGGCGTTCTGCTGCCCGGAGAGCGGGGGTCGACCAAGCGACTTCACCACGGCGACCGGGTTGGTGGTGATATTGACCCTCACATCGGCGACCGACGGCAGCGTCGCCGGATCACCCCAGAATGTCTTCGGGTCGACGCGGCTCCTGGCCTTCGTCTTACGCCGCCGGCTCTGACCCCGGGGCTTGCTTTTCGTGTTGCGATTCGATCGTGCCATGGTTCGTTCCTGACTGCTCCGGTGCTCAGCTCACCGATGCAACGGCCTGCTCGCCGTCGGGGGTTGCGTCACCGTCATCGGACTCATCGCCACCGCCGGCCCCATCACCGTCACCATCGACGGCTGTGCCGCCGTCGGAGCCATTCGCCGTCGATGCGCCATCGGTCCAGGTCGATACGCCGCTTTCCAGGTCGGAAAGCTCGTCCTGCTCGGCAGCCAACAGCAGATCCGGATTGAGTCCGAGAGCAACCTGCAGCTGCTCGGCGTCGAGATCTCCGACCGAGCTGGACTTCGGCAGCACCATTTCGGCGATCCGCCGCTTTCCGGCCACGACTTCTTCGACCCGCTCATCGACGGTGCCGGGGCAGACCAGCCGATGGCAGATCACCGTGTTCTTCTGGCCGATTCGCCAGACGCGGTCGCGAGCCTGATCCTCGACCGCCGGGTTCCACCAGCGGTCGTAGAGGACGACGTGACTGGCCGCTGTGAGGTTCAGACCGGTACCACCGGCCTTGAGTGACAGCACCATGGCCCCGGCGTCGGTTTTGGCCTGGAAGTCCTCGACCATCCGGTCGCGGGCGCCGCGGCTCAGACCGCCGTGGTAGCAGTGGATCCGCTTGCCGGTCCGCTCGGTGAGATAGTCGGCCAGCCGCTCGCCCCAGGTGGCGAAGTGGGTGAAGATCAGCACCCGCTCATCGGCTGCGAAGACGTTGTCGACGATCTCGTTGAGCCGGGACAGCTTGCCGGAGCGACCATCGAGCGGCTTGTCGTCGTGTTGGTACGCGGCGGGGTGATTGCAGATCTGCTTGAGGGCGGTAATGGCGGCCAGGACGGCGCCCTTGCGCTGCGGCCCGTCCTCGGTCGACGCCTCCACCACAAGGGTGTCGAGAACGGCCTGATAGAGGCCGATCTGCTCCGGGGTCATGGCGCAGTGATCGAGTTCGTCGATCCGGTCGGGCAGCTCGGCGGCGATCGACGGCTCGGCCTTGGTCCGACGGAACACGAGGATGCCGTTCAGCGCCCGCAGAGCCCGCTCCGCGGTGTCCTTGACGCCGCCAGTGCTCGACAGCTGGGCGATGAACGCCGATCGCCCACCGACGAGGCCGGGGTTGGTGAAGTCCATGATCGCCCAGAGATCACCGAGCCCGTTCTCAATGGGCGTTCCGGTCAGCGCCACTCTGGTCCGGGCCGACAGACGGCGAAGCTGTTGGGCGGTTTCGGAAGCGGGGTTCTTGATGGCCTGGGCCTCGTCGAGTACGACCTTGTCCCACTCGATCTCCTCGAGCTCGGCAACGTCCCGCACTGCCGTTCCGTAGGTGGTGATGACAAGATCCACGGCCTCCACGGCCTTGGCCACCTGTTTGCCGCCGGCCCGGTTGGGACCGTGGTGGACAAGCACCTTGAGACCGGGAACGAAGCGTGCCGCCTCCGCCGCCCAGTTGCCGACGACAGCCGGCGGGGCGATGACGAGGGCCGGCCCGGGGCGGTCCGAGACCTCGATGTGGGCCAGGACGGTCGGGGTCTTGCCGAGCCCCATGTCGAGCGCCAGACAGCCGCCCAGACCCGCGCTGTCGAGAAACTCGAGCCACGTCCGTGCCTCGGCCTGATAGCTGCGAAGCTCGCCCGAGAAGCCGTCGAGTGTGGTCGGTGGATTCTCAGGTAGGCTCGCCGCGCTCTGCAGGAGATCGGCGGCCCAACCCTCGCCGGCCAGCGAAACCCCTCCGGGGAACGGCGAGCCCTCCAGACCGAGGGCGTGACGCAACATGTCGGCGCCGGAAAGGCGGGTCTTGTCGGCCCGTTCGGCCAGGGCGGCTGCGGCCTGGGCCAGATCGGCCTGGTCGAGCTCAACCCACTGACCGCGGGACTTGATGAGGGGCCGAGCTTGTGCGGCGAGTGCGCTGATCTCGGCTGCGGTCAGTTCGATCTCGTCGAACACCACGGACCAACGGACATTGGCCAGCTGCTGGGCACCGACCACGGTGTCCTGGGCCTCTTCGGAGGTCAATCGAAGCGCCGGGGACGGCTTCTTGCGCGACAACGCCGGAGCCCGAACCTCGTAGCCCGCGGCAATGAGCACGGGGCCCTCGGTGGTCATCAGCTGCCACGCCTCGTCCTGGCTCAGCACGACCTCACCGCGTCGGCGGGCGCCGGGACGTAGCAACTCCGGATAGAGACGCTCGAGGCGGATCAGTTCCTGTTCGACCTCTTTGCGCCGGCTGTTCGACGAGTTGACGATGACCTGTTCCACCGGCAGGAGACGGCCCTCGGAATTGGGAGCCAGAACAGCCAGGTACCAGGCGTTGGACTCGTCGGGCGGGTCGAGCTGGATCACGAGTTTGAACTTCTGAATCCCACTCACCGGCTTCGACCACTGGTCGATTCGGCGGGCCAGCTCGGACCCGAGACGGCTCGGCGCGAGGAACGGCGTTCCATCGAGCAGGGCCAGGAACGATTCCGCCACATCACCTTTGGAGCTCGGATCGGGTGGAGGAGCCGGCACGTCGAGTCGACCGGCCGCCTCGTGGCAGATGGCGGTGATGAGATCGGCCAGTACCGCAGCCGTCATTGCGGAGGCGTCGGGACGGCTCTCGATCACCCCGACCGAACCGGGCAGGCTGTCGCACAGCGCCTGATGTTCGGCCTCGTCAACCAGGGCGGGCCCCCAGCGAACATCGAACGGGGAACTGGTTTCGGTTCCTTTCGGCGTTTCGGCCGAGCGGCGCGCCTTCTTGACCTGGGGCACCATACGACCCTGGGCGACCAGGCGAATGGCCAGGGTGGTCACGAGCCCGATCCACACCGCACTGGGACCGAGGATGGGCGGTTCGGACTCGTCGGGATCCCGATCCGCGCCCGAGGCCAGGGAGGCCAGCCAGCCGAGACAGGAGCCGATCGGCGCCCAGACGGCTGGGGCCCGACCCTGGTTCGGCACCTTGATCGAATTGTAGGTCTCCCAGCCGATCGACTCGGCTCCGGCGGCTGAGAGCATCGCCATCAGCTCGTCGTTCTCGGCTGCTTCGGCATCGTGACCCGCGGCCCAGGCGACCACCCGGCCAGGGGTCCATGCCAGCTGGATCTGGGTCATGCCGGCGGTGGCCGGAGGTTCCTCCTCGGCCTCGGGCTCAGGCTGTGCCACCTCGGGACCGTCGGCCGGACCGACGAGTTGGGTCAACACCTCGTCGATACGCTGCCATTCCCGTTCGAAATCGGCGACGACGAGTGCCCGCTCGTGACCCTTCAGCTCACGATTGGCCCGATCGATCGCCATCGAGGCGTCGTCGAGCAGCCGAAGCAGCGCCGCAACCCACGGTCGCTGGTGCGTGTTCAGCAGGACCATGTCGTCGGCAGTGGCCACACCGTCGAGGTGGGCCTGTACAACATCAAAAAAATCGCTCGACGAAACCGGGAGGGGTCCCGCAGTCATAGTGGTCGTCGTCATCTCCAACAAATCTTGTAGCGTGGCTGGGAGCGCACGGACGCTGCAAGCCGGGGCCGCACTCATGCCACCGCTATCACCGCACTCACGGATGACCCTTCCAACCAACCGGGCGATCATCTGCGCGAGCCGACGTCATGGCCTGCAGCCGACGGGCACCTGAGCTGTCACCCGTTCTTGTAGCTTAGCGCCCCGTCACACCGTTCGCCACGATTGTCGGCGGGCTTGGGTACTGATTTCTGCAATTCCTTTCGGCCGCGTCGTCCCCGTCGTTAGCAAACCGCCGTCAGGCGACAGAAACGGCCGAGCAGGTTTGTACGAACGTCGCCAGGATCTACGGCTAGGAGCTGTTGCCGAGGTCGACGTGGTAGGCCTCGTAGATCAGATCGGCACCACGCTGGCGGTGCCTGGTGATCTGACCCATCACTTCGACGGCCTGGTTGCGAACCGTTATCGCCGCGTCTTCGAGCTGCTCTTCGTCGAGTCCGTCGTGTTCGGACGACAACTCCGCGACAGCCGCCGCCAGGCGGTGGGCGGCCTTCTCCAGATTCTCGTGGTCAACCTTCATCTGCTTGACCCGAGTGTCGAGCCGCGGAGCGACCGACACGATCTCCTCCAGGATGTTCCCCGGACCCTCGGTCTCGGCGATGTGTTCGGAGATTCGTGCCACGGCGTGATCGACGGCCATGGCGACACGCAGTCGCCAGTGTTCGTGATCACCAATCGGGCCCGCCAGCGCATCCTCCAAGCCAACAACCGCCTGAAACAGTGCTTCGCGACGACTACGAATCGACGCAACCTCGGTGGGCTCCGACATCTGATGGCACCCCCTCATGGGACTGGTGGAAACCGGTGCCCGCGCTAGGGGTAGCCTAGCACAGACGGTCCACCGACGTAAGATCGAGCTGTTTGGCCCGGCGCACCCGTCGTGGCCTAAGTTCGGCCCATGCGCAACTTCACGGGCCGTATCGCGGTCATCACCGGAGCAGGTTCGGGAATCGGCCGCGAGCTCAGCCTGGCGCTCGCCGCCGATGGCTGCCGCCTGGCCCTTCTGGACATCGACGAGGAGGCGGCCGAGGAGACCGCCCGCCTCTGCGCGAACGTATCCGCCGGCACCGTCTCGGTGCACGGCTGTGATGTCGCCTGCCCCGAGGAGGTCCAACGAGCCGCGGATTCGGTCCGGGACGCCCACAAGGCCGATCACATCAATCTCCTGGTGAACAACGCGGGGATCGGATCCGTCGAAGGCTTCGTCCACGGTGATCGCACCGCCTGGGAGCACACCTTCGACGTTTGCTGGGGCGGTGTCTACAACTGTTGCCGGTCGTTCGTGCCGCTCGTCATCGCCGCCGACGAGGGGCAGATCGTGAACGTGTCGAGTATCAACGGTCTCTGGGCATCGCTGGGTCCGAACCGAACGCACACCTCGTACTCAGCAGCCAAGTTCGCCGTTCGGGGCTTCACCGAGGCGCTGATGACCGAGATGCGCCTGGTGGCACCGCACGTGAAGGTGGCGGTCGTCATGCCCGGTCACGTCGGCACCAACATCCTGTCGAATTCCCAGGCCCGTCTGGGTCGGCGGGCCACCACCAATCTGGCCGAGACCGAGGCGTCGTTCCAGACGACCGCTCCCACCACACCCGCTCAGGCGGCGGTCACGATCCTCGACGGTGTTCGCGCCGGCCGGTGGCGGATCCTCATCGGTCGCGACGCCGAGCTGCTCGACACCGCCCTACGAGCCGACCCCGAGGGTGCCTATGAAGCGGCCTTCGTCGAACAGCTCCACAGCCAGGGGGCGTTTCGAGGGCTCATCGACCCCGTCTAGCCACCCAGGCCCCACGCTTTCGCCACCAGTTCGAAGCTGTGGAGCCGGTCGGCCAGGGCGTGGGTCGAGGTGAACAACATGAGCTCGACGGCGTGCGTCCGCTCGGCCAGGATGCGGAGGCCTTCGCTCACCGTGTCCGCCGTCCCGACCAGTGCAGCGGTGTCCAAGGCGCGGGCCTGTGGATACGACGGATGTGCCAGCGCCTCCTCCGGGGTCAACAGGGGCAGCAGGCGACCGGTTCGGAGCCCGAGCCGACGCAACCGGTTCGGGGCCGAGAGTCTCTCGGCCTCCTCCTCGGTGTCGGCGCTCAGCACCGAGGCGGTGACGAGAAGTGACGGCTGGTCGAGCACGGGCGACGGCTGGAAGTGGTCACGATAGATGCTTGCGGCCTCGATCGTGCCACCCATGTCGAAGTGATGGGCGAACGCGAACCGAAGGCCGAGCATTCCCGCCAACCGGGCGCTGAATCCACTCGAACCGAGCAGGAAGATGTCGGGGTGGGTGGCCGAATCGGGCGTGGCCCGGAAACGATCCCACAGTCCCCCATCTCGCCTTCGGTCTCCCAGGAGGCCCATCAGATCGATGAGATTGTGGGGAAAGTCCTCGTCGTCCCGGTTGCCGGGACCGCGGCGCAGGACGATGGCCGTCTCCCGATCCGTACCGGGTGCCCGACCGATACCGAGGTCGATCCGGCCGGGGTGAAGCGCTTCGAGCATGGCGAACTGCTCGGCCACCACCAGCGGCGAGTGATTCGGTAGCATCACGCCTCCCGAGCCGATTCGTATCGTGGACGTGACCGCCGCGAGATGGGCCATGAGCACGGCCGGGCTGGTGCTGGCCACCGTGTCCATGTTGTGATGCTCGGCCACCCAGATGCGCTTGTAGCCCAGCTGTTCGGTCGCCTTCGCCACGGCGACCGTGTCGGCCAGTGCATCGGCCGTGGTCTGCCCGTCGGCCACCAACGCCAGATCGAGAACCGAGAGGGGACGGTGCAGCTCACTCATCGTCTCCAACCTAGTGATCGGGCGCGGCCGAACGGCACCGATGAGTCCGCAATCCGCTTAACTTGAAGGGTGGACGATCGCCCGACCCCGTCACGGCCCCTCCCCTCCCCCGATGCCAACGCCGAACGGCCGGTTCCCCCGGTCGACGATCGACCGGGCTGGGTCGTTCCCTGTGCCGACCTCGACGTCGCCATGAGGCGATTCGCAGCCGCCGGCTTCGACCTGCTGGCCATCGGCCCCGCGGAGGACCCCCGCTGGGCGCTCATGGGCCACGGCCACGATCCGTATGCCACGACGCTTCGACTCGACACGACAGCCCACGGCGCCGGTCACCGGGATCCCTTCCTCGAGGTCGACGAGGACGACCCGCTGCTCGCTCCCGACGGCGGCTCGACCCTCCACTTCGTGACGGTGGGTGGGGGCGCCGTCACGGGTGGCGACACTCCACCCGGCGTGCCGCCGACCCCACCGATGCCCGGTGACGAAGCGGCCACCGAGTGGGTCGTCGGTCGGGCCGGGATGCGCTACCGGGATCTGCTTCCCGGGCGGTGGGGCGGTCAGTTCATCGCCTCGCATATTCACATTCCCGACGGCGGTCCAGTACCGGACTATGTTCACTACCACCACGTCGACTTCCAACTGATCTTCTGTCAGCGAGGATGGGTTCGGGTGGTCTACCAGGACCAAGGTGACCCGTTCGCGCTCCATCACGGCGACGCGATCCTCCAGGCTCCCGGCATTCGTCACCGCGTGCTCGAGGCGTCGGATGATCTCCACGTCATCGAGGTCTCGAGTCCGGCCGAGCATGCCACCTTCGTCGAGCACCGGTTGGATCTGCCGAACGGTTTCGAACCGGGCCGGTGGTACGGCGGGCAGCGCTATGTTCATCACCGGGCGGCCGACTCGCCGTGGAAATCGATCGGTTCCGGGATTCGTGTCCAGTCGCTCGATCTCGAACGTGCGACCAACGGCCGCTACGGGGCCACCGTCATCGAGATGGAGGTGGCGGACGGCGCCATCGTGGAGCTCCCGGTCGCCCACTCCGTCGACTTCGAGTTCTGCACCATCCTCGACGGCTCACTGGCCGTCACCGACCCGGCGACCGGTGCCGAAGCCAGGTTGGCGACCGGCGCGGCTCTCGGCCTCGACGACCGTCGATCCCTGCAGGCCCGGCCGACCGAAACCACCCGTGTGCTGACGGTGAGCCGTCACCGGACGTGAGGGCTCGTCGAGGTTGAACGCCCCGGTCGAATGAGACCAGCGACGTTCGCCTTCATCGGAACAGCTTCATCCACTCGAGGCTGTCATCGGTCTTCGTGGTCGGATGGTATTCGGCACCGAAGTAGCCGGAATAGCCGGCCGCAATCAGTTGGGGAAGCAGTTCGACGTAGTCGATCAGACCGTGATCGGGTTCGCTCCGATCGGGGAAGGAACTGATCTGGATGTGGCCGAGTCGATCGCCCAGATAGCGGACGACGGCGAGCGGCTCCTGATCCGCCGATGCGGCGTGGTAGCAGTCGAGCAAAACCTTGACGTTGGGTTCACCGATGCGGTCGATGAGATCGGCCGCCTGGGCGAAATCGTTCAGGAAGTAGCCCGGTTTGGCCGCGGCCGACATCGGTTCGATCAAGACACCGACCCCGTACTCGCGTCCTCGGGAGGCGGCATACCGCATGTTGGCGATGAACGTGGCGTCGGCTTGAGCACCTTCGGCCAGACCGGAGAGCACGTGAACCCAGCGGCCCGCCACGTCGGCGGCGTACGACAACGCCTTGTCGATGGCGCTCTGGGCCTCGCCCTCACGCCCGGGAACGGCGGCCAGCCCGAAGTCACCGGCGGCCAGGTTGCCCGGCACGGTGTTCAGCGAGAGCAGCGGAAGCCCCGTCTCCTCCAGGGTCAGCGCCACGTCGAGCGCATGGGTGATGTAGGGCCAATGAACTTCCACCGCGTGGAACCCGGCTGCCTTGGCCGCCCGAATCGCGTCGCACAGCTCGAGTTCCTGCCAGAGAAATCCCAGATTGGCCGACAGTTTCACCCCACCAGGTTGCCGTGCGGCCGTCCGTCCATCAACGTCGGTCCGCACACTCGCCCGTGGCGTGGATTTCGGTGCCCGACCCGCTAGTTCTGAACCATGGCCACCAATGCCGATATCGCAGCCATGCTCGACGAGCTGGTCGCCCTCACCACGCTCGAAGAGGAGAGCTCGCAGTCGTTCAAGGTCAGGGCCTACGAGAAGGCGAAGCTGGCCCTCGAGGCGCACGGACGTGATGTCACCGGGCTCTCGGCGGGTGAGTTGACGGCAATCAGCGGCATCGGCAAGAGCACGGCGTCGAAGATCCGGGAGTTCGTCGACACCGGCACCGTGGCCAAACTCGACGATCTCCGCACGAAGTATCCTCCCGAGTTCGTCGAGCTGTCGCGGATCCCCGGCCTCGGGCCGAAGAGCCTCAAACTGATCCGCTCGAAGCTCGGTGTCGAGAACCTGGAGGACCTCAAACGAGCGCTGGACAACCAGGAGCTTCGCGACCTTCCCCGCATGGGGGCGACGAGCGAGGCCAAGATCGCCAAGGCCATCGACCGGCTCGGGCTGACCGGCAAGGACCGGCGCACTCCGGTCGCCGACGCGCTACCTCTTGCGCAGCGCCTGACGGCCGATCTGCGGGCGCTCGACTCGGTCACCGACGCCAAGTACTGCGGCAGCCTGCGCCGCATGTCGGAAACCATCGGCGATATCGACATCACGGTCGCCTCGACCGATCCCGGCGCGGTGATGGACGTCGTCGTCGATCACCACGAGGTCGACGAGATCGTGGTCAACGGCGAGACCAAGACATCGTTTCTGACCAAGACCGGTCTGCAGGTCGACGTTCGGGTCGTCGAACCGTCGCAGTTCGGAGCCGCCATCCTGTACTTCACCGGTTCGAAGGCCCACAACATCGCCCTGCGGCAGCGGGCCATCGACCGAGGGTGGCTCCTCAACGAATACGGTTTGATGGACGGTGACAAGGTCGTGGCCAACAGAACCGAGAAGGCGATCTACGACGCCCTCGATCTGCCGTTCATCCCGCCGCCGATGCGCGAGGCGACCGGCGAGATCGAGGCCGGAGCATCGGATGGCGGGCTGCCCCTGCTGATCGAGCGCAAACACATCCGGGGTGACCTCCACTACCACACGGACCGCTCCGGCGATGGCCGCTCGAGTCTGGAGGACATGGTGGCGATGGCGGCGGCCGAGGGCTACGACTACCTGGCGATCACCGATCACGGCGAGGATCTCGCCATCAACGGCTCGAGCCGCGACGAGATGCTGGAGCACCGTGATCGTATCCGAGCGCTCCAGGAGAGCTATCCCGACATGATGATCCTGTTCGGCTGCGAGCTGAACATCGGTCCCGAGGGGGGCCTGGACTACGACGACGAGTTCCGACGCTTGTTCGACTACACGGTTGCTTCCGTCCATTCGCACTTCGATCGGAGCGTGGCCGATCAGACCCGCCGGTTGATCGTCGCCATCGAGGACCCGACGGTTGACTCGATCGGTCATTTGACGGGCCGCTACATCGGCCGGCGACCGGGCATCGAACTCGACATCGAGCCGGTACTCGATGCGCTTGTGGCCAACGACGTGGCACTCGAGATCAACGGAGCGCTGCAACGGCTCGATGCCGCCTCCGACGTGGTGCGGCGGGCCGTCGACAAAGGCGTCAAGCTGGTGATCAACACCGACAGCCACCACACCTCCGAGCTGGGGCGGATGGAGTACGGTGTCCTCACCGCCCAGCGGGGATGGGCTCCGAGGGAACTGGTCGTGAATTCCTGGACACTCGAGCAGTTCACGAAGTGGGCGGGGCGGCGCCGCTAGGACCGGCTACCGGCTCCGGTCAACCGGACCGCCCCGGGAGGATCCGTTCGACCACGAATCGGTCGATCAGCTCGGCGATCTCATCCGCGTGGCTCGACTCGTGCATGGCGTGCTCCCCGCCCGCGACGGCCACGAACCTGCAGTCGGGCATCTTGCGGGCCAGGTACCGACCGGCTCCGGTGTACTCCGGTCGATCGACTGAGCCGGCCACGGCCAGCGTCGGCACGGTGATGTCGGTGAGCCGCTCCATGACCACACCGTCGTGCTGCAGGTTGATCTCGGCCGCCTGGGCGGGCACGCCGAAGCGGTGGGCGTTGCGCCTCGACCGTTCGTTCCAGGCCTCACGTTTCGCGTCGTCACGAAACCCGGGGCCGGTGTTCAACACCACGAGCCCGACCGCGACACCGAGGCGGGTGGCGGCGTGGGCCAGCGCCAGGTAGCCACCGAGCGAGTGTCCCACCAGCACGGTCGGTACGCCCAATTCGGCCATGAGGTCGTCGATGTCGCAGAGTGCGGCGTCACGGGTGTACAACGAGGGCTCCTCCGGCGTCGGTGACTCGCCGTGACCCAGCAGATCGAACGTGGCGACCGGGTGGCGGTCGGCCAGCCGGTCCATCACCGGCGCCCAGGTTGCCGACGACGACCCGACACCATGCAAGAACAGCAACGCCACCGGCGACGACGCCGGGTCGGTCCCGCGAAGAACGGTATGAACGCGCATGCCCGAACGGTACCCCGCCGCTAGATGGTGAATGCCAGGTTGCGGGCCGCCCGGCCGCCCCACTCGTCATCGCCCGTCCAGGTGACGCGTCCGGCGGCAATGGCCTCGTCGGGATCGATGCGGCCACAGGCCAGCTGGACGAACGCGAGGCTGTCGGCCTTCACCTCGACCGACGGTGTTCCGGCGAGTTCCGATACCACCTTGGCACGGCCGTCGACCGCCACCATCATCGTTCGTTCGACCGGGCCGTGAACGTGAAAAGCGATGCTCATGCCGTCGGGCAGGCCGACCTTCTTTCCGACGATGTAGCCAAGCGAGCTGTGAACCTGATCCAGCGCGGCTTCGGCGGCCGATCCGCCGTCGTCGGTGGCCATCCCGAGCGGGGTCGAGATGTCGCGATGGTGAACCCAGATGTCGAAGTTGCGAACAGCCATGAACGCTCCGTAGGCGACCTGGCCGACGGGGCTCAGGCACAGGTGATCGAGCTCGGCGTCGGTCGCCGCATCGAGGTCGGCCCGCCGGCGGTCGAGGGTGTCGCGACCGAGCTCGACCAGGCGGGAGGGCCCGGCGTCGCCGTGGTCGACCATGAACGGCCCGACGGATCCGAAGGGCGGCATCTCATCATCGGCCTGTGGCTTCCAGCCGACGAGACAGTCCTCGACGCCGAGCACGTGCAGGACGACGTTCCGAACATCCCAGTCGGGACAGAGCGACTGCACGGTCAACTGATCGGCCGAGAGCGACTCGACCAGGGACTGGAACTCGCCGAACGAGGTGATCAGATTGTCGACGGCCTGCTGATGCGCGCTCATGATTCTCCCGGAGTTGATCGGTGTCAACGTGATAGCCGGAAACCGGGTGCCGACCACAATCGTGCCGACGACGGCGGTTGGGCGTCAGCGGTAGCCGGCGCCGCCGTCGGCCGTGATCACCGTGCCCGACAGGAAGCTCGCCCGGTCGGAGGCGACGAACACGACCAGGTCGGCGATCTCCTCCGGTCGGGCCGGCGGTGGACCGCCCAACAGCAGGTCGTCCCATCGGTCGGGATTGCCGAAGCGGTCGGCGGCCTGGCGCCGCAACAGGGTCTCCAGCCGATCGGTGTGCGTGAGTCCCGGGTTGATGCCGACGACACGGACTCCCTGCTCGAACGTCTGGGCTCCCAGCGCCCTGGTGAAGTTGGCGAGGGCCGCGTTGCCTGCCGCCCCGGCGAGGTAGTCGCCACGGGGAAAGTCCGCGGCGGCGCCGATGACGTTGACGATCACGCCGGAACCACGCCGCTGCATCATGGGGAGTACGAGCCTGGCCAGGTTGATGTAGCCGAAGACCTTGAGATCCCAGGCGTGTCGCCACTCCTTCTCGTCGACTCCCAGCAGGTCACCGCCGGGGATGGAGCCTGCGTTGTTGATCAAGATGTCGATCTCGCCGACGACATCGGCCAGTGCGGCTTGATGTTCCGGTCTCGTGAGGTCACACGAATGGCTGGTCACGTCGACGCCGTAGTCGGTCCGCAGGTCCCGGGTGGCGTCCTTCAGCGGTCCGACCTCGCGGGCCGCTATGGCCAGATCGACGCCTTCGGCGGCGAACGCGTGGGCGCAGGCCAGCCCGATACCTTTCGACCCGCCGGTGATGAGCGCCCGCTTGCCCTCGAGATCAAGTTCCATCGCCGGTCCAAGCTACCGCGCCGTGAGGATGATGATCCATCCGTTGCTAGTGTTCGGCGCGGTGCGCCTCTCCCCGAGTTCCGGCCAAGCGGCCGAAACCGCTGCGGAGGACACCTTCGTGAGCACGGCAACGACCGTGGGAACCACAACGGAGATCCGATGACCGTGTCCCGAACAACGCCTCCGATGATCTCGTTCGTCGCCCCGTCGGGCACGGGCAAGACCACCCTGCTCGAATCGGTCATCGCCCGCCTGTCGACCATGGGCTATCGGGTGGCTGCGGTGAAACATGACGCCCACCGGATCGAGCTCGACACGGAGGGGAAGGATTCGTGGCGCCTGCGGTCAGCCGGCGCCGCCGACACCCTGCTGGTCGGGCGCAATCAGATCGCCTGGATGGGCGCGCTCGACGACGGACCGCCTCTGGATGCGCTCGTCGAGCTGTTCTGTGGCTCCGCCGATCTGATCGTGGTGGAGGGCTTTCGTTCGGCCGGCCTCGACACGATCCGCGTCCAGCGCCCGGAGATCGACGACCCGACCTGGACACCGCCCGACCCCGGGCGGGTGATCGCCACCCTCGAACCCGGCGACACCGACGCCGCGGTCACCCTGCTTGTCGATCGCTACCTGACGTCGTAGACGCCCCAAGCCCGTCGTCACCGACCGCGAAGCGCAAAGTGCTCAAACCGGCGGCTCGGGGGTCGATGATACAGACATGGCCATCTACGGCGAGCCGAACCGTGTTCCACATTTTCGTCAGAAGCTCGAGGAGAGCCTCACCGACCCCGAGCCGATGTGTCTCGCCATGGTGCGAGTCGACACCAGCGCCCTGGGGTCGGACGAGCCCGGCTCGGACGGATCGTCCGAATCCGACGAAGATCAGCTGATGGCGGCGGTGCAGGCCCGACTCAGCCATCTGCTGCGCCGGTACGACCTCATGGCCCGAGTCGAGGATGACACCTTCATGCTGGTGGTCAAGACGCTGGCCGACACCCGCGTGTTGGACGCCCGCATGTACCAGCTCTACGGTGCCCTGTCCGAACCGTACTCGGTGGCCGGACGAACCTTGACCGTTCCGGTGACGCTCGGAGCGGCGGTCCGCCTACCGGCCGAGTCGGCGGCCTCGCTGATGCGCCGGGCCGACAAGGCCCTGACGACCGCCAGCGCAGCCGGCGGGAAGGCCCCGGTTCTGATCTAGTGGCGGTTCCGGCCTCCGCTCGCCGTCATCGACGCAACCGGCCCGACTAGCCCCACCGGAACTCCGGCGATCGTTTCTCGGCAAAGGCCGCGATGCCCTCTTGACCGTCGTGGGTTCCCATGGCCCGGATGATCGTTTCGGCTTCCATCTCGCCGGCCTGTTCCAGGGGTGATTCGAATCCCTGGTAGATGACCCGCTTGGCCATGCCGGTGGCCCACGGCCCGGCCGCGAGCTTGGCCGCCAGTTCAGCGGTCGCGGTGTCGACCTCACCGTCGTCGACGACACGGTTGACAAGGCCCCAGGCCTCAGCCTCGGCGGCATCGAGGACGCGATTGGTGAGCGTGAGATCCAACATTCGTCGCAGGCCGATATGGCGGGCCAGGAAGTAGCTCGAGGTGCCGTCCGGCGTGACACCGGCGCGGGTGTAGGCCATGGTGAACTTGGCCGCCGAGGACGCCACCACCAGGTCGAAGGCGCTCATCAACGACAGCCCGGCACCACCCGCCGCACCCCGGATCCCGGCCACGACCGGCTTGGGGATGCGGTTCATCTTGTAGATCGCACCGTGGAAGTCGACGAGCATGTCGGAGGCCAGAGCACCGACATCGCTGCCGGCGGCGGCGAAAGCCTTCAGATCGCCGCCGGCGCAAAACACCTTGCCCTCCGCCGTGACCGACACGGCTCTGACGTCGTTGTCGGACTCCACGGCGAGCATCACGTCGCGTAGGTCCCGGGCGAAAGCCGGGGTGACGGAGTTTGCCGCTTCGGGCCGGGCGAAGTGCACATGGGCCACGTGGTCGGTCACGTGGTAGG
>JBFHME010000036.1:0-25536 GCA_041594435.1 Acidimicrobiales bacterium
GATTTCCGGACCGACCGCATCGAGTTCCCGGCTGATCTCGGCGAGGTCGATCGGGGGCGCGGGGGACGGCACGGGTGGTGGCTCGGGGAGCAGGGCCAGCATCGAGTCGATACGGGCTCGCAGCAGGCGGGCCTGATGGAGTTCGGCCAGCTGATCGTCGTCGACGCCGAGCGGCGGCAGGTGAACCTCGTGATCGGCGGTGACGTCGATGAGGTGGACGACGTTGAGGGCGTGCAGGCGTGCCACCACCTCATCGAGGTGGCGACGGTGACCGATCACGTGGACCTTCGTCATGTCGACGAGCATCGGCCCTCCTCCACCGGGACATCCAGCACGAGCGCCACCATGTCATCGAGCCGCTCCGTCAGGCGGGGCCGCAGGGTCTCCAGCAGACGCTCGGCCTCCGCCCGACCGTCTCGCCGGATCCGATCGGCCTCCTCGCCGGCCGCGGCAAGCCGCCGGTGATACCGGTCCTCGGCCTGCTCGGCACCCCGGCGCCGAGCCTCGGCGACACGGGCCTCGGCCGCCCTTTCGGCCTCGGCGACACGGGCCTCGGCCGCCGTCTCGGCCTCGGCGATCCGGCGAGCCATCTCCCGCTCCGCCGCGCGAATCGTGGCCAGCGTCGCCGCCACCCGAGGTTCACCGACGGGGCCGTTCGAACCATCGTCTCGCCGGGACATGTCGTTCATCGTCGGGCTCCCTCGGCGAGGCGGGCCGCCCGCTTCCGGGCCGATCGTTTGAGCCGAAATCGGTCCTGGCGCTCGCGTTCGTCAAGCACCGACCTGATCCAGTTGCAGTCGCTCCGGAGTCCCGGGATCACAATGGTTTCCAGGGCGTTGACCCGCCGCGTGGTGGTGCGGACCTCGTCCACGAGTCGCCGCAGCCGAAGCTCGTACCGGGCGTACTCGAGGAATCGGTCCACGGCCACCTCGAAGGCCTCAGCGGCTTCGTCGATGCGGGGGCTGCTGCCGGCCATCGAGTAGCCGCGACCGGTGCGGGGTCGGCCGGCCGGATCAGCCAGGATCTGCACGATACGAACGCCCATCACCATCGATGTTCGGGTCGTCGTTCGCAGCTGACGCCCACCGGCACCGGCCGCCGAACCAACCTGGTCGGGACCGTCGAGGGCCTCGGCCAGGGCGAGAGATCTCCTCCCGCCGGCGAGCGCCGCGTCGAGGGCCTCGCTGCTGGTGAGGATTTCGTTCCCGGTTTCCCGCAGCTCCTTCATCAGCTGCTCCCGCTTTTCACGAAGAACATCGCGGCCGCGAACCGCCATGGCGATCTGAGCGGTGCGAGCCAGCAGCTCCGATCGGGTGGCGGTGACTCGCTCCATCGTCAGCCCATCCCCGCTCCACCGGGCCGATGTTCGGGATCCTGCTCGCCAAGCCGACCGACGAGCACCGCCGTACCTTGTCCGGAGAAGAGGTTCTTCATGAGTCTCAGCACCTCGACCTACGCGACCAGCCGCCACCATTCAGTCCTCAGTCCAAGGACGGAAATGGCCGGACTAGCTCCCTGTCATCCAAGCAGGTCGGGCGAACGCCCCCAAGAGGCTTTGGTCCTATTGGTCGACCCCGTCGTTGGGGTGGCCCGTCGATCTACGGTCCTGCAATTCCGGTGGAACGGGCGCGCCATCGTTCGAGTCTGAGCGCGTCGCCGTCACCGGTCGTCGTGCTCATCCTTCTTCCGGGGTACATACTTTCGGAGCTCGGAGTCGCCGGTGAAGTCCGGTTCGTCGTCGTCGAAGTACTTCTCTTCCGGTCTTTCATCGTCGTTTTCGGGACCCGATTGTTCCGTCACGGTTCACCTCGCAAGTAGGGCAAGCCAGAAGCACACCGACACCAGTAGCGAAACCGTCGCCAGCTGGAAACATCCGAAGAGTAGCCGCAGCCTACGACGATTCTGATTGAAGTAGAACTCGTTCTCCTTGGCCAGCCATTTGTGCATGCCATCGATCGAGCGAGGTTTGCCGCCCTCGACGTACACGTCCAGCATCCCGCTCGGACTGTGCGAAAAGATCCATACGTAGGGCCACAGAATCGCCAGTGCGAGTATGGAGACGAGGATCAAGCAGCTTGTTGCCACCCACGCCTGCCACACCCATCCGTGTTGCTCCAGGGCGTTCGGCGCGAGGAACGACACCGACACGGCGCCGGCGCCGAACAGGAGCCCGGTCCGGGCGCGCAACGACTCGAGGACCTCACCCTGGTGGTCGAGCTTCCGGACGGATTCCCGGAAAATCAGTTCGAGGCGCGGATCCGGCTCAGGCACCAGATGATCATCCCATGGGGCAATCGCCCGTGCCATTTCGACTGTCGCCAGCGCTCGCCTGACATACCGTCGTACGTCAGGTCCCGATCAGTTGGAACGGTGCCCAGAAGAAGGGGTGGGCGAAAGGCCGCTCGTCGGGGTCGCCCGCCGAACCGAGCTTCTCGCAGGCGAGAGCGACTTCGGACGTTCCCGACCGGCTGAGAGATCGACCGTGGGTCCGGAGCTGCTCGCGGGTCGCGTCTCGCAGCCAGCATTGAGCGGCGCGTAACGCCTCGGCCGGCGGTTGGCCATCAGCGATGTGTGCCTCGTAGAACCGGCCCATCAGCAGAGCGGTGCTGTAGTCGCCCACGACCAGGAGGCTGCTCACGATCCCGGGAGCGCCGAGGAGCAGGAATCCGGCGGGCAGCCCGACAAATTCATCGGGACTGTTGGTGAGGTTGGCGAGCCCGGTCTCACATGCCGACAGCGTGACGAGCCTCGAACCCTCGAGACTGGGGCAGGAGAGGAGGTCCTGCAGCGTGAGCGGTTCGTCGTCGGTCAAATAGAGGGCCGAATCGAGAGGCCGTCCCGTCCAGCCGTAGCGCGCGTGGCAGGCGAAGTGGAGAATTCTCTTGCCGGGCATTTCGTCGCGAACCGCTTGGCCGGTGGCCGCTTCCTCGAGCAGCGGGGTGGCCCCGATCAACTGCGCCACCATCTGTGCCTCAGGAACCGCACCGACGAGCGAATTCTCCGGGCCGTAGGTGTTGATCCCCACGGCCAGCGCGCCATTGTGAAGCGGATGATCGAGACGCTCCCGACACAGGGCATGGATCCCCGCCGACGGCGCATAGCTGATCGCATAGTCGTCCAACAGGTAACGGGGTTCACCATCGACGCGCCGCCAGGCGGCGTGAAGCGGCAGAAGTTGCAGCCTGCCCGGCGGCAAGAGGACCAGTGAATTCACGTCGTACCGTTCGAGATGCTCAACCAGGGGTTCGAACAGCAGATCCCACACCCTGCTGGTGACGCGTTCGATAACGGGCTTCCACTCCGGTCGCGCAGGGTGCTCCGACGAGGCCTTCAGCCAATCGGCCAGGATGGTCGCCAGCCTGGCGGTGGTCAGCTCGTCCAGCCAGACCACATCCTGCATGCCCAGTTCGTCTGGTGGGCCGCCGAGTAGCATGACCGCACCCCCTCGGGACGTGACCAGTGGAGCGATCAACAACGTGCCGTCAGCGACGGCTGTCGAAGACGGTGCCGGTTCGGGCTGCGGTGACGATGCCGGTGGATCATCGGATGCCGGCTCGATGACGAAATCGACGATCTCGGATCCGTCGCCGAACGTACTGTACAGGTCCGCTGCCGAATGGAAGGGCCGCACAGTGGCGACGAGCGACGTGGCGGAGCTGCTCGGTCGGTGATGGGCCCAGTCGATCAACTGCCGCACGCTGGGCGGCAGCGCGTCGTCGGTCTCCGTCTCGCCTCGATACCTCAAGGCTTCGGCCAGTTGGCGGGCCTTTGATTCCTCGACGAGCGTGAACGCCTCCGCCGGCCGATCGAGTTTCAACAAGCAGTAGGCGGCGTTGGGATAGGCATCGGCGGTGGACTCGATTTCGAATTCGAGCGCTCCCGGACCGAGCGATGTGGAACCGTCCGATGGCGGAGTCTCAATCACTTGTTCGTAGAGCTCCAGCGCCTCCCGCCAGGCGTCGCGGCGGAAGGCGAGGCGGGCGAGATGGCCCAACGTCTGGCGCCTCCGCAGCGCATAGCCGCCTGAGTCGTACACCTCGAGCGCCATCCGGTAGTGGTCGACGGCGTTGCGTATGTTCTCGGCCTTGTCTCCGACCGGCATGACTTCGAACGCCACGCCGATCACTTCGTGCGTGGCCGCCCAGCCGGCCGGCCAGGTCTCCCGATCTCGAAGCTCGAGTGCTTCGTTCAGCAGTCGGATCGCCCGCTCGACATTGTCGGCCCGTTTCCCGAGGATCCGGGCAAGGTAGGCGGCTCCGAGGCCATGGGTCGCCAGCGCCCAGTCACGCGGCCGCTCCTCTCGCGTGAAAACCGCCAGCGCCTCCCGATAGTGGTCGATGGCGCATTCGATGTCCCCGGCTCGCTCCCTCACCCACGTCTCCAGGCCGGCTTCGCCGCTCACGTAGCCTGTCATGTCCCACCATCGCCGTTCCCGGTACGCGTTGCCGAGATTGAAGTGGATGGTGGCCCACTGGTCCGGCGCCGTCTCCGGGTCAACGGTGTCCAGGGCCGAACCATAGAGCTCGATTGCGCGCTCCACGTTCGCCGCCTTCTGTAAGCCCGAGAGTTGCAGGTAGGCATTGGCCAGGTTGGTCTGCGTCAGCACCCAATCGGGTGACGCCCGGTCGTACGTCTCGCCTGCGCTCGAGAGGCAATGGATGGCGCGATGAAGATTGTCGGGTCGGCTCCCGGTGGTGCGGTTGAGGTACGTGACGCCGAGGTTCGTCGTGGTGGCCGCCCAGTTCTGGGGACGGTCCTTGCGCCGGAACACTTCGAGTGCTTGTTCGTAGTAGGCGATCGAAGCCTCCTCATTCGCTGCCGGCTCCCCCCTCCTCCGTTCGCCGAAGCAGTCGCCGAGCTGGTGGCAGATGCGCGCCCAGCGCAACTCGTCGACCTCGCGGTCGGTCACCGACAGTGCGCTCTCGTAGCAATCGATCGCCTGGTCGAGTGCCCGGCCGGTGGTGTCGAACTCGTCCCGCCGGTACAGGTCTGCCAGATCCATCTGCACGGTCGCCCACTGAGCAGGGTTCTGGTCGGAATTCATTCCGTCCAGCGCACACAGGTAGTACGCTTCCGCCCGATCCCAATTCTCTGCCCGATCGCCCAGCACGCGATCCTTGTAGACATCGCCGAGCCCAGCCTGGATACCGGCCCACACCTGGGGCGCGTGCTCCCTCGTTTGAACCCGCAGCGCCGCCTCATAGTGCTCGATTGCCTGTTCGAGGTTGGCCGAGCGATCGCCCGACGGGCGATTCCCGTAGAAGAGACCCAAGAAGTCGTGGCAGGCCGCCCAGTCTTCGGGGTCGTCCTTCAGGGTGAGACCCGCCAGCACCGACTCGAAGAAGGGGATGGCAACGTCGGGATCGGACCCAACGAGGCTTGGATCGGTCACGCGCCGTGGTAGGCCTTCTCGATCTGATCGAGCTTGGGCTCAAGCCGATCCAGGCTGCCATTCACCAATCGCTTGTACATCATGCTGTACGGGTGGACGACGACCTTGGACTTCCCTTTCAGTTTCAGGGCCGGCGCCTTACCCTCGACGCTGACCCATTCGGACTTGAAGTTCTCCCGCAGGGCGCAGCCGAGGTAGCCACCCCATGTGTTGACCATCGCCTCGACAGCGAGCCTGGGACCCGCCTCTCCCCACAGCCGGTGGATCACATTATCGAGATGGTGGAGCGATTCGAGTGATAGGTCTTCTGGAGCGTCCGGGATTGGATAGGGCAGGTGGGCGAAGAAGTCGATCAAAGACTCCGCCTCCTGTCTCGTCTTCCTCCGAATCTCCTTGTCTACCTTCGTCACGGTGTTTCCTCCAGTCGACTCGAGCGTGGTGGCAACCACCGAGAAGTCGAACGCGGGGCGACCACCTTCTGACCTCAAGTGTCACCTGCGCCTTGCCGGCGGGACTAGAGCACTTGGTCACATCGGACCGTCACCTACTGGTCCGGATCCGCTCGAGCACCTTCCTTGCCACTTCGGCGCCCTGCACGAGTCCGGCCTCGATGCCCATCGGGTAGTGGATGCCTCCGTGGAGTCGGGACATCGCCGCTTCGTTGGCCGCCTCCCAGAACGACTGATAGCGAACGCCGGGGTAACCGTTGCGCAGGCCGGTGTCGTCGGTGTAGGCCACGGTTCCGAGCAGTGCGGTCAGCGTTTCGGCAGCCGCGGCCGAGCCGACGGAGTGGCCCGAGGTGTATTCGGGGAAGGCCGGCGAGTTCACGAACGAATTCCATCCCGGATCGACCAGCCGCTGGATGTAGGTCACCGGACGCAGCAGGTTCGTCTGGTACTTCTCGGTCCAACACGAGGTGAACCCGTCGGCCAGGGCGATGCCGAGGAGGGCCAGCACCTCGGCTGCTCGACCGAGGTCGAGCCTCTCCTGCTCGATGACGGCACAGGCGGCGAGCATCCAGTGCCCCGACGGCAGGCCGGTGGTGCCGTCGGGGTTGTCCCGCCAGAACAGGGCCGTGGTCCGCCGGGCGTCGTCCAGCCCGGCCGATGTGTTGTAGACGACCTCTGCCTGCTGCCAGAAGGGCGAACCCGGTTCCTCCGAGTAGGGGATCGGCGCCGGCGGCTTGCACTCGTCGTTGGATCGGAGTGCGAACGAGCGGATCCGGCCCCAGTGTGGCTCGATGGCCGCCCCGAAGTTGGGCGGGGTGCGGATCCACTTGTCGGGACCGACCGGAGGGGTGTAGGCGAGGCCCCGGGTCGCGAGGTAGTTGTCCCGCATGGCACGCCCGGCGATCTCCTGGCCGATCCGTCGGCCGTAGGCGACCGACCGCTCGACGACGGGGGCGGTGATTCCGGCCTGGATCGTCGCCGCGGTCGACGTCGCATGGTCGGCCAGTGCAGCCCGTGACAGCTCGGACCGATCGGCGAACACCGCCTGGGCGGTGACGACGATCGCCTCGTTGAGGGCGACCGGCCAGTGGTGGCCTGCGGCGATCGGCAGCGATCCGAGATCGTTCAGCTGCCCCCCGAGGGACCGGTGCTTCGGCATCCCACCGACGACCGCTTCATAGGCTGCGATGGCGACATAGGCGTAGGCTCTGGCCGCCGCCGGCGGGGAGAAGCGCTCGATTCGCACCTGCTCGTACACGGCCCTGAGCCAACCGGTGAGCACGTCCGGCGCGTGGTGCGAGGTCGGCCGCTGTCCTGCTGGTGCCGCCGCCAGAGCCGGCGACGGACCCCCGATCAGGAGGCCCGTCGCCATACCGGCGCCCGCGGCGAGGAAGGTTCGCCGGTTTATGCGGGCCCTCACCGGGTGCGGCCCTTGGAGAACGACGAGAAGCTCGAGATCGAGCCACCCGAGAGATTCGGGTCGAACGACATCGGGCCCAGGATCCCGCCCAGCGAACTCTGCCGCCAGGTCGAGCGATAGCGATCGGTGTACGAGGATGTCCCGTCGTTGTAGCGATACGTCGAGCTCGACGTGACCAGGTTGGCGGTGCCGGTCCACGTCATGTCGACCCTCGGGTTTCCAACGACGCCACCCGGCCCGCCGTGCCCGCCCTGCATCATGGTGAGCGTGCCGCGGAGGGAAGCCGCCTGGAGCTTCTTGTCGACGGAGAACTCGAGCCCGAACCCTTCGCCGAACCGGTCACCGATATAGGCGCACCCGTTCTCCTCGCCGTGGCCGCCGTACGGCTGTTGACCGGGCTCGCAATCGAAATCACTGATGTACACGAAGGCGTCGCCAACGCCCTTCGAGGTCTCGTAGGCGTAGAGCCAACCGATGTGCACATTGCCGAACTGGCTCGAGCCGACGGGCGTGCCGTCGAGCTGTGTCCAGTAGGCGTCGGCGGCCAGCCCGGTGGTGCGGGAGATGTAGCTGCTCCGGGCGGAGCCGGCCGAGGGGAATGCGGCCAGCGTGGCCGCGATCGTGATGACCAGAACGAGTAGTCGACGTGCCATGTCTTTGAGTTCTTCTTTCGTGACCTACCGTGAGGTTCCACCTCAAGGTAATTAGTTAGTTAACGTACTAGACGTTAGTTCGTGGACTAACTAAAGTCAACGCGGGATAGACACAGGGAGGTGCTCGATGCCGCGACCCACGACCGTGGGCCTGGACGACTACACGGCGGCGGCGGCCGACGACTGGCGACGGATCCTCGATGCCAGAGGACAGCTGCCCCTCGAGATCACGATGCGTTTGCGGCGAGCGGCCGTGCACGTCGATGGCGTCATCGCCGGCGTGATCAACGCCACGGTTCTCGCCAACTACGGCGACTACGAAGTGCTGTCGGCCCTGCGACGAGCAGGCCGGAGCCTCACCCCGCGTGAGCTGGCCGGTGAACTCCTGATCACCAAGGCAGGGATGACCGGCCGGCTGGATCGCCTGGAGCATGGCGGGCTGATCCAGCGCCTGCCCAACCCGGCCGATGCCCGCAGCGCCCAGATCGAGCTGACGGCCCGGGGGACGGCGCTGGTCGATGACGTGTTCCAGCGAATGGTGGACGCCCAGAAGGACATGCTCTCCGGCCTCACGGTCCGGCAGCGGGAGCAGCTGGCCAATCTGCTCAAACAGCTGCTGCTGTCCTTCGAGGACGTCCCGCCCGGCAGCGGCTGAGGTCTGGCCGGCCGGCTCTGGAGCGCAGGTCGTCTCAGTAGTCGAACGGGGTCATCCGACCGTCGGCCGTGATCAACATGACGGGCTGTGCCTCCCAGGTGCTCGGATCGCCACCCATGCCCGGTGAGTCGGCGGGCATGCCGGGAAGGACGAGGCCGATCGCGTCGGGACGGTCGCTGAGGAGCCGTTCGATGGCACCGACAGGGATATGGCCCTCCAACACGTAGCCATCGATGAGCGCCGTGTGGCAGGAACCGGCCTCGTCGGGAACTCCATGCTCGGCCCGGAAGGCCTGACGATTCGGGTCGTCGGTGACGTCGACCTCGGCCCCATGATCCTGCAGGTACACGACCCACGACGAGCAGCAGCCTCAACCGGGGTCGCGGTGAACCTCGATCTGCCTACCGTCGATGGTCACACCGACCGAATCGGCGATGCCGGGTTCCGCTTCGAACGGGTCGCCGGCAGCGCCGGTACCCCCTTCGCTTCCGCAGGCGCCCATGAGGGCGGCCAGGGCAAGGGACAATGAGACGATTCGGCTGCGGGATGAGAAGCGGGGTGACATCACGACCGATTCTACCGCTCGCCACGCTGGAGCGCGTTCGCGCCCCGGCCCCGCATATCGGGACGATCGGCCCTAAGGCGCCGAGGCCAATGGGTGTAGAAACAACAAGGAGCGAGGAGGTTCCTGATGCAAACACGCAGCGTTTTTGTGGTCGTGGTTTTCCTGGCCGCGATCGTGTCGATCCCGGCCGGCGCCGGTGCCACTGGATACGCCTGGCGCGACCACGAGGCCCCGTTCGACTTCGTCTTCGCCAATCACATCGACACCCATCAGCAAACACAGCTGACCGGCAACGGCGGGTTGACTGGCTTCCTCTACATCACACCCGGCGAGGAGACCACCGAGGGGGGCGTGCCGATCGCAAAGCACGGGAACTGTTCCCAGAACCCCGAGGGCTGCACCGTCGGTTGGCTGCTCAACGGGGTTGCTCGTCAAGCCGAATACTGCGGGCACGTATCCGGCGAGCATCCTGCTTGGGCCATCGCGTCCCGGCAGATGCCACGCCAGCCGGGATTCACCCACTTCCACTGGCTCGACGAAACGCCCCACCATGACGGCCTGGACGTCGGCGAGCGATACAACGGACAGCTTCTCAAGTTGACGGCGGTGACGAAGTTCGTGTTCTCACATCACGGGGAGTGGGAGGTCACGCCCGGGATCGACCTCGACACCCACGCCAACGTCTATCCCACCTGCGAGGACTGGCCGCACTTCGGCCACGGGGGCGGCGGCCACGGGCACTGATTGAGTCAGGCGTTCTCGTCGAGCCCCCGGCCCAACTGGTCGAAGCAGGTCTCGAGCAGGGCGGGTAGCGGAATGTGATGCCCGGTGAGAAGCCAGTGACGCAACGACGATCTCATCGCGCCCACAGCTGATGTGGCCAGGAGGCCGGCCGTGATGGTCTCGTCCGGTCCCTCACCACGTCGCCGGGCCAGGGATGCTGCCAGTGCGTTCTCGCAGTCGGCCTGGAGTTGCAGACTCCGGGCCTGGACCGACGGAGACCCGGCCATGATCGTGAACTGGGATGTGAGCCGATCCCGTTGCTGCTCATAGTCGGACGCGACGGCGACGAAGGCCCCCCGCAGCGCAACCCAGGGGGGCTCATCGGCCGGCCGGCTGTCGAGCTCGGCCACAAGGTCCGCCAGCCTGGCGCCGAAGTCGGCCAGTGCGACATCCTCCTTGGTGGCGAAGTAATGGAAGAACGTCCGGGGCGCGATGTCAGCCCCGGCGGCGATCTCATCGACGGTGACCCCGTCGAAACCGTGTCGGGCGAACAGATCTCGGGCGACGGCCTCGATGCGCCGCCTGGTTTGTTCCTTCTTCCGTTGACGCAAGCCGGTCTTGCGGGCCATGCGACCACGTTGACAGAAAGATGCAGATGACGCAAACTTGCAGATGACGCAGAATTTGGAGGACAACAATCGTGACTGATGAGGCTGGGGACACCCCGACCGGCGACCGAGACGGCGTACCCCTGAGAATCGAGAAGGACACCAAGGTGTCGGACATCCTGCGTGAGTACGGCGACATCGCCGCGGTCATGGAGACCTTCGGGGTGAAACGAGTCGGAGGGTTCAGCGTCCGGAAGTACCTCACGAAGGCACTCACGGTGGAGCGGGCCGCCAAGGTTCACCGAGTTCCGGTCGACGAGTTTCTCACCACCGTCCGGACCGCCGTCGGCCAGGAGCCATAGCCGGCCCGACGAAACGCAGACCCCGGGGATCCGCCGCCCGGTACGACATTCGGACGGGGTCACGCGGGCGCCCGTCCTGGACAAGTCGATCCGGCCGTCCGTGTCTACCTGGCGCTGAAGCGGTTAGTCGCCGTCGTTCGTTTTCTTGATCTTGCGGACGTCCTCAACCAGTCGCTGCGTATCGGGCCGATCCCGGAGTTTGTCGACCTCCTGAACCAGTCGTTCCGTATCAGGCCGATCCCGGAGAGCGTCGACCTCCTGAACCAGTCGTTCCGTATCCGGGCGCGCTCGAAATTTGCGGATTTCCTCGCGAAGCCTCCGAATCATCGAGGCCCCCTTTCCAGGTGGCGGAAGGTGATCAACGGAGGGAGGGTTCCAGCCGTCCGGGTTCCTGCCGAGAGTGCACACCGTGCTCAGGCCCGAAGTCAGAACGGTGTGGTTCAGTACATCTTATGGCACTCGGACCTGGGACGTAGCCTTGGCCGCACTTCGAAAGGGGCGGCGGCTTCTCCCATACCCTCGAATGTGGGCATCGCGTCATCAATCAGCCCCTACCAGCTGCGCCACACGAAATCGGGCACGCCGCGCCTCGCGGAACTCGGAATCTTGGCAATTTTTGCCAAGGAATCTAGGATTGACGACATGAGCACGATGAACGTGTCACTCCCCGATGATCTCAAGAGCTTCGTCGCCGCCCAAGTCAGTGAGGGAGGCTACGGATCGACCAGTGAATATGTGCGGGATCTGATTCGACGCGACCATGACCGTCGCCAATTGAGAGCCGCGTTGCTCGAAGGCGCTCGTTCTCCGGCAACGACCACGGCCGATGCTGCGTACTTCGCGTCACTGCGCGACCAAGCCCGGGCCGGAGACTGAACCGCCCCGTGCACGCTCGTCTTCGGGCCGTAGCCGCGGCCGACATCGACTCAGCCATCGCCTACCACCGCGAAACCGCCGGTCCCGACGTTGCTGTCGGCTTTGTCGACGAGTTCGAGAATGCAATCCCTTTGCTGATCCGGTATCCGCTCACCGGATCGCTCCGCTTCGCTTACGAACTCGAAATCCCGGAGTTGCGGAGCTGGTCACTCAAGATATTCCCGTACATGATCTTTTACATCCCGAACGACGAACACCTCGACATCTGGCGCGTCCTCCACGCCCGACGAGAAATTCCCGCCTTTCTTCACGACGACAATCCAGAGCCTGACTGATCGTCGGTTGGCAATGAGCAGCAGCCGATTCGCCGCACCTCACGCCTCCCAAGATCCGCTACATTACTGGGCGGAGGTGTCCGAGCGCCTGGTGGGCTCCCCCGCCTTCAAAGGCGGCGCAGTTAGTTCGGTTCCATGCGCAAAGGGTCGATTCACCGCTTTACCAGGCCGCTCCGGTACGTTCGGAACTATCGCAGGACGCTGACGATGGCTCCCAGCCTGGCTCCCATCCCGATACCCCTAGTGGCTCGGCTGCGGAGGACGAATCGGCAGGCGGCGCACTCTGATCCGTTGTTGACCGAGCACAACGATCGCCCCAATTGCCAGGTCTTCGGACACGGCGTCGAGATTGGCGAGCAGGAGCGCTGCCAATTCGCCGGCCCTCCGACGATCTTGTCTGCGTAGGAGAAGGACCGATGGCCCCGGTGCATTGGTTGATGCCAGCAGATCGCCAAAATCGGTGTCCACCGAAACAATCACACGGTCGTCGTCGATGGCCACCTGGAGGATCTCGTTGTCCGAAGCCGAATGCATCCCGAGGCTCTGGACATGTACAACATCGTGGCCAGCTTGACCGAGCAGATCGACGAGCAGGTGCGACAGATTCTAGTCGAGCAGTAACCTCACGCTGGAAGCCGTAGGGGCAGCTCTCGCTCCTGAAGTGCCAGGGCAGCGTACCGAAGGGCCTCAGCGATGTCATCGGCTTCAAGCACAGGATGCTCGGCCAAGATCTCCTCAGTGGTCATTCCATCGGCGACCATTGCCACGACCGAGGCTACCGGGAACCGCAAGTCGCGTATGCACGGCACGCCGGCCATCTTGTTGGGATCAATGGAAATGCGTTCGAAAGCCACACCTTCATGATACGGGATCTGAACGATGAGAGCCTGGAGAACCGCTCTGGGCACCCCCGCCCGGCGGCGGAGGCTGGCCGAGAGACAGACAGAAGCACCGCGAAACCCGCTACATTACTGGGCGGAGGTGTCCGAGCGCCTGGTGGGCTCCCCCGCCTTCAAAGCGGGTGTACGGGGTGATCCCTCGTAGGCGGGTTCGATTCCCGTCCACCTCCGCCACATCCGCTCGACACATCAAGGCCCGTCTCGTTCGACCGGCACCGGGACCCGAATCGGTTTTCGGGACCTTGGGCCCCAGAGTTTGCCGAGAGGGCCTCCTACAATCAGCCGTACAAGTAGTCCCGCTGAACGACAACAACGTCGCCACCGGGTTGCGCCAACCGTAGGAGGTGGCAAAATGGCACAAGAAACGATCGTGGCCGAACTGCTGACCACCGACCCGGTGACCGTCCAACGGGATCAGCCGGTGTCCGAGGTCTACCATATGCTCAAGTACGCCCCGTTTCATCACGTGCCGGTCATGGAGAACGGCCGTCCGGTAGGCATGATCTCCTCCGTCGACGTGCTCCGCCTCGCCTACGACATCGACGGGTTCGAAGACCGCGACATGGCGGAGATGCTCGATTATCACTTCACGATCGACGACGCCATGTCCACCGACCTGCGCACCGTGACCGCCACGGCCACGATTGCCGAGGCGGCCGAGCTGCTCTCCGACGGCAACGCACACTCGCTTCTGGTGATCGACGACGACGGTCGGCTGACCGGCATCATCACGACCACCGACCTCGTCCGCCATCTTGCCGGGATCGGCAGTCGACAACCAACGTAAACGTTCACCAACCGTCCCCAAACCGAATGGGGCGTCTCCTACGACGACGAAGAATGCCGGCGGTGTTCCGACACGTAGCCGCCGGTCACGACCCGATCACCAGCCGCATCGTCCTTCCGGCACGGGAGATGTCGAGGCGCTGCCCCCACGTCAGCGAGATCCGATCGGACTCGATCCCGTCACCGAAGCACACGAGGTCGCCCTCGGCCACGACACCGAGTCGATCCCCGGCAGCCAACAACCCCTCCGTGAGCGCAACGCCGGTATCAGGTGACGGCCAGGCCTCGCGGACGAACCACGCCAGTTCCGGATCGCACGGATCAGGCAACGTCAGATCGCTGCGCCGCTCCAGCCAAGCCGACCGCAGCCAGCCCGTCGACCCTGTTCCGGTGCCGGCCAACAGCCCTGAGGACGACTGCCGCTCCCCCGTCCCTCCCGGCACATCGATGCGATACCGAGCCGACTGGTGACCGGCGTGACCGACGAAGACCTCGTTGAGCGCCCGGATCCGCTGACCGTCGTCGGTGACGGCTTCGACCAGCGTCCGATCGCTCACGGTCACCCGTTCCGACATCAACGCCCCCAGCAACGAACCCACCTCGTCGGGACGATGGGGCACCAGCACACCGGCGTTGCGGCCCGGTTCGGGGTCGACCCCGATCACCGGCTGACCGTCGAGGTACTTCGCCGCGTTGGCCACCAGGCCGTCCTGGCCGACGACGACAATGACATCCTCCGGTCCGAACACGAATCGGGCCAGGTCGGCCCGCTCCACCTCGGCTCGCCGCCAGTCGATCGGCACGGCTGACCGCACCGCGGCCAGTGCGACCCCGAGGGCACGGCTGCGGTCGACGAGCTCGTCGATCGACCGACCGCGCCGGCGCAGGAAGAACTCCGCCTGCTGGGCGGTGCCGTGCCGTGCGACGACGTCATCGAACTCCGTTGTCCGGTGCACGACGACCGCCCGGGGCCGGAGGCTCATCGCCGTCCCCGACCCGCATCGTCGCCGCCTGCCTCCCGGGCCGGATCACGGTCCCGATCCCCCGGTCGACCTTCGCCGATCGATTCGCCCAGGCGAGCCAGCATCGGCACGACCAGATCCGGTGTGATGGTGAGGTTCGAGATCCTGGGCACGTTGCGGGCCAGGTCGCGGGCGGCCAGCGCCATCAACACACCCTGATCGACCGACTGCAACGCCCGCATCTTCGCCTCCTCGACATCGGCTTGAGCCTCGCCGAGCCGGCGGATTCCCTCTGCGCTCGCCTCATCCTTCATCCGCTGTTCGGCCACGCCCGACTCGACCAGGATCCGGCTGGCGGCGGCCTCGTTGGTCGCCCGCTGCTGTTCGTTCTGCCCGACCTGGTTGACGAGTGTCTCCTCCCGCCGAGCCAGCTCGATCTGGTTCTGCAGCTCGTTCTCGGCGATCGCCCGCTCGTTCTCGACCGCCAGGGCCCGCCGGTCGAAGGTCGCCTTGTCGGCCTCCTGCTGGACCCGCTCCCGGGTCTCGGTCTGCAGCGCCCGCTCGAGATCGGCGTCGGCTCGAACCGCCACGACCCGTACGTCGGTCACGGCGAGCCCCCGCTCGGTCAGGCGGGGGTCGTCGGCGAGCGCACCCGCCACCTCGGCCCGGATCGGACCGACACCCCGAGCCAGGGCTTCGGTGACGGTCATCGTCGCCACCTTCTCGATCGCCGGCTGCTGGGCCAGGTCCCGCAGTAGGTCGCTCAGTGTCTCGATCGGATCGCCGATCCACCGACCGGTCGCCGGGTCGATGTCGAAGGCAATGCGCGTGGCCGCCAGGGAGGGGTCGACGACCCGGTAGGTCACGGTGGCCTGAACGGTCACGTCCTGGTAGTCCGAGGTCCGGGCGTGGAACAGCAGTGTCTGCTGCCGGTCATCAAGCGGCACCTCGGCCAACGCTGCGGTGGCGGGACGGTACCAGAACGCCAGGCCGGCACCATCGTGACGGACCGTGCCGTTGCGGAAGTGCTGGATGTGGACCGAGTGATCGGCCCGCAGGCGGTTGAGGAACGGTCGTCGAGTGATCTCGGCCATGGTTGACTCCTTGTGCTTGCCGTCGCCGGGACCGGTACCCGGCGGACGTCCCGACTCTTTATCGTCGTTATGACGATAACACGCCCGGCCTTAATCGTCAACTAGACGATAAGACCGGCGGCGGCTACACTCGAACGCGATGCCCCGACCGACGACGATCCTCGTGGCCACCGACCTGGTGGTGCTCACCGTGCGCAATGACCGTCTCCACGTGCTGACCATCGAGCGGGGGACGGAACCGTTCAAAGGGCGGGCGGCGCTTCCGGGCGGATTTGTACTGCCCGACGAGGACCTGCTCGACGCCGCGGAGCGGGAGCTGGTCGAGGAGACCGGTCTGAGCGAGATCCGCCTCCACCTCGAACAACTCGCCACCTACGGCCATCCCGACCGCGATCCACGCCGGGTCATCTCGATCGCCTACCTGGCGCTCATTCCGGAGGCACCCAATCCGGTCGCCGGGAGCGATGCCGCCACCGCCGGATGGACTCCGGTCAACAAACTGCTCGGCCATCCCCGCCGTCTCGCCTTCGACCATCACCGGATCCTCGCCGACGGTGTCGAACGGGCCCGGGCCAAACTCGAATACTCACCGCTCGCCACCGCCTTCTGCGCCGAGGAATTCACGATCGGGGAACTCCGCCAGGTCTACGAGGCGGTGTGGGACACCGACATCGATCCCCGCAACTTCCACCGCAAGGTGTCGAAAACCCCGGGCTTCGTGGTCGAAACCGGTGGTACGACCACCCGCCAGGGGGGACGGCCGGCCAAACTCTACCGACGAGGACCGGCCGAGTTGCTGCACCCGCCGATGCTGCGACCGTAGCCGGCGCGCCGTTGATGTCGGATCGGTGCAGCACGATACCGTTGGGACGTGCTCGATCTCATCATCGTCGTCCTCGGAGCCGCCCTGATCGTGGTCGCACTGGCCGACCTGGTCAACACGCTGGTATCGACCTCGACGTCACCCGCCCGGTGGTGGCCGACCCATCTCATCGGCCGCTCGATGTTCATCGCCCTCCGCACGGTGGCCAAGAAGCTGCCCGAGGAATCCTCGGTGCGGGAACGCATGCTGTCGGCCTTCGCTCCCCTGCTCGTGATCGTTCTGCTGGCCACGTGGGCGCTCCTGCAGATCACCGGCTTCGCCCTCATCTGGGCCACGCTCGACGACATCAACGCCATCGAGAGTTTCGCCGACTCCTGGTACTACTCGGGCGTCGTGTACTTCACGGTCGGGTTCGGCGAGATCGTACCCGGCGACACCATCCCCCGTGCCGGCGCCATCATCGAAGCGTTCTTCGGGGTGATCACCGTCGCCCTCGTGATCGGCTACCTACCCGCCCTCTACGCCGCGTACTCCGACCGCGAACGCCAACTCATGACCCTCGACACCGGCGGTATCGAACGCATCACACCCACCGACCTGGTGATGGCCTGGGCCCCCGATGCCGATCCCCGCAAGATCGACGAGCAGTTCGAGCGATGGGAACGGTGGGCGGCCGGGATCCTCGAAACCCACTCGACCGTGCCGCTTCTGGTGCTCTTCCGGTCACATGATCGTCGACAGAACTGGGTGACGGCGCTCGGTCTGCTGTGCGATGCCGCCGTGCACGCCCAGATCATCAACGGGGCGACCGACGGCTACGGCTACTGGTTCCTGCGCCGGGCCGAGGCCATCTTCAACGAGGTGACGCAGGGCCGCGACCTGACGCTGTACCGGCAGCAGCAAACCGACACCGACAACTCGGAGCTCTTCCTCGACCTGTATCAGCGGCTGACCGATCACGGCTTCGACCTTCGACCCTACGAGGACGCGCGGATCTACGGACGTCAGGTGCGAGCCACGTTCGGCCCGGCGATGGAGTACCTGATCGACGACCTGCTCTGCCCCCGCGGCTTCTGGCCGATCGGCTCGACGGTGCAGAGCTGGTCGAGCCAGCACGAGATCGCCCGCTTCGACGACTGACCGGGCGAGCACAACGCTCACAGCCGGCGACGTTTGCCGGAGGCAAACTCGGTCAGGCCCCGCATCCGGAACCGGCAGTAGCGACGGTGGGACTCGAACCCACGACCTCTCGATTATGAGTCGAGCACTCTTACCAACTGAGCTACGTCGCCTCGAGCGTGAAGGCGTGGGCCAGTGTATCAACGGCGCTTCGCCGGGACTCGTCGATTTCCGGCCAATCGGCGGCGGCTTCCGTCAGTGGGCGGCGGCGTCTCGACGGGGTACGACGTGCATCAACGCGACCACGATCGCTCCCACGATGATCCCGAGGATGGCCGACGCCATGGTGTTGGTCAGCCAGGAGGCGAAGCCCGAGATCGAAGACAACGACTCGCCGATGGCCTCCTCCAGGTGGTGGACCTGGCCGTAGGGCCAGTGCCAACCGAGCTCGTCGAAACCGACCAGGAGAATATGGCCGCCGACCCACAGCATCGCGACCATGCCGACCGTGGACAACAGCGCCATGAAGCTCGGCATCCCCTTCACCAGCGCCTGGCCAACGGACTGCGACACGTCCGATTCCTGTTCGGCCATATGGAGACCGATGTCGTCGATCTTCACGATGAGAGCGACCGCTCCGTACACCAGCAGCGTGATGGCGATGGCCACCACGAACAGGATGACGGCGCGGCTGACGATCGGTTCGTCGGACACCTCGTTGAGGGCGATCACCATGATCTCCGACGACAGGATGAAATCGGTGCGAACGGCGCCCGAGACCATCTCGTCCTCCCGGTCGACGGCGGCCAACCTGGCAATCCCGGTCGCAGCGACGGATGCAGTGGAGGCACCGGTTCCGTGGCCGTCATCGCCGGTTCCGTGGCCGTGGCCGGCGACATCGCCGTGACCACCGCCGAGAATCTCCCAGATCTTCTCCGCCCCCTCGAAGCACAGATACGTGCCCCCGACCATGAGGAGCGGGGTGAGCAGCCAGGGCAGGAGTTCGCTCATCACCAGCGCCGCGGGAAGGATGAACAGGAGCTTGTTGCGCAGCGAACCCGTGGCGATCCGCCTGATCATCGGCAGCTCGCGATCGGCGGTGAAATTGTGTACGTAGCGGGGTGTGACGGCGGCATCGTCGACGACCACCCCTGCGGCCTTGGCCCCCGCACGGCTCGCCGCGGTGCCGACGTCGTCGAGCGAGGCCGCCGCTACCTTGGCCAGCGTGGCGACGTCGTCGAGAAGAGCGGCCAGCCCGCCCGCCATCAGCAAAACCGCCGATCGGCAACCGACGACGAGAGCGAAACCATGGGCCCGGTCAACATGGGAATCAGCGTATAGCCGGCGGTCACGGGTGCGCCGGGCATCGTGGCCCCGTGGCGGCGCCGGTCCGCAGGAGTACCCTGCACGCCCATGGTCATCCATGCGTTGTCGTCTGCGACGAACCGATTCAACCGCGGCATTCCGTGGCTGATCGCCGCCGCGATGTCTGTTGCCGCGCTGGGTGCCTGCAGCGGCGCCGATTCGGAGTCCGACGGTGACCCTGACGCCGCGGCCGAGACGTCAACCACCGAACCGGAGGCCACCGCCACAACCGATTCGCCGACGACAGCGACCTCCGACGCCACCTCGACGTCGCCGACGGAGACCGATGCGGACGGCGGCGACACGGAGAACCTCGAACGGCTTCAGGAGATCATCGACGCCACCGTGGCCCGGAACTCGGCCCGATTCTCACTCGAAGTGATCCAGACGCTTCCGGTGACCGGCCCGAATCAGACCTCGATGCGGCGAACCGGATCGTTCGACGACGATCAACAGCAAGGATCAGGAACCCAACAGTTCCTGGGCGAGCCAGGACTCGCAACCGATCTTCCGGCATCCGGCGAAGCCTTCGAGCATCGCCTGGTCGACGGCATGTACTGGCTGCAGAACCCGGTGTCGATCCCTCCGAGTTGGGTCGGCTACGACCTGGAGGCCTTCTCGGAGCTGGCTCAGGGCGATCCCAGCGCCGCAGTCGACGGTGATGTCTACCTCCTCACGGTGGGCGCCTCGGTCACCTCGATCACCGAGGTGGCCGTCTTCGACGATGGATCCGAGGTTTGGACCGTGAAGGTGAGCGCCGATGAGCTGCTTCCCCTGGTGGTCACCGCACGGGTCCGGCAGCGGCTGGCCAACGCCGGGCTGCAACCGACGGATCTCGAGTCGACGGCCTTGCTGGCGGTGGATCCGGACGGCATGGTGGTGGGGCTGATCGCCGAACTGGACGAATGGTGGCAGGCCGTCGTCGACCAAACGATCGAGTCGAGCGAGGCGCCGGCCGGCATGGTGCTCCAGTTCCAGATCGGCGACTTCGACGCCGTCGTCGAGGTCGAAACCCCCTGTTCCGATCCGGAGGAGCTCCTCGAACCCGAAGCACCCCCGGCCTTGGTCTGCGAGAGCTGACCGCCACACGATCCATCCAGCCGACCGCGCCCGACCACGGCAACGAGAAGACGTCAGTCGTCGGAGGACTTCGAGGATCCGCCCGGTTCCAGAGGCGTTGGCGGTTCGCCTTCGGCCCGGAACCGCACCACGCTCTGAGTGAACGGGATTTCAATGCCTTCCGAGTCGAAGCGGGCCTTGACCCGGGCACGAACCGCCCGGGCGACCGCAAACTGCTCGCCGGGTTCGGTCGACACCACCATGCGAAGTACCACCGAGTTGGCGCCGAGCTGTTCAACGCCGAGGACCTCGGGTTCGTCGATGATGGTGGCGTGCGGAAGGTTCGCTTCCCGAACGTCGTTGGCGGCTGCAACCATGGCAGCCGTGGCCCGCTCGATGTCGTCCTCGTAGGCAATACCCACATCGAGGACGGCCTTGGACCACAACTTCGACAGATTGCCAACCCGCCGGACTTCGCCGTTGGGTATGAACCAGACCTTGCCTTCGTAGTCTCGGAGGCGGGTGAACCGCAGGGTGACGCGCTCGACGCTGCCGACGGCGTGTTCGAGATCGACGATGTCACCGACCGCGTATTGGTCCTCGAGAATGATGAAGAAGCCGGCGAGGAGATCGCGGATGAGCGTCTGGGCGCCGAAGCCGATGGCAATGCCGGCAACCCCGGCTCCAGCCAGAAGCGGGGCGAGTTCGATCTCGACCTCGCCGAGAATGAGCAGGAAGCCGACAAACCACAGGACTCCGGCCAGCACCGAAACCACGACCGATGCCAACGTTCTGGCCCGTTGGCGGGCCCGTTCCCGCTGCAACTCGCGCTGGAGATGGTTGACCTCGGACCCTCGGATCTGATCGAGGTTGGCCTCGTCCTGCTCCCGCTGCTCGATGAACCGATCGACCGAGCGTGGCACCCAGCGGCGCAACAGCCGGATCACGACAAAAGTGCCAACGATGATCAGACCGATTCGGAGAGCAGCAACGCCGACGCTGGAGGCTATTGCCGAAAAGTCTGTGAGGTCCTCAGTCACCATGGGGCAGGATATCGCCTCAACTGTCCGACAATGGCGGCCCGGGTGGCCCCCGGGTTACTGTTGATGCATGCCGACGGATCATACGCCGCGAGCATTGCTGGAGCTGACGGCGTCGGTTCTGGAGGCGTCCGCCACCGCCAATTCACCGCTCGAGGCGGGCTTGCGTGGCCTCCTCGAGCTGGTCGAGGCCGACCGGGCCGACGGCGGGTACGTCTCACCATGGACGCTGTGGTACCAGCCTTCGAGTATCGTCGCCCGCACCGAGGTGGAGGTCGATCGCTTCCGGGTGCCGATCGACGATCCGGTGGTTCACGGCGTACTGACCGCCGAGGCGTCGGTGTTCGTGAACGACACCGCGGAGCAGATACCTCCCGGACCGGTGCGAACGCTGCTGATGGAAAACCGGACCCGGTCGATGGTCGTCCGGCGTATCGACGACGAGTCCGACGCCTTCGGCATCGTCTGCATCGACTGGGTCGACCGCAAGCCCGACGACGTCGACCACGACCTGCTCGAACTCATCGACTACTTCGTGACCCGCATCTGGTCGCCGATTCTCCAGCTGCACGAGAGCGCGCACCAGCACCAGGAATCGTCGCCGTTGGAGACGTTGACCGCAGCCGAACACGAGGTCGTCGCGCTGGCGGCCCAGGGCCTCACGTACGGGGAAATAGCCCGAGAGCGCGGCACATCGGTCAACACGGTCAGCCAACAGCTCCGAGCGGCCCGGCTCAAGGCCGGAGCCCGCAACACGGCTGAGCTGACCTCGATGGCGATCACCGGGACCTGACGGCCGGCCGCCGCCACCGGGCCGTAGCAATATCCTGCGATGGCCCTGATCCTCGCCCCTTCCTAGAGTTGTCGTAACACCGACCATCGGGCCGACGAAGGGGATTCGCCATGACCACAACCGAATCGCAGCAGTTCCTCGGGGCCTGCCCCCATGACTGCCCCGACACCTGTTCCATGGTGGTCACCGTGACCGATGGCAAGGTGGAAAAGGTGCGGGGCAACCCCGATCACCCCTTCACCCGCGGCGGATTGTGTGTGAAGGTCACCGATTTCCCCAACCACCTCTACTCCACCGACCGGCTGCTCCACCCTCTGCGGCGGGTCGGACCAAAGGGTCTGGGCCGGTTCGAGGAGATCTCGTGGGACGACGCCCTCGATGAGATCGGCACCCGACTACGGGCCATCATCGAGGAACATGGGCCCGAGTCGATCCTTCCCTACAGCTATCTCGGCAACATGGGCATCCTCAACGGACTGACCGTGGGCGACCGGTTCTTCAACGGACTCGGTACCAGTGTGTCGGAACGCACGTTCTGCGACGGTGGTGGTATCACCGCCTACCTCATGACCGTCGGCCCGACCGCGGCGGTCGATCCCGAGTCGCTGATCCACTCGCGATACATCATCATCTGGGCCTGCAACGTTCTGTCGAACAACCTGCACCTGTGGCCGTTCATCGAGGAGGCACAGCGCAACGGGGCCAAGGTGGTGTGCATCGATCCGGTTCGCCACCGCACCGCCGAGAAGGCCGACTGGCACATCCCCATCCGGCCCGGCACCGACGGCGCCCTGGCGCTGGCCATGATGCACGTGATCATCACCGAAGATCTGGTCGACCACGACTATGTGTCCGACCACACGACCGGCTACGACGACCTCGTCGATCATGTGGCCGGCTGCACGCCCGAGTGGGCCGCGACGGAGACCGGCATTCCCGCCGACGACATCCGCACCCTGGCCCGCGAGTACGCGGCGGCGTCGCCCTCGCTGATTCGAGTCGGCGTGGCCTTGGAGCGGTCGACGAGCGGCGGCAACGCGGCTCGGGCGGTGTTCTCGCTGCCGTCGTTGACCGGCGCCTGGCGTCGGGTCGGCGGTGGGGTGCTGCAGATGCCGATCTGGGCCTTTCCCGTCAACTGGGATGAGCTGCACGGCCCGCATCCGAACGCCGACACCGTACAGATCATCAACCAGTGGCGGCTCGGTCAGGCGTTGGCCGGTGAACACGGTGGCCAGGAGATCAAGAGTCTGTTCGTCTACAATTCGAACCCGGCGGTGGTGGCCGGCGACCAGGACCGCCTACGCCGTGGGCTCGCCCGCGACGATCTGTTCACCGTGGTGTCGGAGCACTTCATGACCGACACCGCCCGCTACGCCGACATCGTCCTGCCGGCGGCGATGGCCACCGAACACACCGACCTCATGTTCTCCTGGGGACACCTGTACCTGACCCACGCGCCGAAGATGGTCGAGCCGCCGGGTGACTGCGTCCCCAACACCGAGCTGTTCCGTCGTCTGGCCAAGGTGATGGGCGTCGACGATCCGTGGTTCGAGCTCACCGACGAGGAGCAACTGGAGCGGTCGATGGACTGGAACGCCCCGCAGATGGAGGGCATCACCCTGGATCGGCTTCGGACCGACGGCTACGCCCGTCTCAACGTCCCGCCGACCGACGAGTACGCGCCGCACGCCAACGGCGGGTTCCCGACCCCGTCGGGCAAGGTCGAGCTGGCGGCCTCGATGGCTGCCGGCGGAAACTTCGTCGCCCCCCTGTTTCGGCAGGGGATTCCAGGTAACCAGGACGGCGGCGAGGTGGCCGCGCTCCCCACCTATTATCGACCGGCAGAGACCGGCGCCGCCGGTGAGTATCCGTTGTCACTGATCTCGCCGAAGGCCCACGCCTTCATGAACTCCCAGTACGGGAACATGGACAAACAGTTGGGTCAGCAGGGTCCGCAGGCGTGCCGGATGAACCCGGCGGACGCCGAGGCACGGGGGATAACCGACCGATCGCCGGTGCGGGTGTTCAACGATCGATCCGAATTGCAGGCCATGGCCCGGGTCACCGACTCGGTGATGCCCGGGGTCGTCTCGATGCCGATGGGCCACTGGTCGTCGCCCGAGTACGGGGAGGCCACGGTCAACGCGCTCAACTCCGACCGCTACGCCGACATCGGTCGTGCCCCGACGTTCTCCGACACGGCGGTCGAGGTGGAGCCGATCACCGGGGAGTAGTGGGCGCTACGCTTGGAGCGGCGAAGAGACAGAGGGAGAAGCCGTGGCCGAGTGGATCAAAGCATGTGAAACCGACGACGTCGACACCGAGGATGTCATCGGGGTCGAGATCGGAGGTACCCGCTATGCGATCTACCGTTCGCCCGACGACGACTTCCACGCCACCGACGGCTACTGCACCCACGAGAAGTTCCTCCTCGCCGACGGCTTCGTCATGGACAACATCATCGAGTGCCCCAAACACAACGGGCGGTTCGACTACACCACCGGCGAAGGTAAAGGCGCCCCGATCTGCGAGGACCTGAAGACCTACCCGGTCAAGGTCGAGGACGGCGCTGTCTTCGTCGACCTGGGCTGAGCGCCGACCAGTGGAACCCGTCGTCGCGGTGGAGAAGATCGTGATCGTGGGAGCCGGCGAGTGCGGCGCCCGAGCCGCGTCGGTCCTCCGCGAACGCGACTTCTCCGGTTCCATCCACCTCGTCGGCGCCGAGCCGCATCACCCCTACGAACGGCCGCCGCTGTCCAAGGCGACCCTGATCGACGCCGGTGATCCGGTACCGACCACGGTCGCCGACGAGGCGGCGATGGCCCGGCGGGACATCGAGTTCATCTCCGACACCACGGTGACGGCGATCGACCGTACCGCCGCCACGGTCGAGCTGGACGACGGCCGCTCGCTCCCCTACGATCGCCTGCTGCTCGCCACCGGGGCGTCCGCTCGTTCGCTGCCGATCCCAGGGGGCGAGCATGCCCTGCTGCTGCGAACCTTCGACGATGCCCGGCTCCTGCGCCGCCAATTGACCGGCGGGGGTCATCCTCGTCGGGTGGTGGTCGTCGGCGCCGGGTTCATCGGCTTGGAGGTGGCGGCATCGGCCCGTCAACTCGGCTGCGACGTCACGGTGCTGGAAATGGCGCCGCGGGCGTTGGCCCGGGCGGTGCCCGCCGAGATCGCCGATGTGCTCGTCCAGCGTCATGTCGACGAGGGGGTCGACATCCGATTCGACGTTCGAACCACCGGTATCGAGCGGGATGGCGATGGCTGCCGCGTGCTCCTGGCCGAGGGCGACGAACCGCTCGCGGCCGATGTCGTCGTCGCCGGAGTCGGCGCATCCCCCAACGTGGCGCTGGCCGCCGAAGCCGGTCTCGACTGCGACAACGGCATCGTCGTCGACGCCCACCTGCAAACGTCGGACCCGGCCGTCTTCGCCGCAGGCGACTGCTGCATCGCCCGGCATGAGCTGTTCGACGGCCGCCCGATCCGCCTCGAGAGCTGGCGTAACGCCTACGACCAGGCCGATGTCGCCGCGGTCAACATGATCGGCGA
>JBFHME010000037.1:0-25240 GCA_041594435.1 Acidimicrobiales bacterium
CATCCCGCGATTGGTCGTCACCCCGGACCGTCGGTCGGTGACGTACCCGCTCAATGATGGACGGTGCTTCCGGTCCCGCCGGCCCCCACCTTGAGCGCCGGTGCGGTCGGTGCCCGCCGGGTGGGCGGAGGCGCCTGCACCTTGATGATCGGCTCGCCGTAGCCGACCTTCTCCGTCATCCCGTCGTCCTCGTCGCCCGAGCCGTTCTCGCCCGACATCTGCTCCTCCGGGCCATCATCGACCGGAGCCTCGACCGCTGCGGGCTCCGCCGCCGGGGCTTGGATGATCACGACCGATGGCTCCAGCACGGCACCGTCGACGGGTTCGTCACCGGCCGCCGTTCCGACGCGGTCGAAGGCCGGCTCGTCGATGTCGACCGTCTCAGCGGTGTCGACAGCGTCGGCCGTGTACCCGATGTCGGCCGAAGCTGCCACCTCGGGTATCGGAACAGGCTCCGGTACCCGCTCCGCCGAGGGCGTGAACAACCACTCCCGGCGATCCTGGAGGGCCCGGATCATCGATTCCCGCCCGAGGATCGCCAGGTTGGAGAACTCGGCCTCGCTGAGGAACTGGTTGGCCGTCGAGTAGTTGGGAAAGCTCGGGTCCTCCTTCGAGTACCGCAGCACGTCGAGCGGCATCGCCTCCGACGCCTGGGCCTTCACGAACAACAACCGGCCCGACGAGCCGTCGGCGTAGGTGATCTCGGCGGTGCACCAGTTCTTCGGTGGTCGGGGTGCGCCGCCGGGCTGCATGTCCTCGAACTCACCCTCCCGGAACGTGATCGAGGCGCTGCATTCGAGCAGCGACAGCTCGATGGCCTCCATCAGCGCGTTGAAGCTGTAGGGTTCGTCGGCGGAGGCGTCAACCGAGATGATGATGCGGGTCTTCCGGCGGATCAGCTCCACGAGACCGAGGTTCTCCCAGTGGCCGCCGTCGGTCACGTAGATGTTCGGATCGTCGAGATCGAAATAGCCGAGGATCTCCTTGAACATCGAGTACATGTGGGTGCCGGCCCGCCGGCCCCGGTCGTACATCGGGTTCGGCATCCAGACCCCCAGCCGGAGGTTGAGGGCGGCGATCAGGGCGTTGGTGGAACCCATGCTCATCCGTCCGAGCGAGGGGGCCATGGCCGCCGCCGACATCGCCGCCAAGCCCATCACGCTGCGCAGCCAGCGGGCTCGGGCCCGTCCGCCGAAGAGACGCTCGTAGGCCGCCGTCGGAATGGCGACCGATGGGGTGTTGGGCCCCGGGTGCACGGTCACGTGGTCGGGCTCGAACGTCATCGAGACCACCGGCACCCCGGTGTTGGCCCGGTCCATCCGGGCGGCCACGGTGCAGATGATCGGCTTCGGACCCGGTGCCGTGGCGTAGGCCGACAGGGGCAGGTGTTCCCGACGCGAGCCGAGACTGGTCCACCCTCCGGGCCCGAGCCGGTTGGCGAACGTCGACGCCAGCCGGCGGCGATACACGGGATGGAGCGACCACAGATCGGGGTTGACGACGCTCATGACGGCCATGAACAGACCGACGGCGATGACCCAGGTGGTCCAGGACCCGGAGAACAGGCGGTCTTCCATCGACGCATGCAGCGACACAAGCCCGCCGAACAGGATCAGGCCGAACGCCAGCAGCGCGCCGCCGAGATAGGCGGCGTAGGTCTTGAGCGGGGCCTGGATCATTCGCCAGACCGTGGCCACGACACCGCCGGTCAGCACCGTGGCGATCGTCGATTGGGCGCCGTCGCCGCCGGGCAGGAGCCGCGACAGCTCGGGAATCAGCCAGTCCACCAGCCACGGCAGCAGCACGAGCAGCGTCAACAGCCCGACGCCCAGCGACGTCAGGGCGACGACCGCGTAGTTGCTGATCGTCCGGAGGCGACCCTGCTCGGTGAACGAGCGGAGGATCAGGATGACGCCGACGACGCCGAGCACGAGCACCCCCGGCGTGGCCAGGCGGTTGTAGGCGATCGAGTCGTTGGCCGAGGTAATGATCGGAGAGCTGATCATGCGTCCGATCGGCCAGGCGAGGAGGCCGACCACCGTGATCAACAAACCGAGATGCCACAGCAGCTGGATGACCGTCCACACGGCGGTGACGAGCAGTCCTCCCCGCCCGCTGGCCAGGTATTTGCGGCGAGCCAGAAGCCTGGGGAACAGCTCGGTGGTGGGGGTGTCGGGTGGGCTGACCAGCTTGAACCGCTGCCGGCGATGGGTGACGGCGCAGTAGTTGGGATCGCCCAGGATCGGTTTGCTGCTGGTCGGGCCGGCCTCGGCTCCGACGGCGATGCGCCACGCCGAGGCCGCGTAGCCTCCGCCGGAGACACTGGAGATGACATCGGCCTGGCCGAGAAGGCCGGCCGAACCGTCGGGCCGAGGATCGTCGACAGGCGTCTCCTCCAGCGCCGAGAGCGCACCGAGGCTGAAGGCGGCCGACCGGATACCGCCACCGGACAGGCAGATTCCGAAGCCGGGCGGTACGCGTTCCGGTGGCGGCCAGGGTGTGGCGTCGGGTACGTAGGCCGCCGGGTCGGTGTCGTCGAAGATCGCCCGAAAGATGTGGGAGACGCCGCGGATGAACCACGAGGTCAGGGTCGTGACGAACCCGGCCACGAGGATGCCGGTGAGGAGCCAGCGGATCCAGCTCAAGGTCGAGATGGTGGTGGCCAGTTCGAGCTGATAGTTGCCTCGAAGCAGCTCGATGTTCGAGCTGGTCAGCGTGTTGGCGATCGCGGTGATGATCAGCGTGACCACCGAGACCGCGGCCAGGGCCGGTCCGGCGTTCCTGCTTCGTTCGAGTTGGGTGTCCCATGATTCGATCCACCAGGTGGCGAGGAACACACCGAGGCCGAGCAGGTAGACCGTGGCCAGCACGAGGTCGCGGCTCATCGAGTTCCGGAACGTGTCCACGTCGCAGACCTCGGTGAACTGATCGCCGGGGGCCTCCTCCAGGGCGGAGAGTTGGAGTTGGACCGCCTCACCCAGGCAGGTGTTCGCCCCGGAGAACAGGGCCTGGTACGACACGACCACCAGACCGACCAGTGCGATCACCCAGGCGAAGTACAGGGCAAGCGCCCTACTTCCGTGTTTGCTGTAGTCGGCCGACAGCCGGCCGAACCAGTCGAGCCCGTTCACGGTTGATTGCCCACTTTCCCGCCCGGAACGTCGTGACCGAACTGTAGTTGTTCACATTGGCGTCGGCCGACATTGCGCCGGTACCGGAGCAGGGGGCCGTGACGGGCCGCCTGGAACGGTCAGGGTCGGTCGGTGACGACGGCGGTCGCCCACGCTCCGGCCTCGATCCCGGCGGTGGCGGCGACGCTCCCGTCGGGGGCCCAGATGGTCGAACCACCGGCGGCCCGGTCGTAGCCTTCACCGGTCGAGCCGGCAAAGGAGGCAAGGGCGACCCACACCCCGTGGCGTTCGACAATGGCACGGGCCCGGCCGGGCTGGACGTCGCTGTCGTCGAGTGACTCCAGGACGCCGGCGGCGTAGATGTCGATGTCGAGCGCTGTGGTGGCATCGGCCTGGGCCGAAACCCCGGTGTCCTTGCAGATCGCCGGCCCGATCCGCCAGCCGTTGATGGTGACAACCGCCGGTTCGCGTCCCGCCGCGAACGTGGTCTTCTCGGCCGCTCCCAGGAACATCTTGCGGTAGACGGCGGCCGCCCCGGCACCGTCGACGGCCAACATGGCGATGTACCGGTGGCCGTTGGACTCGCTCGGCGCCCCGGCCAGCGCGGTGGTGCTGTGTTCCCTGCAGGCTTCCACCAGCGGCGTGAGGCGGGCATCGTCGTCTGGTACCGGGTCGGCGTCGAAGTGGTAACCGGTCAGCGAAAGCTCCGGGAAGACGACGAGTCGGGCGTCGGCTCCGGCGACGATCGCCGCGTGTTCGACGGCGTTGGCCTCGACATCGTAGGGGTGACATCGAGGTTGGGCCACGGCCAGTGTGAGCGGTGAACGCATGCTTCCAGTGTGCCGGCGCCCCGGGTCTCGATCCGCCCCGTGCCGGATGCCGTGTTGGGGTTGGGGGTTCGAGGTCGGGGGCCCTCAGGCGCGGGATGCGGGTGAGCCGGCCGCCTGGCGCTGGCCCACCGCCATGCGCAGCTGTCGGCCGAGCCGGTGGTCCTTGAGTGCCCGTTGACCCGCCTGCAGGATCGGACCGACCGTCAGCACGAAAACGATCGTGGCCGGACCGAAGTCGCCGCCCAGGAGCAGGCCGACGGTCACGATCAGGACCTCGATCGTGGTACGCACCCTGAACGGATCGGCACCCCGCTTCTGGGCCGCCTTCATCAGCAGTTCGAGCGAACCGCCACCGAACCCGGCGTGCAGCACGAGCGCAATGGCCGCGGCAATGATGAGAATACCGAGCCCGACAAACGTGAGCCGAACGGCCAGAACCTCGGGCTCACGAACCAGTCGCATGAAGGTGTCGACCGCGATGCCGTTGCTGACGGTGTAGAACACCGCCGAGGGTCGGGGACGTTGACCGAGCAGGGAGGCGATGACGAACAGGAAGCCGGTGAACACCCAGCCGGCCTGACCCAGGGTCAAACCGACGTGGTCGCGAATGGCCGTCAGCATCACGTCATAGGCCGGCACTCCGAGGTCGGCCCGCACGAAAAGCGTGACGCCCAACCCGATCATGGTCGAACTCAACAGCAGGCTGGCGATCTGGGCGAAGCCGCTTCGGGTTGCCGGCGTGGAGACACGGTCACCGGCGGCCATGATGCCCGCCCGGGTGAAACCGAGGAACCATTTGGCGCTGGCTCGCGTCGATTCGACGGTGGTCTCAGCGGACGTCTGGACGCCACCGACCACGGCGTCGGACACAGTGTGTCGGGCCGCAGTCGTGGTCAGCCTGGTCAGGCGGGATTTCGTCGTCACATGGTAAGTCAACGGCACAATTCGACCGGACACGAGCGTTTTCGACGTCGCACGTGTCACACGCGAAGCGCGGGCGAACCGGAGGTGAACAGGGGGTTACCGGTGAGCTCAGCTTCCCGGCTCGAATTCCGGGTCGGCAGCGACCAGTCGACGGGTGTACGGGTGGCCCGGGTGGCGGAGAACGGACTCGACCGGTCCGGATTCGACGACCTGCCCGGTGCGAAGCACCACCACGTCCTCGGCCATGTGGCGGGCCACCGACAGCTCGTGGGTGACAAGGAGGTAACTCAGACCGTTGTCACGCTGGAGTCGGGCGAGGAGATTGAGGACGTGGGCCTGGGCCGAGACGTCGACCGATGCGGTCGGTTCATCGAGCACCAGGACCTCGGGGTCGAGCGCCAGGGCCCGGGCGATGGCGATCCTCTGCAATTGTCCGGTCGAGAATTCGGACGGAAACCGGTACAGGTCCTGACCGCCCAGTCCGACCCGCTCGAGCGCTGCCACCACCTGAGCGTCGATCGGCAGGCTCGATGACGAACCGTAGGCTTTCAGGGCCCTTCCGATGAGGTCACGAACGTTCCGCTTTCTGTTGAGTGACGTCGCCGAGTGCTGGGTGACGAGCTGGCAGCTCCGATGAAACCGGCGGGCGGCCGCGCCGTCCAGCTCGTGGGCCGGGACGTTGTCACCCGCCCCGCCTTCACCCCGGAGACTGCGGAGGTACACGCCGCCGAGCGTGGGTTTCTCCAACCCTGCGACGCAGCGGCTGAGTGTCGTCTTGCCTCCACCGGATTCGCCGACCACCGCCAGGGTGGTTCCTCGGCGCAGGTCGAACGACACGCAGTCGAGGGCCACCGCCGTGGAAGCCACCCGTTGGAGTGGGCCACGGCGCACCGGGTAGTACTTGGTCAGGTCGCGGACCGACAACACGACGTCGTCTTCGGGTGACTCTCGAAGGTCGATGATGTTGCCACTTCCCTGGTCGCTCACATGCCGACGCCCCCATGCCCGGGCCGCGAAGGGAAACCTCATGGTACTTGCCGTCGGGAGGGGCGGCCAGCGGTCCTCCGGTTTGCGAATATGGCTTCGGCGAGCAAACATGGGAATGGGCGGTGATGAAGGGGGAAGCTTCATGGTTCTACGTCGTGCACTGCTTGCGGTCGTGGCGGCGATGGCGCTGGTCGTTCCGGCCGCCGCGGTCGATGCTCAACCCGGTGCGATTCTCGGAATCGAGGTGCTGTCGAGTCCGGCCCATCAGGTGTCGGGCGGCGACGCCAGGCTGCTGGTCACCGCACCGCCGGGCCTCGTCGACAAGATCGGCGTGTTCGTCGACGGTGTCGATCAAACCGATGACTTCGTGGTCGTCGGGAACCGTGAACTCGAGGGGGTGGTTGACGGTCTTGCTCTCGGTGACAACGAGGTGACCGTCGTGGCCAACCGACGCGCTGCCCGGGCTGCGGCCCGGACGACGGCCACACTGACCAACCATCCGATCACCGGACCGATCTTCTCCGGGCCGCAGCAGGATCCGTTCTTCTGCGCCACCGCCGGCCACTACGGCAACGCCGAACTCGACGGCCCGGTCGACGACGACTGCTCGATGGAGACCCGGGTGTCGTTCAAGTACCGGACCACCGCCGGCGGGTGGGCCGACTACGATCCCGATGCCGCCCGTCCCGCCGACATGGCCACCACCACGACGATGGACGGCCACACCGTCGACTACATCGTGCGTTGGGAGCGGGGCACCATCAACCGCTTCATCTACTCGATTGCCGTGCTGTCACCCAACGGTCAGGATGTGGGGCAACCGGATCTGTCGGCCTGGAACGACCGCCTCATCTACTACTTCCAGGGTGGCGTCGGCATCGGCCACTACCAGGGCGACCCGAGCCGCAGCCGGATGCTGTACGACCACGGCCTCGGGCTGGGTTACGCCGTGGCCTACTCCACGGGCACCAAGACCGGCACCCACTACAACCTCATCGTCGGCGGGGAAACGGCGGTGATGGTGAAAGACCGGTTCGTCAGCGCCTACGGCAACCCCGACTACACCGTGGGGGTCGGCGGTTCCGGTGGTGGTATCCAGCAGTACGTCTACGCCCAGAACCATCCCGGCCTGATCGACGCCGGCGTACCCCAATACTCGTACCCCGACATGATCACGCAGGCCATCCACGTCGGCGACTGTGAACTACTGGAACGGTGGATGGACGTTCGACTGTTCAACGGTGAGACCCTGTGGGCGGACTGGACCAACCGCACCCTGCTCGAAGGGATGAACGCCTCCAATACGGTGGCCAACGACTTCGCGGCGGTGATGCCGCCCGGCTATCCGGCCGGAACGTCGGAGTGCGTCAACTCATGGCGGGGACTCTCGCCGTTGGTGCTCAACCCCCACTTCGGGACCGCCCCCGGTATCACGCCGGCCGAGCAGGCCGCCGTTGAGTGGACCCACTTCGCCGACGCCGTCAACGTCTACGGCCGCAACGCGGACGGCTTCGCCAACTCGATCTGGGACAACGTCGGCGTGCAGTACGGCCTGGGGGCGCTGGTTGACGGGGCCCTCACCCCCGAGCAGTTCCTCGACCTGAACGCGAATGCCGGATCGTGGAAGAACGAGCCCGACATGGTCCAGGAGGGCTGTCCGTTCCTGTCGTTCCTCTGCCCGGATCCGGCGTCGCTGGGCGGGCTCGATCCGTTCCCCGACATCTGGCCGAACCTCGTCGACCCGTGGAGCGCCCGAAACATGGCGCTGTCACCCGACGGCGGGACGACGCCCGCACCGCGCCGCACGGCCGATGAGGGGGCGATCGATGCCGTGCTGGCCTCCGGTCTGGTCAACCAGGGCGACATCGAGATCCCGATGATCGACTGGCGGAACTACCTGGAGCGCGAACTCGACATGCACAACTCCCATCAATCGTTCGCCGCCCGCCAGCGTTTACTGAATCACGACGGCGACGCGTCGAACCAGATCATCTGGTTCACCGACGCCATCGCGGGCTCGTCCCGCTTCGATCAGACCCCCATGGCCTTCGAGGTGATCGACGAGTGGATGGCCAACATTGCCGTCAACCCCGCAGGGGGAGTGGCCGGCAACAAGCCGAGCCGGGCCGTCGACACCTGTTTCGATGCCTCCGGTGCCGTGCTGCACGCCGGTGACGGCGTCTGGTCCGGCATCCTCGATGACGCCGCCCCGGGACCATGCACCGAGCGGTTCCCGATCTTCTCCACCTCCCGCATCGTGGCCGGCGCCCCGATCACCGGTGACGTCTTCAAGTGCGACCTGAAACCGGTGGCCGCGGCCATCGCCGACCGCACCTATGGATCGTGGACACCCTCCGCCGCCCAACGGGCCCGCCTCGAGACCATCTTCCCGGAAGGGGTCTGCGACTACTGACGCGACGATGACGTCGACCACGGCTTCCCGGTGGTGCTACGGGACCAGCACGACCTTCCCCGTGGTCTGACGGCCCTCCAGCAGCTCATGGGCCCGGCGGGCCTCGGCCAGCGGAATCCGCTCGCCGATCCTCACGGTGAGGCGGTCGTCGGCCATCCAGGTGAACAGGTCGCCACTACGGCGCAGGAGCTCGGAGCGGTTGGCGATGTAGTGGAACAGACTCGGGCGGGTCAGGAAGAGCGACGGCGCCAACTCGAGTGGGCTGATCGGCTCGGCCGGACCCGACGCGTTACCGAAGTTGACCATCATGCCGCGGGGTTTGAGCAGCTCGAGGCTGCGGCGGAAGACCGACTTGCCGACGCCGTCGTAGACCACGTCGAGCGCCCGTTCGCCGGCGATCTCCTCAACCGCGTCGCCGAAATCGACGTCGCGGTACAGGATCACGTGGTCGGCGCCGGCTCCGGCCGCCAACTCGGCTTTGGCCGGGGTGCCGACGGTGGTGAAGACCTCGGCCCCGAGCATCTTGGCCATCTGGATCAGGAGGAGACCGACGCCGCCGGCTCCGGCGTGGACCAGACAACGGTGCCCCTCGCCCAGCGGGAAGGTGTCGGTGACGAGATAGTGCGCGGTCATACCCTGCAACATCACGGCGGCCGCTTCGTCGAGGGCGACGCCCGCCGGCACCGGGACGGTCGATGCAGCCGGCAGAGCGACATGCTCGGCGTAGGTGCCGATGTTGGCCGACCACGCCACCGTGTCACCGACGGCCACGTCGCTCACGTCCGATCCGATCTCGGTGACGGTGCCCGCCCCCTCCAGTCCCGGCGTCAACGGCAGCTCCATGGGATAGAGCCCGGTGCGGTGGTAGGTGTCGATGTAGTTCAGTCCGGCGGCGGCCACGGCGACCACCACCTGGTCGGGTCCGGGCGTTGGATCGTCGACGTCGGTCCACGTCAACACCTCGGGTCCTCCGGTTTGCGTTACCTGAATCGCCTTCATGCCGGCGATGCTAGTCTCTCGCCCCCGGCCGAGTCGGCCCGGCGACCCTCAGCCGTGTTCGACGAACCGGTCCAGGAACGCCCTGGCCTCCGCCGTGTCGACCCGATAGGTTTTGTCGAGCGCCTTGCATGGGACGTCGCCGGTGACCGTGATCGAGACGATCACGTTGGTGTCGGCGATGAAGTGCGGTCCACCGGAGTCGCCGTAGCAGGTTCCACCGTTGCCGTTGCTCGGTGTCATCGCCAGGTCGAGCCACACCGAGTTGGCGTTGTGGGCGCTCTGGTACGCCAGGCGCCGCTCCCCGTTGTACACCGGCAGGATCCCGCCGGAGAAGCTCTCCCGCTCGCCGCCGTAGCCGACGGCCACGAACCTCCGGCTGCGCAGCTCCTGCTTGGTCCACGAGTCGATGGTCCCCAGGGGGGCCAGGTCGGCCGGTTCGATACCGGTTGGTTCGTCGAGGAGGATCACGGCGATATCGTGCGGGTCGTCGTAGCGGGCTCCGCCCCACTCGGGGTGGGTGATGGCGGTACCGGCGTGCAGATCCCCATCCGCGATGCCGTCATCGGCGTCGGCGGCGAAGGTCACCCAAACCCGGTCGAAGTCCTCGGTGCAATGGGATGCGGTCAGGAAGACCGTTGGAGCGATCAGGGCACCCGAACAGATCCAGTCCATCGTGCCGTCTTCGAACTCCACGACCATAGCCCCGGTCTGGGGATGACGACCGTCGTCGGATTCGCCGAACGTGATCGCCGATGCCGGCTGGGCGGCAACAGCGATCAGGACCGCGGCCACAAGAGGAAACATTCGTTTCATGTGAGGAACCTCCACGTGCCACGCCACCACTGCCCAGTCTACGACCGACGGCGTGCGGCGATCGAGTTGGACGGCGTTGATGCTCCCGCTCGATGCCGTCACGGATCACCGGTTGCAGGTCTCGATGCACATGGGGCGGGTCATGGTGCCCCTGGTGGGTTGTCGTCTCGGAACCGGTCGAGAACCGTACCGAACTCCTCGACCGTCTCGGGTCCGGTCATACCGGCCAGGGCAACGCAGATGCGGTCGACGCCCAGACCGTGGAGCCGGCGGAACCGATTCTCGTGCTCGTCGGTGGTGGCGGCGTTGGCGGCGGCCGCGAAGGCCTCGGCCGGCCGGTTGGCGGGCCGCATCGCCTCGATCTTCGCGGCGAGTTCGCGGCCGGTCGTGGCATGCAGGATCGGGTTGAGGGTTGTGACGGTCAGCGAGGCGGGGTCGCGCCCGAGATCGGCGCAGTGGTTGCGCACGACCGAGATCTTGTGGGCGACCACGTCGGGATCGGTGCCGACCACGTTGCAGGCCTGGGCGTGTTGGGCCGCCAGCCGGAGGGTGCGGCGCTCGCCGCCGCCACCGACCAGGATCGGCACCGGATCCTGGACAGGACGCGGGTAGGCCATGGCCTCCGGGATCGACAACGTCTTGCCGTCGAACGATTTCGAACCCGGCCCCCACAGAATCGGCAGGGCGCGAAGTGCATCCTCGAGGGCGTCGAGTCGACGTCGGTCAGGGTTGACCGGGTAGCCGAAGGCCGCCTGCTCGGCCGAGAACCAGCCGGCGCCCAGTCCACATTCGGCCCGCCCACCCGACAGCACATCCAGGGTGGCGATGATCTTGGCCAGAAGCCCCACGTTGCGGTGCTCGACGTTGGTGACGAGCGTTCCCAACCGCAGCCGGTCGGTCGAAGCGGCAAGGTAGGCAAGGGTCGTGTAGGCCTCCAACATCGGCTCCCACGGCCGACCGACCTGGGGGATCTGGCGGAAGTGGTCCATGACCCACAACGCTCGGAAGCCGGCGCGCTCGGCCGTTCGGGCGATGGCGATCAAGGTCTCGGCGGTGTCGGCGTCGCCGAATTCGTAGGCGGAGAGCACCAGATCGAAAACCGGCCCGCTTCGAGCCACGGGTTCCTCGGCGGACTCGTCGCCTGCGCCCCGGTCATCGACCGCCGACTCGTTCGCCGCCGGCGGCGCCAGCGCCGCCGGTACCCGCCGGGCCGGACCGGGATTGACCACCACCCGATCGAAACCCTCGTCGGCAAGCTGCGCCTTGGTCGCCCGCCATTGCCTGGCCTGGCGGTCGATGATCGATTTGGCCAGCGGTCGCGGCCGCCGCTGATTCCGCCGGTGACACTCGGCGGTTGAGGTATCGAAGCCCACGGCGACACAGGCCATGCCGGCGTCGTCGGCGGCCGCCCGGTAGGCGGCTCGCTTGTCGGGGTCGAGTCCCAGCGTGTCGACCACCGTCGTCAAGCCTTTGGCCAGTCGAGCCGCGAGCAGATGGTCGAGCAGTTCGAACGCCTCCGTCCCGGCAGTCTGGTCATCCGGTCCGGCGCCATAGAAGGCACGGAAGGCGTCGGTCGACAGCACCTGGCCGGGTTCGAAGTTCGTCTCGGCCCACGTGGTCTTCCCCGAGGATGACGCACCGACGAGCACGACGAGCGACGGCGTCGGCAGCACGGTTTCCGGTTCACCGGCGGGGGGAGTCGAGGCCATGACCGTCGATGGTAGTGATCTGCCGCCGACGCCGTCGTTCGCCGTGGACCCTGTATCACGGGCCCGTCCCTCAGCGTCGTATTCAACGACGGCAAACGTGTCGTTGCTTCCGTGGCGGGACGGAAGACGCCGCAACCGAGGAGGCACGATGAACACCACCAGACTCGTGGCCCGACGGTCGATCATGACGCTGCTCGTCCTGCTCCTGTCGCTGGCCGCCGGCGGATGCGGACGGTTGGGCGGCGCCGGCGTCGAGGCGAGCGCTCAACCGGACGCCGGCGAAACCGAGGACTCGGTCGAAGCCGGCGCCGACACCGGTGATGCCGATGACGCATCCGACCAGATCGCCTTCGGAGAGATCACCGATCCGTCGGAATCGGAGGATCCCGACCCGACCACGCCCGACACGGCCCCGCAGAACGAGAGCCGGCGGCTTCGGGCCGGGATCCAGGGGCCGCTCGAACAGGGGCAGTGGATGCTCGCCGAAAAGCGGGCGACGGCGGCGCTGGAACGAACCGATCTCGATCCCGACTTCCGCCTCGAGTTGGAGGCCTACCGCGATCTGGCCCGGGCGGCCGGAACCGCTGACAAGGTGGCAGCCGGCGACGCTCTCGATCGACTCGATCGTTTTGAGCCCGAGTTCGTCCTGAACCTGGCGCAGCGCCGGGTGCTGCCGGAGAGCATCCAGGCTCACGTCGACGTGGAGGCGGCCCGAGTGTCCGGGGCCGTCAACGATGCGGGCGGCTCGGATCCGGCGACCGAGCAGCTCGACGCGCTGGCGAACGCGCTGGCGAACCAGGAATGGACGATGGCCGATCGTTTGGCCGGCGAGCTGCTGGCGAAGGGTGATCTGACCAGCGAGGACACCGCCCGGGTCCGGATCTACGAGGAACTCGCCGAGGCCCACCTCGACGGCGATGCCGTCGCCATCGCCCGGGCCACCGAATCGCTGGGCTCGTTCGACCCCGACTTCGCCCTCCGGCTCGAACGGAACGCTCTGACCGTCGACCCCGATGTTGTGGCTCGGTCCGACGAATGACCAGGGAACTCGACCGAATCGAGGGTCGGTGATGGCGGCGGCCGACGACAATCTCGTTCGCTCTGTGAGGGAGAAGGTCCTGCAGCTCGCCGTTCCGGCCGGTCTCATCACCGGCGCGCTCTACTACCTCGGTTGGGTCCACACGAGAGCGGTGTTCCGCGAGCTCGGCGTTCGCCCCAGCCAGCTCGGCTTCGGCACCACCGATTACGTGCTGACCAGCATGACCGTGCTGGTGCTGGCTGCTGAGCGTCTGGTGATCCTCGGGCTGGTGTTGACCGCCGCACTGTATGGCCTGCAATGGTTCCGGCGGCGACGCGACGGTCGCCCGGCCTACCGCTGGGGAGCGTGGCTCGTGGTGGCGATCGGTATCACCGTTGCGATCGGCGAGCCGTTGGTCAGCGTGATCGACGATCCGGTCACGTCGAGCTTCGGTGCCTTTGTTGGCGCCCTGGTCGCCATCGGTGGGCTGGCCGGGTTGGCGCCGGGTCACCCCGATGATCGAGCGTGGCGCCGCCGCGGCCTGCCCCCCACCCGGGCCGAAGCCGAGGCCAGGCGTGCCATGGCGTGGTTCAAGATCATCCTCGGTCTTCTCATCGTGAGTTCGCTGTTCAACCTCACCCGGGAGTGGGCCGACGACCAGGGAGTCCACACCGCGCTGCGGTACGAGCGAAACCCCGAGCGGTTTCCCGAGGCGGCCATCACCTCCAACGCCCCGCTCGGCCTCGAGAAGTTCGGCGTCGACCTCGACGCCGAGACCCTCGCCACAACCGGCCAGTACCGCTACAGCGGCCTTCGGGTGTTCACCGAGGCCGGCGGTCGGGTGTTCGTCTGGCCCTGTCAGCAGATGTTGCGTGACGGCGTGATCGTGGTCAACACCGCTGACATCACCCGCTACGAGCAGCGGTCCTGGCGATCACGTCGCAACGAGCGTTCCCCGTTGATCCCGGGTCAGGACGCGGACTGCCCGACCGGCGCCGATCTCTCGACCCGTCATTGGCTGGCCGACTTCGCCCGTCTCCAGCGGGAGCCGGGTATCGAGTACGGCGCGCTCGGTGTGACCGGCGACCGTCCCGTCGGTCGAGCCGACGTCTGGCTGCGTGACGACGACCGGGTGATACTCGCCGTGGTCATCGCCGACACCGATTCCTTCGTCGACCGGCAACAATCGCTCGAGGTATTCGCCGCCGAGGGCGCCGAGGAGGTCTGGTACGTCACGACCCGGCGCGAGTTGCTCGACGTCTACCGGGACCTCGATGGCGACAGCGGGGAGTACCGGGTCTCGGGACGCTACCTGTCAAGCGAACCCATCGAGGTCGACGGGCTGGCCTGCGCCCTCGATCCGCAGCATCTGCACCGGCGAATCCGTCCGGTCTCCGCTCTCTGCGACGACCGTCCCTGAGCCGAACGGATCGCCCGGGCCCACCGCGGAGCCGACCGCGGAATCGACCGGTTCGTCAACTTCAGGTTTCGCCGAGCGGCATCTCGTAATCGCTCACCGGACCGGCTGGTCCGGGTCCTGCGTCGAGCCCGTTTGTGCCCCGGGGGCCAGTGACCGGCTGCGGTGGTGTCTCACCGCGAAGCTCGGCCACCAGGTCCACGAGTTCGGCCATCACCTGGTCGGCCAGTTCGCGGATGCGGCCCGGCGTCAGTTCGTCGGACCCGGCAAGCAGCCCCACGTCGATCGGGTCACCGACCTCCACCAACACGGTGGGCCGGAGGATCAGGTTCTTGACGAGGGTCGGCAGCGGTCGCTTCCTCGGCATGACCCGATGGGTGCCGACCATGGCGATCGGGACGATCGGCACCCCGGTTTCGAGCGCCAAGCGGACCGCACCGGTCTTCGCCCGTTCCGGCCACAGGTTCGGGTCGCGGGTGGTGCGTCCCTCCGGGAAGATGCCAACCACCTCGCCGGCCCGGAGGGCGTCGGCCGCCACGACGAGCGAGCCGGCGGCCGAGACCTTCCCCCGCTCGACCGGGATGAAGCCGAGCCGTCTGGCCACCGGTCCGAGGACGGGAGCCCGGAACACACCCGAGGTGGCCAGCAGCCTGATCGACCGGCCCATCCGCCGGCAGGTCACGGCCAGCAACACGCCGTCGGCGTAGCTGGCGTGGTTGGAGATGACGATGAGCGCTCCGGCCGGGAGCCGGGCCACGGCGGTTCGACGGCCCCTGCGCCGGGCGATGGTCAGGCGGGTCAGGGCCGAGGTCAACCCGCCAACGATCACGGCCACGATGGCGTAGACGAGCGCGCCGGTCCAACCCGGCTTCGTCCAGTTCACGTGGGTCTTCCCACCACGGTTCCCGAGGTGACGTCGGCGAAGAGGTCGGGAAACACCTTGGCCACTTTGGCGGTGAGATAGTCGCCGTAGGGACCCTCCCAGGTCTGCACATCGGCTCCGTCCCACCGGCGCTCCACGTCGGCGGCCGGCGGCGTTCCCTCGAGTGGCAGCGTCGGCACGGTGGCCGTCCATGCCGGGTCGAGGAACAGCGGGAACGACAGACGACTTCGGCCCGAGACGTTGCGGACCCGATGCAGGGTCGACCGGTAGCGGCCTTCGGTCAGTCGCTCGAGCATGTCGCCCAGGTTGCAGACGATCAGCGAGGGGTCGCCGGGTACCTCGATCCACGAGTCGCCCTCGGGTTCTCGCACCTGCAGGCCCCCGCAGTCGTCCTGGGCGAGGAGGGTCAGGAGGCCATAGTCGGTGTGGGCGCCGACCCCCCAGCCGTCGTCGTGACCCGGCGGGTAGTGGAAGATACGAAAGAGCACGGTCGGTTCGTGGACGAGGTTTCGATCGAACCAGTCGGGCTCGAGATCCAGGCCTCGGGCCAGGCCGCGCATCACGGCGAGACCGACCTCGGTGGCCCGGTCGATCCAGGCATCGACGGCGGGCCGCAACCCGGGCGGGTTCGACGGGTAGAGGTTCGCGCCGTGGAGCGGCGTTCCAGCGGCCACAGACGGGTGTTCGGGGCCGTGATTGCGGCCGAAGTAGACGCCTTCTTTGTGGTCGGGTTTCCCGGAGGTGAGTTCGCCGTCGACCGGGAACCAACCGCGCCACGCCGAGCCGGCCTTTGCCATGGCGATGTCGGCTTTGATCCCGTCGGGCTGAGCGAAGAAACGGCGGGCCTCCCGGTCGAGCGCGGGGAGGAGGATGCCGGTCAGGACGGGCTCGGCGATCGTGAAGAAGCCGAGCTCCCGGCAAGCCCCGTCGAGTTCCGCGGCGACCCGCTCGGCCGCGCTCGATGTCGGGTCGTCGAGGAGTGGGGTGACATCGATGCGCGGTAACTCCATGGACGAACCGTACCGAGAAGCCCCCGTGGTGGCCAACGACGTCGACGGGAGCCGACCACACCGAGGGTGGTAGTGTCGGTCCATGACGGGGGACGTCACGCTCGACGAGGTGCTGGTCGCAGCCGTCTCGTCCCGACCGAACGCGCCGGCGCTGCTCGACGCCCCGAACCGGGTCGGCTTCGCCGGTGACGAGAGTCGCCAACTGACGTGGGCCGAACTGGATGCCGCCGTGAATTCGGCGGCCGCCTCACTCCAACGACTGGGGGCCGCATCGGGTTCGCGGGTGGCAATGCAACTGCCCAACATCGTCGAGCTGCCCGTCCTCCTGCTCGCCTGTTTCCGACTCGGCGCCGTCGCCGTTCCCTTCCCCGTCCAGCATCGGGCCCATGAGCTCCGGCATGGATTCGCCACGGCAGCGGTTTCGATTGCGGTCACCGCTGATCGTCCCGACCGACCCGACAACCTCGAGACGATGGACGCCGTCGCCACCGAACACGGCGCGGTTGCCGTCGCCTTGGGTGCCGTCGAGCTCGACCGCCGGAACGGGCGGCCCGACATCGGACCGGGGGTGGAGGCCACCGGCACCGCAACGATCTGTTGGACCTCCGGCACGACCGGCACACCGAAAGGCGTGCCCCGAACCCATGCCATGTGGGGTGAGACCGGCCGCTTCCAGGTCGAGGCGCTGCGGCTGACGTCGGCGGACCGGATCCTGTGCCCGTTCCCCCTGGTGAACATGGCCGGCATCGGTGGGATGCTGGTGCCGTGGCTGCTCAGCCGATCGACCCTGGTGCTCCACCAGCCCCTCGATCTGCGGGTCTTTCTCGGGCAACTGCAATCGGAGCGCATCACCTACACGGTGGCGCCGCCTCCGCTGTTGAACATGTTGCTGGCGGACGGGTCGATCCTGGCCGATGTCGACCTTTCGTCGCTGCGCATCATCACCTCGGGTTCTGCGCCGCTCGATCCGTGGATGATCGAGGGGTGGGAGGCCAGGGGTGTCGAGATCTGCAACGCGTTCGGGTCCAACGAGGGTGTGTCGATGCTGTCGACCCGCTCCTCGGTGCCGGATCCCGGGCAACGGGCCCGGCTCTTTCCGGAGCCCGACTGGCCTGGGATCCAGATCCGGATCGTGGACCTGCACAGCGGCGAGGAGATCACCGACGTCGAGCGACCCGGAGAGTTGTTGTTTGCGGGACCCACCGTGTTCGACGGTTACCTCGGATCCGACGGCTCGGAGTTCGTCGACGGCTTCTTCCGCTCCGGTGACATCTTCGAATGGGCGACCCCCGACCGAAGCGGTGACCGCCCCCGGCTCCTCCGATTCGTGGACCGGGCCAAGGACATCATCATTCGAGGTGGCATGAACATCTCCGCCGCCGAAGTCGAAGGCCTCGTCTCGGCCCATCCCGGTATCGCCGAGTGTGCGGTGGTCGGCTACCCCGATCCGATTCTCGGGGAACGAATCGGGGTGTTCGTCGTTCCGCACCCGACGGCCGGAGCGACGGGCGCAGGCAGCGGACAACCCGCCGCGCCCGACCTCGATTCGGTTGCCCAACTCATGCGGTCGGCCGACGTGGCGAGCTACAAGATTCCCGAACGGCTGGAGATCGTCGATGCCCTACCCCGGAACGCGGTGGGCAAGGTGGTCAAGCCGGAACTCCGAGAAAGGTGGAAGACATGAGCACCGACGTTTCGATACTTGGGGGTCATCAGACCGACTTCGCCCGAGCCATCGTCAAGGAGGGCATGGACGTGTCCGATCTGGTGGCTGAGGCGGTGCAGGCCACACTGGCCGATGCCCGAATCGACGCCGCCGACGTCCAGTCGATTCACGTCGGCAATGCGTTCGGTCAGCTCTACCACGGTCAGGGTCACCTCGGGGCCATGCCGGCCACCGTCGTGCCCGAGCTGTGGGGTGTGCCCTCGATGAGGCACGAGGCGGCCTGCGCGTCGTCGTCGATGGCAACGCTGTCGGCCATGGCCGAGATCGAGTCCGGACGTTACGACTGTGTGCTGGTCCTCGGGGTGGAGCAGGAGAAGACGATGCCGAGTGGTCAGGCCGCGGCGGTCCAGCAGGCGGCGGCCTGGGTCGGGCACGAAACCGAGGGCGTCGACTTCTTCTGGCCGTACGCGTTCAACGAGGTGGCCGAGGCCTACGACCGGCGATTCGGTATCGACGACGCCCATCTCCGGGCCATTGGCGAGCTGAACTACCGCAACGCCAAGGCCAACCCCAACGCCCAGACGAGAACCTGGGCCATCTCGAGTGACAGCTTCTCCGACGACGACCGGGTCAACCCGGTGGTGATCGGACGGTTGCGGCGCAACGACGTCACCCACATCACGGACGGGGCCGTTGGACTGGTGTTGGTGTCGGACCGGTGGCTGGCGGCCCACGGCGACAGGAGGCCGAAGGCCCGGATCGCCGGATGGGGTCACGCCACGGTTGGCCTCGGTCTCGCCCAGAAGCTCGACGGCTCCGCCCCCGGCGGTGACTCGCCCCATCTGATGCCGCACGTCCGGCGGGCGATCACCGATGCGTTCGGGCGAGCGGGAATCGGCGGTCCCGAGGATCTGGACCTCATCGAAACCCACGACTGCATGACGCCGTCGGAGTACATGGCGATCGACCACTTCGGTATCACCGCCCCCGGTGAGAGTTGGAAGGCCATCGAGTCGGGCGCGCTGGAACGAACCGGATCGATCCCGATGAACCCGAGCGGCGGGCTGATCGGTGGCGGTCACCCCGTCGGGGCGACCGGGGCCCGGATGCTCCTCGACGCGACGCGCCAGGTTTCCGGTGAGGCCGGCGACTACCAGGTCGAGGGGGCACAACGGGCCGCCACACTCAACATCGGCGGGAGCACGGCCACGATCGCCTCGTTCGTCGTCGAGCGGGGCTGACGGGTCGTGGCGGTCAACCTCGGTTCGTTGCCGTCGACACCCGCCATGCGAACGATGAGCGGCCTGATGGCCGGTACGACGAATGACCTCCACGGCCCAGATACCGGCCACCAACTTTCGGATCGTCGACGCCGGGCGGTGGATCGAATCGGTGGTCGGGATCGATCGGGCGGCGAACTGGACCTGCGGGTGGGCCGGGCCTCGAATCAGGGATTGAGCAGCAGCAGGTAGCCGTCCTCGACCGTCGGTGCAACGGTCTCGGCGTCCGGCGGCGGTGTGCCCAGACATCGATAGCGGCCCTCATTCGTCTGCCAGAAGGTGCGGGTCGAACCGGCGATCGGCGCCGAGGCCTGGATCCAGGTCTTGCCTTCGGCCAGACCGGCCAGACGTGCCGGGCTCCCGTCGAATCGGATCCGGCCCGAGGCCATCACCAGGATCCGGTCACCGTATGCGGCCTGATCGGTCAGGTGCGTCGACTGGATGATCGTCGCCCGCCGTCTCCGGTCGCCCAGAATCGAACGCAGGCGAGCTCGTTCCTCGGGATCGAGGCCCGATGCCGGCTCGTCCAGCAGGAGCAGCGTCGGACGGCCCAACAGGGCTTGGGCCAACGCCACGCGCTGCCGCATCCCTCGCGACAGGCTTCCCACCTTTTCGGCGGCCTGGCCGGCCAGTCCGACCAGATCGAGGAGTTCCATCACCTCCAATCGCCGCCGCCGCTCGGGGTGAGGGGTGTGGCGGCCGACCGACTTCATCACGGCGAGGTAGTCGACGACATCGAACACCGTGGCCGATTCGGCAAGACCCGAATCCTGGGGCAGGTAACCCAAACGGCGTCGTATCTCCAACCGGTCGCTTTCATGGCGCGGGTCCAGGCCGTCGATCAGCACCGATCCCGAGTCGGGCAGCCAAACCGTCGCCAGACAACGAAGCAGGGTGCTCTTGCCCGCTCCGTTCGGTCCCAAGACGGTGATGAACTCCCCGTGGGCCGACAGATCGACCTCGGCCATGGCTTCGGTGCGGCCGAGCCGTCGCCCGGCGCCGAACACCAGGACCTGGGCCGATCCTCCGGGCGGTGGCCCCATGATGCGGCTCATCATGTCGACGCCGCCAGCACATCGAATCGGTCGCGCCGCCGATAAGCCGTCAGCAGGCCGATCCCGACGATCACCACCATGGTGATCTGTCCGGCGGCGGTGAATGCGGCCAGCGGGTTGCCGCTACCGGCGCGGGCGACGATGACCGCCGTCATCCAGGCGACCGCCGCCAGCGCCCCGGCACGACGGGGTGTGGTGAACGTCATCAACGCCAACGATCCCGCTGTCAGTCCGAGGGCCGGAAGGAGCCAACCGAAGGCCACGGCCGATACGGCCCCGATCAGCAAGGAGGCCAGGGCGAGCACGCCAATCGAACAGGCGACGACGACCGCCGATCTGATCATGATCAGCCGGAATCCCGAGAGGGGGGTGGCGAGTGAGATCTCGTGCGCCGGGTCGGAGGCCGCTCCGTAGGCCATGGATACCCCCAGGACCGGAACCAGAGGCGCCAGCACGAGCAGGGTGAACAGATCCTCGGTGGTTCGGCTGCCGTCGACCGCGCCGATGCTGAAGACGACCACGAGGCCGAGCGCCAGGAACCAGGCACGGCGGAGGGCCGGGGTGGCCACCATGAGTCGGGTGGCCGACGGCGGCGCGCCCAACCGGCGGAGCCAGCGCTCCACCCGGGACGGCTGCGGGGCGAAAAGCTCGACCGAGATGGCCATCCAGTTGCGTTCGAGCCGATGCGGATCGATACCGGTTGGCGGACCGGGCGGACCGTCGGGCGGGGGAGGGGGGCGAACGTCGCCACTCATGTCAGAGCCTCCTGAAGTTGGGCGCGGGCGCGCTGGAGCCGGGTCTTCACGGTTCCCTGGGGGACGCCGAGCAGGTGGGCCGCCTCTTTCGTGGTCAGACCGTCGATGGCGGTGGCCACGAGGACCGCCCGCAGATCGGGGCTGAGGCCGGCGAAGGCCGGGCCGAGTTCGCTGTGAGCGGCTCGGCGGGTGAGGTCGTCCTCGAACGAGACGGGCCTGGTTTGGGATTCCTGGTGATATTGAAGCTGCTCCACCGCCAGGGGCGTCGGCCGGTGCCGGCGGAGTTGATCGATCAGGCGGCGGATGGCGATGCCCCACAGCCAGGCGGCGACCTTGCCGTCACCCCGGTAGCCCTTCGCCGACGTCCAGACGGCGATGAAGGTGTCCTGGACGGCGATGTCGGCGAGGTCGGGATCCCCGCAGCGGTTCTCGAGGCGGGCCGTCAGCCACAGCGCGTGACGCCGGTAGAGCTGTTCGAGGGCGAAGCGATCGGCCCGGACGATCCGGGCCATGAGCGCTTTGTCCTCGGCGTCGGACTCGTCGTCCGATGAAACAGGGTTCGAAGTTGGCATCACTGGTCTGTCGTGTCCATGGCATCGATCGGTTCATTCGGCCACGAAAACGTTCGTGAACCGAAGCCGTCGGTGATCTCGACACTAGGACATGAGCGTCACGCAGTCTCCGCCCTGGCCCCCTCCGCCTCCTGGCCCGCCGCCTCCGCCGCCGTCGACGGCACGGGCGTCGAACCAGCCGCCCCCGCCCGCCTCGGATCAGCCCCGACCTCCATCGACACCACGTCGGCGCCGATCCCCCGACCGTCGCCGGCTCCCGCGCGTTGCGGCCCTGGCAGTCATCGCCGCTGGTCTCGGGGTCGACCGCAGCGGGCTGTTCGCCGTCGCCGCCGTGTTCGTGCTCGTGGTCCCCTTCGAGAAACTCTTTCCCCGCCATCGCCAGCGAATCCGCCGACCCGACGTCGGTACCGACGTCGGCTACGCCCTGGCCGGTGGGCTTCTCAATCTCGTCGGACTGATCGCGGCCGTGCCGGTTGCGGTTCTCAGCCTGGCCTGGATACCCGGGCTACTACTGCGGCCGGCAGTGGCGGCCATCCCGCCCGCGGTTGCACCGTTTCTGGGGTTCCTGCTGTTCGATCTGGCCGTCTACTGGACCCATCGCTGGTACCACGAGGTGCCGGTGCTGTGGCGTTTCCATGCCATCCATCATTCCACCGAACGCCTCGACTGGATCAGCGGCTTCCGCTCCCATCCGCTCGACGGGACGCTGATCGCCCCGGCGGTCATCTTCCTGCTCGCCGCCGGGTTCTCGCCCGAGGTGGCCGGTGTTCTGGCGGTGGTGCAGATCGTGTTCGGGATCTTTCTCCATGCCAACGTGCGATGGCGGTTGCGCCCACTCCACCGCATCGTCATCACCCCCGAGTTCCACCACTGGCACCACGCCAACGACACCGAAGCGATCAACTCCAACTACTCGGTCTTCCTGCCGGCCTGGGATCTGATCCTCGGTACCTATTTCATGCCCGCCGATCGCCGGCCCGAGCGCTACGGGGTCGACGAGTTCATCCCCGACGGCATGATTGCACAGCTCCGGCACCCACTCCGGGATCTGCCTCCCTTGCGGCGACTCCTGTGGTGCGGGATCCGCCGCCCGTGGCGGTCGGCGAGGACCGTCGCCCGTCTCGGGCGCCGCCACATCGTCGGCCCCATCCGCCGGAGCGGCCTCCGTCGGTCTCGACCCCTTCCGCTTCACCGATGATGCGGCCGGGCCGGATCGGTGGACGACGGGTCCTGCGCCGGCTCAGTCGGCCGGGTTGTGCTGCTTCGGTACGAACCGGGCCTCAAAACCGGCCAGCAGGTCGAGGTGGTCCTCGAGCAGCCTCGTGATCAGGAACCGCTCCCTGACCTTCCGGCGCCCGGCTCGACCCATCTCGGCGGCGTGGTCGGGGTCGCCGATCAGCTCGATGATCCGCTGCGCGGCCTCGTCGACGGTTTCGACGAGGTAGCCGTTCGTTCCGTGCTCGATCTGTTGGGGGATGCCGCCCGCATTGCCCCCGATGACCGGGGTACCCATCCACAGAGCCTCGGCAACGGTCAGCCCGAAACCCTCCCGCAGCGACTTCTGGAGGACGACGGTGGCGTGTTGCTGGAGGGCGGCCACCAGCAGCTGATCCGTACCGTCGACGACCAGCATCCGATCGTGTTGCCGCTCGACCAGGTGATCGTAGAGCTCGTTCTTCTCCGGGTCGTCGGCCGGCCGGTTGCCCACCATGACCAGCGTGCAGTCGACCTCCTGACGAGCGAGTTCGAAGGCGTCGACGACTCCGTGGGGGTCCTTCCATCGGTCGAATCGCGAGATCTGGGTGAGGATGGGAAGATCGACGGGAATCCCATACCGACCCAGTATGTGTTCGATCTCGGGTGGGGAGAGCTCACGGCTCTTGGGTTTGAGGGGATCGATGGCCGGGAGGATCGCGAACTGGGGAACGTCGAACGCCGACTGCTTGTACTGCTCGAGGATGCAGATCATCGCGTCGAACCGGTCGGCGAACTTCTTGAGGTAGGCGACGAGATCCGGGTGGGGATCGGTCAGGTCGAGGTGGCACCGCCAGACCCAGGGCCCCCTCTTCCTGGCGTGTTCGACCAGACCCATCGTGTGATGGTCGTGGAGGTAGACGGCATCGTGATCGAGGTGGTTGCGCATGGCGTTCTCGGCCATCACCTGCTCGTAGATCCGCTTCTTGTCCTCGGTGAGATCGAGGTCGCCGGCCTGGATGGCGTCGTGCATCTCCCTGGTGACCTGGAAGAACTCCTCCGTGCCTCGGAGGAGACGCCACTCGGTGTTGATGCCGAGTTCGTTCTGCAGGGCGGTGAGCGACAGGAGGATCTCCACGACACCGCCCGCGTGATAGGTCGAGTTCATGTGGGCCACCCGCATGCCTCGCAGTTCGCCGGCCTTGGAGCGGATGCGGTCGATCGTCTCGTCACCGACGAAGGGCCGGTAGTCCTCCAGCGTCGTCAGATGATCCGGAAACATGGTCTTCTCCCTCCGGGGTAGGCATCCAGTGGGCGGGCGTGCTCGGTCAACGTGGCGCGCCACCGATCGCCGCTCAGATCCGGGCCGACTTCGCGATCGTCTCGACGATGCGATCGACCGAGGGGATGGTGGCGTCCTCCAGGGCGTCGGCAGCGGGAAGAGGGACATGCGGCGTGGTGATCCTGACCACCGGACCGTCGAGATCCCAGAACGCCTCTTCGGCCACGATCGACGCGATCTCGGCCCCCCAGCCGCAGAGCCTGGGGTTCTCCTCCACGGTGTAGAGGCGGCTGGTCTTGGCCACCGAGGCCAGGATCGTGGCCGTGTCGAGCGGAACCAGGGAGCGCACGTCGATCACCTCGGCGTCGATGCCCTCGGCCGCCAGCCGTTCGGCCGCGTCGAGTGCCCGGTGCACCATCAGGGCCAGGGCCACGATCGTGACGTCGTTTCCCGGCCGCACCACCTTGGCGACGCCGAGTTCGTCGACGATATCATCGTCGCCGTCGGGTACGTCGAACTTCATCGGGTAACAGGACTTGTGCTCGAAGAACATGACCGGATCGGGGTCGCGCACCGCGGCGGCGAGCAGCCCGATCGTGTCGATGGCCGTGGATGGGGCGACGACCTTCAGCCCGGGGATGGCCATGGCCCAGTTCTCGACGCTCTGGGAGTGCTGGGCCCCGAAGCGGGAGCCGCCCCCGTTGGCCGTGCGGATGACGAGTGGAAACTCCATCTGACCGGCGGTCATGTAGCGGCTCTTGGCGATCTCGTTGGCCACGATGTCCCAGCACACGGCGAGGAAGTCGCTGAACATGATTTCGGCGATCGGTCGGAGGCCGGTCATGGCGGCCCCCATGGCGGCACCGAGGATGGCCTGTTCGGAGATGGGTGCGTCGCGGACCCGTTCGGGACCGAACGCCTCGAGGAGCCCGGTGGTCGCTTTGAACACGCCGCCGGCGCCGGCGACGTCCTCTCCGAGAAAGACGACCCGCGGATCGTTGGCCAGTTCCTGGGCGATTCCCCGGCTGACTGCGTCTCGATAGGTCAGTTGCGCCATTGCCAGCCTCCATCGGCCCAGACGTCGGTGTAGATTGCGGCGAGGTCGGGGAGCGGGCCGTCGATCGCCTCCTGTGTCGCCGTCTCGACGGCCGCCGCGGTTTGGGTGGCGATGGCCGACAGGCGGCCCTCGTCGACGCCCAGTCCGAGGAGCCGCTGGTGGTACATCGGTATCGGGTCGCGATCGATCCAGGCGGCGACCTCGTCGTCGGGCCGGTACTTGCCCGGATCGGCTCGGCTGTGGCC
>JBFHME010000038.1:0-24837 GCA_041594435.1 Acidimicrobiales bacterium
AAGGCGAGATCCGGTGCGGCACTCGATTCCGGGACCAGACCGCCCACGGCTGCCGTGACCATACCGGCGGCGGCCACGCCGGCCGTCCACCCGGTGGTGGTCAGCGTCGACAGGCCGGTGCCCGGTATCTGAGCGGAGCCGGTCAGGTTGGCCAGCCACGCCAGTGGTCCGGCCACCGTCTTGAGGCGGCCCAGACCGATTCGCAGGAACGCCCGCACCATGACCGGGTCGAATTGAGAACCGGCGCACTCGGTCAGCTCCTGCCGGGCCAGCTCCGGACTCAATGGGGCTTTGTAGCTCCGGGCGCTGGTCATGACGTCATAGGCGTCGGCGATGGCCACGAGCCGCCCGGCCACCGTGATTTGCTCGCCCGACAACTCCTCCGGGTATCCCTTGCCGTCCCACCGGCAATGATGCTGGTCGGCAGCGTGGACCCAGTCGCCCAGCCAGGGACGGAGGGGTTCGAGCAGCTCACGACTCGCCGCCGGGTGACCCGACAGCACCTTCCATTCGTCGTCGGTCGGCCGCCCGTCCTTGTTCAGGATCTCCGAGGGGACCGAGAGCTTCCCCACATCGTGCAGGAGCGCAGCCCAGCGGAGTTTGTTCATCTCCGATTCGTCGAGCCCCAGCTCCTCGCCGAGCATCTCGGAGTAGGCTCGGACCCGCTCCGAATGGCCACGAGTGAGACGATCGTGTTCGTTCACCTCTTTCAGGAGCTGCACCAGGTAGTCACTATGCGATGTTTCCTCGGTTGCGTCGCCCCGTGACCGTGCCTCTTGGAGCTGTCGAAGCATCGTTTTCGAATTCGAGCGACGCAGCGCCGCTTTCGTTCGCGATGGGGCGTGGTCGGGAAAGACCAGTGTGAGCTTCATCAGCGCCACCAGTGGGAGCAGCCGTCGGTTGGCCCGGTCGGCAACCAGAAGGAGCAGATTGGCGGCGACAAAGACCAGACCGATCCAGACCCATCGGTGCACTCCGAGCCGCTCCGGCGGCACGACCACCCCGGCCAGCCAGGTGAACGCCACCGACATCGCCAGCGGCGCGACCAGGATGGCCAGACGCAGGAGGCGAGCCATCCACGGGTGCGACTTCCATCGGTTCACTGAAGCGGCGTGTCGCTCGGCGCCTTGTGTTGGTCCAGAAGCAGGCATTCCACCTTTACCATCGACCCGACGCGCCCGGTACTGAGATCCACTCGGGAGGCTGGTGGCGAAACCGTCCACCGGCCGGCTTCGGTGGCCTGGCCATCGTGGAGCGTGCCCGGGGCGCCCCTACGCCCGGGGTCGACGCGCCGTGATTCTCCGGTATCTTCGAAACAATCCGATCCATTTCACCGTTCGCCACGTACGCCATGTAAGGCCGGCCTCTTCGCCTTGCCGACTTCCCACGGAACCGACCGATCAAGGAACGATCAGACATGTCTCAGCCACGATCCGACTCGCCCACCTCGAATCGCCCGGGAGGTCGCGTGCCCCTCATCATCGGGGTCGGGCTCCTCGCTGTTCTCGTCATCGGCGTCGTGGCTTGGACACAGCTCCGCACCGTCGCGCCCACGGCCGCCGACCTCGACGCCGCCACCGCCGAGCTGACCGGTGAAGCCGGCGAGACGGATGACGAGGAGGGCGACGCCGAAACCGGGGCGACCGATCTCTACGGTGAATCCGGTGACACCGCCGACGCCGACGAAGCCGGTGAATCGGCCGAGCCTGCCGAGACCGCCGCAGAGCCGGTGGAAAATCTTGACGATGTGTCCGGTGACTGGACGGTCGACACCTCGATCGGCGAGTTCAGCTTCGAGAACTCCACCGGCACCTATGTCGGATTCCGTATCGGTGAAGAGCTGGCCACGGTCGGTCGAACCGAGGCGGTCGGGCGTACCCCCGAGGTCACCGGGACCGTGTCGATCGACGGACAGACGGTCACCGCGGCGTCGATCGAGGCCGACATGACCGCCCTCACCACCGACATCAGCCGACGCGACGGGGCCGCCCGCCGGGCCCTCGAGACCGGCACCTTCCCGACCGCCACGTTCGTGCTCACCGAACCGATCGATCTCGGCGCCGACCCGACCTCGGGGGAGGCGGTGAGTGCCACCGCCGTCGGCGACCTCACCATCCACGGCGTCACCAATCCCGTCGAGGTGGCCATCGAGGCCCAACTCGTGGGCGACACGATCGCCATCGTCGGCACCACCGATGTGGTCTTCGCCGACTACGGCGTCACGGCACCCTCGGCGGCGATCGTCGTCAGCCTCAACGACTTCGGAATCATCGAGTTTCAGCTCTTCCTGACCCGGTCGTAGCGGGCGGCCAAGCCCGGGCCGAAACCGACCCGACCCACCGGGGAACGGTCACACGGTATGGAGGTGGGCCCGTTCGCCGTGGCGGTCGAAGATCATGATCATCTCCGCCGGCCTGTCGATGGCGGCCATGGCGTGGGGGGTCATCGTGGAGAACTCAGCGGCCTCGCCGGTCTCGACGACGATTCGCCGTTCGCCCAGCAGCAGCAGGACCCGGCCCTCGACCACGAACATCCAGTCGTAGCCGGGGTGGACCTGCAACTCCGGTAGCGCGCCGGACGGATCGTGTGGTTCGAGGCGGAACTTGAACGCGGTGGTCGTGCCGTCGGGTCGCGACAGGGGCCAGATCGTCATATCACCGTGGGCGCTCGGGGAGGGTCGGATGACCACGTCCTCGTCGTCATCCGGGGCCACCAGCACATCGACCCCGATGCCGAGCGCACGGGCGAGGGGTACGAGCACGTCGAGACTCAACGCCCGGTTCCCCGTTTCGATCCGGCTGATCGTCGACGGTCCGACAGCGGCCCGTTCGGCCAGGTCGTCGAGCGACCAACCGAGGCTCTGGCGGATGGCCCGCAGGCGGGCGCGGGCCGTGGCATCGATGTCGGCGGTGGGGTCGGTGTCTCGCATCAACACAGTCTGCTGTGGGTTTGCGAATAGTGCAAGAAGTATTGACGAAATCGACAGAACGGATAGTGTCGGGCTCATGCACGATCACACCCACACCCACGATCACCATCACACGGATGCGCACGACCACGATCACGAGCTCGCCCGGCGGAACCCCGCCGAGTTCTGGGACCACCAATACGCCACAGCCGGCGAGATCATGTGGAGCGGCAATCCGAATGGGACCGTCGAAGTCGAAGTGGCGGACCTCCCACCGGGACGGGCGCTCGACATCGGTTGCGGTGAGGGAGCCGATGCCAGGTGGTTGGCCCGACGGGCCTGGGATGTCACGGCGGTCGATGTCTCCGCGGTCGCCATCGAACGGGCCGGGATGGCGGCCGCAGCCGACGACCTGGCCGCTGCGGTGACGTGGCGGACGGCGAACGTGCTCGTCGACCCACCGGAGCCCAAGTCCTATGACCTCGTGCTCATGATGTATCCGGCCTTCCACCACCCGGTGACTCCGGCGACCATCCGCCGTATCGCCGACGCGGTGGCCCCGGGGGGCACGCTGCTCGCAGTCCACCACGTCGTCGATCCCGACCGGGCGGCCGATCACGGCTTCGACCCGGGCGAGTTCGTGTCGGTGGCCGAGATCGCCGAGGCGCTCACCGCCGATGCCGATTCCGACTTCACCGTCGAGCTCCACGACGCACGGTCCCGTCCCAATCCACCGCCCGATGCCCATCACGCGGATGACGAGGTGCTTCGCCTGACGCGCGCCGGCTGAGCCGCGTCATCCGCCCGAACCGTTCGTTCTCTGGGGGTTGTGCGCCGCCGACCACGTCGAGCCCGGACAGAACGGGCAAGATGAGTCCATGAAGACAACGGGGGCAGTGCTGCGTCAGGCGCCGGGATCGTGGGAGCTGGTCGAACTCGACATCGAGCAGCCCCGCCAGGGTGAGCTGCTGGTCGAGATGCGAGCGGCCGGGCTGTGTCACTCCGATGACCACTACGCCAAGGGCGACGCCCCGGTCGCCTCGTTCCCGTTCGCCGGCGGCCACGAGGGCGCCGGTGTGGTCATCGGCATCGGACCCAACACGCCGGGTTGGGAGATCGGCGACCACGTTGCGCTGTCGTTCCTGCCGGTGTGCGGACGATGCCGATGGTGCTCGACCGGTCACCAGAACCTGTGCGACATGGGCCGCTTCCTGCGCGACGGCACCCGGTCCGACGGCTCGTATCGCATGTGGCTCGACGGCGAACCGGCGGCCCAGATGTGTGGGCTCGCCACCTTCAGCCGTCACACCCTGGTCGACGTGGCCGCGGCCATCAAGATCGATCCCGAACTCGACCTGGAGGCGGTCTGCCTGACCGGATGCGGGGTCGGCACCGGCTGGGGTTCGGCCGTCAATTCGGCCGACGTCCAACCGGGCGACACCGTGATCGTGATGGGCGTCGGAGGCATCGGGGTCAACGCCGTCCAGGGAGCTCGCGATGCCGGGGCCTCCCACATCGTCGCCGTCGATCCCGTCGCCCTGAAGCGCGAGGTGGCCTCACAGGTCGGCGCCACCGAGACCTTCGCCACGATGGACGAGGCCACCGCCTTCGCCCACTCGGTCACCGACGGCCAGGGCGCCGACTCGGCCATCGTCTGCACCGGCGTCCTCACCTCCGACCACGTCCGGCACGCCTTCGCCGCCATCCGCAAGGCGGGCACGGTGGTGGTCACGGCGCTGGGCAACGCCGACACCGACGTCGCCGTGAACGCCCGCGAACTCACCCTCTACCAGAAGCGCATCCAGGGCTCCGTGTTCGGCGGGTCGAATCCGCTGTCGGACATCCCGCTGATGCTCGAGTTGTACCGCTCCGGTCGACTGCTGCTGGATGAGCTGATCACCGCCCGCTACCCATTGGAAGACATCAATCAGGGCTACGCCGACCTCCACGCCGGCCACAACGTGCGGGGAATCATCGTCTACGACTGAGACGGTCCACCGCGTCGCCGGACGGTGGAGCTCGAGTTCGTATGACTCGGGTCTCCGCGCTGCCGCTCAGCCCTTCTGCTCCTTGGCGACGGCATCGGCCAGGCCCCCGAGAATCACGTCGAGGCCGACATCGAACTCGGCGGCGAAATCGTATCCCGGCTGCAGGATGTGTTCGAAGGTGAAGGCGGCGAGGTTGGGGTACAGGTCGGCGGGGAAGTGCTGCACCATGGCCGCCGCGATCTCGGCCGCCTCCTCCGGTGTGTCAAACGGCAGGCCCGCCTCCTGGAGTGCGAAACCATAGATGTAGGCGTCGATCATGGCATAGGCGTGGCCGACGAGCGGCCAGGACATCCCGGCTCGACGAAGGCACCCGAGCACCGCATCGTGATGGCCGAACGTGGCCGGACCGGGGTCGGTCCTCGATTCCATCAACGGTGCCGCCCACGGATGGCGGGCCAGCACCTCCCGGGCCGAGCGGGCCCGGATGGCGATGGCCTCGGTCCACTCCTCGTCGGGCGGCGGGAGCTCGATCTCCGAGAAGACGGTGTCGACCATGCCGTCGAGGATGTCCTCCTTGTTGGCGACGTGGTGGTAGATCGTCATCGGCCCGACGCCGAGTTCGTCGGCCAGCTTGCGGATCGTCAACGGTTCGATGCCGATGCGGTCGGCCAGCGCCACCGCCGCCTCGATGACCCGGTCCCGGGATAGTGGTTTGCTGCTCATCATGTACTCCCACCGAAACGGTTCTTCGGAGCGTAGTCGAAACTATTCGTACAAAGTACGTTGACGTTCGTACAAAGTACCACTAGCGTTCAGGGTAACAGTCGTACTAAGTACGAAACCGTCACTCCGACGTACCGACCAAGGAACACGCTCATGACCGACCTGCTCACCGATCACCGCATCCAACACGATGCAGCCCCCGGACGTCCGGCCGAAACCATGGCGGCCATCACCCAGGACCGCTACGGCGACGGTTCCGTGCTGCGGTTGGCCACCGTGGCGGTCCCCACCCCGACGTCGAATCAAGTCCTCGTCCGGGTGCACGCCGCCGCCATCGACCGGGGAACGGTGCACCTCGTGTCGGGTACCCCCCATCTCGTCAGGCTGATGTTCGGACTGAGGAGGCCCCGCCAGCCGATCCCCGGCATGGACATGGCCGGCACCGTTGTGGCCGTCGGCTCCGACGTCAGCCGTTTCGTCCCGGGCGACGAGGTCGTCGGGGTGGCGTCCGGGTCCTTTGCCCACTACGCCGTGGCCGACGAGTCGAAGGTGACCGCACGCCCCGCCGGGTTGTCGGCCGTCGATGCCGCCGCCCTCCCGATCTCCGGATCCACCGCGTTCCAGGCCGTGGTCACCCACGGCCGGGTGGCCGACGGTGACCGGGTTCTGATCCTCGGTGCGTCCGGTGGTGTTGGCAGCTACGCGGTCCAGATCGCCAAGGCCAACGGTGCCGTGGTGACCGGCGTGGCGAGCGGCCCCAAACTCGAGATGGTCCGATCACTGGGCGCTGATCACGTCGTCGACTACCGCGCCTCCGACCCGGTCGACGGCACGGTCCGCTACGACGTCATCATCGACATCGGCGGCCGCAATCCGGTGTCGAAACTCCGGCGGGCGTTGACCCGAAGCGGCACGCTGGTGATCGTCGGCGGTGAAGGCGGTGACAGCCTCACCGGTGGTATCGGCCGGCAACTCCGGGCGGCCGCACTGAGCCCGTTCGTGTCCCAACGGCTCATGTTCTTCGTCGCCTCCGAAGACCACACCCACCTCGACGACCTGCTCGTCCTCGTCGCCGCCGGTCACGTCCGGCCACACCTCGATCGCACCTACCGCCTCAGCCAGGCTCCCGACGCGCTCGACGATCTGGCCGCCGGTCGTGTCGCCGGCAAAGCCGTCATCGACGTCGACCTCCCGCCCGCCGAACCGTCCACTCGTGGCGATGAAGGAGTTGGATCATGACCCTCGCACTCGACGACCGGACATTCGAGGCAAACGCCTCCGGGGTTCCCGCTGCGGCCCACGGCGAACACCCCGATCCCCGCACCATGGCCCTGCTGGCCGGCTGGTCCTACGTGGCCCTGTTCGGTCTGGCGGTGTTCGCCAACTTCATGGTTCGGGAACGCCTCGTCGACACGGCGGACGCCGCCACCACCTTCACCAACCTGGCCGACAACCAGGGTCTGGTGCGAGCCGCCATCGTGGCGTTCATCGTCGTCTTTGCGCTCGACGTCGTTGTGGCGTGGGCCCTCTATCACCTGTTCCGCCCGGCCGGTGCCGCCCTCTCGGCGTTGTCGGCCTGGTTCCGCATCGTCTACACGGTGTTCCTGGGCGTGGCCGTCGTGTTCCTCTACCTGGTGCTCCGTCTGGTCGGCACCACCACCGACGGCACCGCCGCCCACATCACCGCACTCGGTGACACCATCCGCGAAGCGAACACGATGCTGGCGCTGGAGGCCTTCAACGTCACCTGGCTGGTCGGACTCGTCGCCTTCGGCGTCCACCTCATCCTGCTGGGCGCCCTGATCCTGCGGTCTCCGATCACCAGCCGGGCGCTCGGCATCGTACTCACCGTGGCCGGTGCGGCCTACATCTTCGACACGGCGGCCTACACCCTCGTCGCAGGCTACGCCGACAACGCGGCTGTCTTCACCGCCATCGTCGCCGGTCCGGCGGTGATCGCCGAGGCGGCGTTCACGCTGTGGCTGCTCCTCCGGGCCGGTTCCGGTGCGTGGCCTCCCAAACCCGAAGCGGGGTCACCGGCAGATCGAGGTGTTTGACCCCGAGGTGGGACAGGGCGTCGATCACGGCGTTCTGCACCGCCGGGACCCCGCCGATGGCGGCCGATTCGCCGATGCCCTTCACGCCGAGCGGATTGGTTTCCGTGGGAATCTCGATGAGGTGCGATTCGAACGACGGCATCTCGGTCGCCGCCGGGATGCCGTAATCGAGAAAGTTGACGGTCAGCGGGTTGCCGTCGGCGTCGTAGACGAACTCCTCGTACAGCGCCTGACCGATTGCCTGGCCCAAGCCGCCGTGGACCTGGCCAAGCGCCAGCATCGGGTTGAGGATGGCACCGGCGTCGTCGACGGTCACCATGCGGAGCAGCTCGATCGCGCCGGTCTCCAGGTCGACCTCGACGACAGCTCCGTAGGCGCCGTAGGGAACCGAGGCGGCCTCGACGTCGAAGTCGGCGACGCACTGATGGCGAAACGAGTCCCGGTCACCGCCCTCATCACCGTTGCCCTCGGCGGCGAGTCGGTCACCGATCTCCACCCAGCCGACCGATGCCGCACCGGGCGCCCCGGCCACGTGGAACACCCCGCCGTCGAGCACGATGTCGCCCACCGCGGCCTCCAGGAGCTCGGCCGCGGTCGTGCGTCCGACCGCCACCATCTCATCGGCCGCCAGCGCCACCGCGTTGCCGGCCTTCTGGGCCGCCTTGGAGCCGCCGGTCATGCCGCCCCGGGGCACCACGTCGGTATCGCCGTGCACGACCTCGACCCGCTCGATCGGCACACCCGTGCGTTCGGCCACCAACATGGCCCAGGAGGTGTAGTGGCCCTGGCCGTGGGGTGAGGAGCCGGTCAGTACTCGAAACGACCCGTCGGCCTGCAACCGCACCGCTCCGAACTCGGTGCCCGGGTAGGCGGCCGTGCGGTCGATGAACGTCGACAACCCGATGCCGAGCTGCCGCCCGCCGTCTGCCGTGCCCGAATCCCGGCGGGCCGCCTGCTCGGCCCGCAGACCGTGGTAGTCCAGCTCCTCGACCAGCTTGTCGAGCGCTCGAGGATAATCGCCCGATTCGTAGGTCAGGTTCGTCGGGTTGGTCCACGGCAACTCGTCGGCCCGCAGCATGTTCCGACGTCGGACCTCCAGCGGATCGAGTCCGATCTCGGCCGCGAACCGATCGACGGCCCGATCGACCGCTGCGCCGCCCTCGGGTCGGCCGGCGCCCCGGTAGGCGGCCTGGGGCGTGGTGTTGGTGGCAACGACGTCGTAGGTCCAGCGGGATCGGGGCACCCGGAACGGACCGGGCATGACCATGCCGGCGTTGGCGGCGTGGGCCGGCGCGATCGAGGAGTAGGCGCCGTTGTTGACCACGACATGCATCTCCATCGCCTTGATCGAGCCGTCGCGGTCACCGCCGATCGTGAACCGCTGATACTGGTCGCGGGAGTGGCCGAGCCCGGTCATGTCAGCCGATCGGGCCGGCGTCCAGCGCACCGCTCGACCGGCACGGTGGGCGAGGAAGGGCAACAACATGTCCTCGGGGTAGTTCTCGGCCTTGGCCCCGAAGCTACCACCCACGTCTTTGGTCACGACCCGGACCTGGTCGGGCTCGAGTCCGTAGTAGGCGCCCATCGCTTTCCGAATCGGATGAGCACCCTGGTTGGCCATGTGGTGCACGAGCCTTCCGTCGTCGGTCCACAGCGACGCCGCCGAGCGGGTCTCGAGCGGGCTCGGGGCGATCCGCTGGTTGTGGAAGACCTCGGTGACAACGACCTCACAGTCGGAGAAGTCGATCGGGTCATCGTTGAGTTCAGCGGAGATGAGGACGTTGGAATCGAGATGGTCGAAGAGCAGCGGTGCATCGGGTTCGGCGGCGAGGCGAGGGTCGACGACGGCCGGTAGCGGTCGGTAGTCGACCACGATCGTCTCGGCCGCGTCGGCCGCCAGCGCCGCCGTGGTGGCCACGACGACGGCCACCGGCTGGCCGACAAAGCGGACCCGGTCGTCGGCCAGTGCCGGACGATGTACATCCTCGGGGTAGCCCGGCATCGGGGAGGGGAGCGGACCGAGCCGTTCGCCGTTCCAGACAAGGTCGGCCGCGGTCACCACATCGACCACACCGGGCATCGTCCGGGTGTCGTCGATGTCGATCCCGACGATCTCGGCGTGGGCGTGGATCGAGGTGACGTAGTGGGCGACCAGGGCGCCGTCGAGGTCGATGTTGGCCACATAGCTGCTGCGACCCCGCAGCAGATCGGGATCCTCGATACGCAGGACCGCACTTCCGAACAGCGAGTTGGTCATGCGATCCGACGCTATCGGCCGCCTTCACCCGGTCGACACACCCGGCGGCGCACAGGTAGTGTTGACGATGGGCGAAGCACGAAGAAGGAGAAGGGAAACATCTCATGAGCGATCTCACCTCCGCCATCGACGCGGTTCTCGACGGTGTCACGGCCGGTTCGCCGCGTGTCGCCGGCGTCGCCGCCGTGGCCACCGACCGCAACGGCAACATCTACGAGGGGGCGCGAGGCGAGCGCATCCTTGGTGGCGGAACCGAGTTCACCACCGACACCGTCTGCGCCATCTTCTCGACCACCAAGGCCGTCGCCGGCACCGCCGCCCTGCAGCTTGTCGAGGACGGCAAGCTCGATCTCGACGCGCCGGCCAGGGAGTACCTTCCCCGCCTCGGCGAGATCCAGGTCCTCGACGGCATCGAGGACGACGGCGAACCACGACTTCGGGCCCCCGAACGCGATATCACGACCCGCCACCTGCTCACCCATACCGCCGGGTTCGCCTACGACTTCTTCAACGAGACCTACACGCAGCTGGCCGAGAGCCAGGGGTACCCGAGCGTGGTGAGCGCCACGTGGGCGTCGCTCGAAACCCCGCTCCTGTTCGATCCCGGTGAGCAGTGGGAGTACGGATCGAACATCGACTGGGCCGGCATGGTCGTCGAGGCCATCACCGGCAAGCGCCTCGGTGAGGTCATGACCGAGCGGATCCTCGATCCCCTCGGCATGACCTCCACGGCGTTCTCCCTGACCGACGACATGCGCTCCCGACTGGCCTGCATCCACGCCCGGTCTCCGGAGGACGGCAGCCTCACCCCGTTGCCCGACTTCGAGCTGCCACCCGATCCCGATCTCCACATGGGCGGTCACGGCCTCTACGGCACCGCCGACGACTACGTGAAGTTCATCCGCATGTGGCTCAACGACGGCCGCGGCCCCGGGGGCGAGCAGATTCTGAAGCCGGAGACGGTGGAGATGGCCGCCGGCAACCATCTGCCCGAGGGCATGACCATCAAGATGCTGCCCGGCGTCAACCCGGCCTTCTCGAACGACGCCGAGTTCTTCCCCGGCATGCCGAAGACGTGGGCTCTCACGTTCATGATCAACGACGAGGACGCGCCCACCGGCCGTCCCGCCGGATCGATCGCCTGGGCCGGCCTCGCCAATCTCTACTACTGGATCGATCGCCGGAACGGCCTCGGCGGTTTCTGGGCCACCCAGCTCCTCCCCTTCGTCGATCCGACCTCGGTCGGTGGATTCCTCGACTTCGAGACGGCGGTCTACGACCACGCCCGTCAGCCCGCCTGAGGTCGGGGGCCGCAACCTCCTCGTGCTTCGGCGGGGGTGGGGTTCCGTCGGGGTGGAGTTCAGGTCGAGGGCGGGTGATCTCCCAGCCGCTCGATCAACTGCACGAGTAGCGCGGCCAGGCCGTCGTAGCCGGGTGGCGACGGCTCCGGCTCGTACTCGGGGCGGTCGGCTGCGAACAGATGGTCGCGCTCGGGAAAGAACCGCCGTCTGACCCATTCGTTCGAGTCGGCGAACGCCTCCCGGTAGCGCGCGGCGAGCCGGGGTGGCAGGCGGTAACCCGGTCCGGTGCCAAGGCGCTCGAGCGTTGCCACCAGCTCGGCATGGCGCGGGTTCGGCCTGCCCTCGATTGCGTAGGGGACGTGTTCGTTGACCCGACTCACCACCTCGATCTCCGCGGTTGACAGGCTCCGATTCAGATGGGACTCGTGGAGATGGGTGTCGACCGGGAGGGACCCGAGCCCGAGGACGTCGAGGAAATCGCTCACGATCGAGCCGCCGATCAGGGCGTCGGGTTCGAACAGGCGAGGCGTGACGTCGTCGAACACGGCGCCCCACCGTTCGATGCTGCTCCGGTGATCACACAGGTGGCGGTAGTAGGTCGCATGCTCCGGCGGTGGCGGGGTCCGGCGGGTCGACCCGTGTTTGACCACGGTGGAATGCAGCGACGCGGCCAGCGACACGGGGTCGCGAAGATAGATGACCACCCTGGTGGCCGTGATGCCGAGATCGGCCAGGAGACCGGCCAATCGCGTGATCTCCGGCACCGTGGTCAGCCGCGAGTGAAAGTGCTCCGAGGAGAGCAGCAGGGTGTCGATCCGGTGTTCGGCACGGACGGCGGCCAGTTCCGAGGTCAGATCGGCGACGAGGCGGCTGCGGAAGGCGCGCCTCGAGTGGCGATCCTCGACGCCGGCATCGGCGCTCCGGTCGTCATGACGGTGGTCGTCGTACGCGGCCACGGCCAGACGCCAGTTGTTGCCGACACCGGCCGACCGCGTGTAGGCGACACCCTCGGCCGCGAGGGTCGCCCGTTCGGTGTCGAAACAGCGCTGGAGCGAGGTGGTGGCGGTCTTCTCGGTTCCGACGTGCAGGACGCAGCGCATCGAGCCCGATGGTAGTTGATCTGACGAGGGCCCCCGCCGCCGGCACCATCGGTCCGTAGCGCCCGATCACCCGAGAACATCCAAACGAACCCTGTTACCCGCTTCAGCGGCTACCATCGCGTCATGCTGTTGGTAATGCGGCATGCCAAATCCGATTGGTCGGCCAAGACCGGCGACCACCAGCGTCCGCTCAACAAGCGCGGCGTGAAGGCCGCTCGTCGGATGGGCAAGCTGATCACGAAAATCGGGCTGACCCCGGATCTTGTCATCACCTCGACCGCCGTCAGGGCGGCCACCACGGCAAAGCTGGCCGCCGAGGCCGGCAGGTGGAATTGCCCGATCCGGGAGACCGACGATTTCTACGAGACATCCGTCGGAGTCGTGCTCAACGAACTCCGCGAGCTGGGCGACGAGGTCGGCACCTGTCTGATCGTGGGTCACGACACCACCTGGACCCGAACCGTCGAGGTGCTCACCGGCGCCAACGCCGCCATGCGCACCGCAACGGTGGCCGTCATCGACAACGGCGCCACCTGGTCGCGGATCGGCAACTACTCCTGCGAGCTGATCGCCCTCCTCCAGCCTCGCCACTTCACCTAGACGTTCCATCCGGCGTCGTTGTGCAGGAGCCGGTCCGGGTTACAGGGTGAAGGCCATCTCCTCGACGAGCGCGCCCGGCAGCCGGGCACAGTCGGTGGATCGGGCCTGGTAGGTACCGGCGTCGAGCAGCGTCTCCGTGGAATCGGTCAGCCCCACCAGCTTCTCGCCGAGCAGGTTGTAGATCGTGTCGTCGAACCGCATCACATTGGCCGGGGCCACCACCTCTCCACCCTCCACCCAGAAGGTGGCGAAGCGGGTCATACCGGTGGTGCGACACGCCGTGCGGTCGGAGAAGTTCAGATACCAGAGGTTGCCGACCAGCAGGCCGGTGCCGAGTTCGTCGAGAACCTCGGCGGTTCGCAGGGACCCGGGCGCCATGGCCATCGCGGAGGGCTGCTCGAAATCGGAGGCACCGTTGGTGGGCACCCCGTACTCCTTCGCCGATCGCGGTGACACGAGCTGATCGGCCAGGTGACCCTCGTCGATCAGCACAACCTGATCCGGGCGCACGAACCCCTGATGCTGGAAGTTGGGCCCCGTTCCACCGGCGGTGTCCTCGGTGAGGTGGACCGACGGATCCAACCCGGCGCCATCGGCCGCCATCCGGAGCAGCGGCGTCTGTTTCGTGCGATGAGCTTTCAATCCGAATCCGCCCCACGCCACGATCCGCAGCAGTTGTTCCACCGCCGTAGGGCTCAGGTAGGTGCGGTACCGGCCCGGCTTCAGATCAAGAGGCGGTCGGGCCAGCGAGTCGAGCTGGTGGGACGCGGCATCGACCTTGGTGGCGAACGCCGAGCTGTTCCAGACCTGACCGCCGTAGCTGTTCTTCACCGCCTTGTCGCCGTGGAGGTAGAAACTCCAATCGAAGTTGAACGTGTCCGACTGGTACCAGTTGCGCTGACCGAGCGAGCTGGCGAACCCGTGGTTGACCGTGCCGTCGGCGTAGATGCCGACGAGGTCGCGGTCACCGGCCACGGTCTGGATCTCGTCGACGATTGACGACGGGTCGCGTTCGTCGGCCGTCGCCACGTCGTCGGTTGAGGGATTGTCGGTGGAAACAGCCAGATACGGGTCTTCGGGCATGACCCGTCGCTGCTCCCGGAGCTTGTCGATCATCGACGCCAGCGCCGCCCGATCCATGCTCTGATCCTGCGACAGTTGCAGCGAGCCCGAAGCGTGACGGGAACCGGCGATGAGATCGAGGGTGAGACGGCGCTGCGACACCGAGCCCGCCTGACGGATCAGGTTGCGGTTGAAGCGCACGAAGTTCGAATCCTCGGCGGCCAGGTAACAGGTGAGGATCTCCTCGGCGGTCAGCCGGGCGTTGGCCCACGTGACCAGCTCGGCGAAGTAGCTGCGGACGTCGCCGACGGCACCGGCGGGTGCGTCTTTCAGAACCGGCTCACCCGTCATGCCGCACCTCCGAACACGTCGATCGCCGAGAACCGGCAGGCCGGAGACGCATGCCCGGTGCTGATGACCTGGTTCGGTTCACCCTTTCCGCAGTTCGGTGTGCCCAGGGCTTGTGACGTGGATGGATCACCGACCCCGCTGAGGCTGCGCCAGAAGGTGGCGGAGACCCCCCGGTAGCTGGGGTTGCGGACAACCGGCCCCAGCTCGCCGTCGGTGATGAGACGCCCGTATTCACAGCTGAACTGGAACTTGTTGCGGCTGTCGTCGATCGACCACGAGTTGTTGGTCTGCAGGAACACGCCGTGCTCCACCCCGGTGATCAGATCCTCGAAGGAGTCCGTGCCCGGTTCGACGTTGATGTTGGCCATCCGATCGATCGGCGGGCGATTCCAGCTGCAGGCCCTCGAATTGGCCACGCCCTCGACGGCTACGCCCTGTGATGCGGCCCGAGCCTGCGAAATCGCCCCCCCGAGAGGTCGTTCGAGGATGCCGTTTCGAATGAGGTACTGCTTGGTGGCCACGGCGCCCTCGTCGTCGAACCCGTAGGAGGCGAGCTGGCCCTCGATGGTGGGATCGAAGGTGACGTCGAGCAGGTCGGAGCCGTAGCGGTAGCTGCCGAACATGTCGAGGGTGACGAAGCTGGTGCCGGCGTAGTTCCGTTCGTCGCCGAGGATGCGATCGAGTTCGAGTGGATGGCCGATCGACTCGTGGATCTGGAGGATCATCTGATCGGGGGCGAGCACGACGTCCATGGTGCCGGTCGGACAGTTGTCGGCTTCCAGCAGCTCGATCGCCTCGTGACCGACCTCGGCCGCACGCCGGTTGAAGTCGAATCGGTCGAGGACCTCCCGGCCGCCCTGGCCGACATTGGCGTTGCGGCCGTAGGTGCGGGTCTGGGTGAGCGCTCCGGAGTTGGCGGTGGCGTACATCGTGGGAAACGTGTTGCGGGTCAGCTGTTCGACCCGACCGCCCCCGGTGGTGAGGATGAGTGAGTCGATGTCGGTGCGGCGCAGCGCGGCGACCCGATCGACGATGCGTTCGTCGACGTCGAGTGCGGCGTCGGTCTCGACGAGCAGCTCGAGGCGGTCGGCCAGCGAGGTCCGGTCCCACGGTTCGATTACCGGCGAGTGATACGAGCCGACCGGATCGACGGCGGGTGGAGCGGCAGCGACGGTTCGCCCGGCGGTGGTGCGAGCCCACGCCACCGCTTGTCGGGCCGCGGCTCGCAGGCCGGACTCGGTGAGATCCGACGTGGCGGCATAGCCGACGCCCCCGTCGGCCCAGACGGTGATCATCGCCCCGGCATCGACCGAGGTGGACGGCGGCTGGGCGACGCCTTGGCGCACGGCGAGATACTCGGCCCGGGTCTCGCTGAACCGGACGGTGGCGTAGTCGACACCGCCGGGCAGCGCGGCGCGAAGGCGCGGTTCGAGGTGCTGATGGGTGGCGGGCTCGGTCGCGGTCATGGCAAAACTGTACGCCGATTCTGGGACAACGAACCGCTCGGCGTCCGTCCGTCGAACTCCGATCCCTACAGCCCCGGTCATCGGGTAGCCTACGATGGTGATCTCCAGGATTCTCGTCCTGAACGGACCGAACCTCAACCTACTCGGCTCCCGCGAGCCCGAGATCTACGGCACGGCCACCCTCGACGAGATCATGGCCGAACTGCGAGCTGCCGGCGGCAAACGTGGTGTCGAGATCGTCGACTTCCAGTCGAACATCGAGGGTGATCTGATCAACCGACTGCACGAGGCCCGCACCGAGGTCGCCGGTGTCGTCTTCAACCCCGGGGCCTTCACCCACTACAGCATCGCCCTCCGGGATGCCATCGCCGGCTCCGAACTGCCCGTCGTCGAAACCCATCTCTCGAACATCCACGCCCGTGAGGAGTTCCGGCACAAGTCCGTTCTGGCGGCGGTCTGTGTCGGCGTGGTCGCCGGTTTCGGGCGCCACAGCTACGCCGTCGCCGTCGACGCCCTGATCCGCCATCTCGGTCTCGACGCCTCGCCGCACAGCGACTGATGACCACCGGTCTTCGGTTCGGCGTGGTTCTGATGCCGACCGACCCCTGGCCGGAATCGGTGGCCGCCGCCCGTCGCGTCGAGAAGCTCGGTTACCACCATCTCTGGGTCTATGACCATCTCACCTGGCGCCGGTACCGGGATCGCCCGTGGCACGGCATCTATCCGTGGTTGACCGGGATTGGCGCGTCCACCGAACGCATCCGGATCGGAACCATGGTGTCGAACCCCAACATCCGCCACCCGGTGACCCTGGCCAAGGACGCCATGACGATCGACCACATCTCCGACGGTCGGCTCACACTCGGCATCGGCGCCGGTGGAATCGGCTTCGACGCCACCGCCTTTGGCCAGGACACGTTGACACCGGGCCAGCGCATCGAACGCCTCACGGAGTTCGCGACCGTGCTCGACGGACTCCTCCGCGGCGAACTGGCCAACCACGAAGACCGGTGGTACACGATCAACGAGGCCCGGATGATCCCCGGTTGCGTGCAGAGCCCGCGGGTTCCGCTGGCCATGGCCGGGAGGGGGCCCCGAGGGGTGCGGCTGGCGGCCCGCCGGGGTGACGCCTGGATCACCAACGGCGGCCCCGATCCCGACGTGTCACCGTCGGAACATCGAGCGGCCATCGCCGCCCAGGTCAAGTTGTTCGAGCGGACCTGCATCGACGCCGATCGGGATCCGGCGACCGTCGACAGGATCGTGATGATCTCGGGTCTCGACGGCGATCCGATGGCCTCGATCGAGAACTTCGACGAAACGGCCGAGTACTACCGGTCGCTGGGCTTCACCGATCTCGTCTTTCATCATCCCCGTTCCGACGACCCGCATTGGGACCATCCGCCCGAGATCGTGGAGGCGATTGCCGAGCGCCATCTAACCTGACGGTGGGCCGGCCCAGGGGTGAAGTGGAACAACGCCGAGGCGGAGGTTCGTCCACGTGAACACCTTGGATGAGATCGCGCCGGTCGCCGTGGGGTGGTGGATCACGTAATCGACCACGAGGTGCTGGTCGTACGGTGCAGCCGAGCGAATCGTGGCGGTCAACTCGATGCCGTCGCCCAGCATGATGGCCCTCGGGTGGCACGTGAAGGTCTCGACGGTCACCCTCGGCTCGGTTTCGAATCCGAGGAGTTCCATGGCGGCCGGGTCGCCATGGCGAACAGGGTACGGCGGACCAGGGCTCCTGGACGCGCCGATGGAGCGCCGGCTGCCCGTCTTCCGGATACGTCATCATCGTCGCCACGGATACGTCATTCGACGGATCCGCTCCGGCCCCACCAGTTCTAGGGTGGATCGTGCAGTGCGACGCGGTGGCGGCGAGCCAAGCCAGCGAGCGGTCCGCCGGCCCTTGAGGGTCGGCGGACCGTTCCAGTCAAGCAGTGCGGCCCTGACGTCGTGGGTTTCGTCAGACCGGTGCCGGGGGTGCACGTCGTGGCCTGTGGCCGGCCGGAAGCGGGAACCTCACCGGCCTGGCCCGTCGACCGTGAGCGATTGGTCGAGGTCGACGACCGCGTCGAGGCCGAGCCGGTGGTAGGCCGCAGCGGCCTCGCCACGATTGCGCGCCCCCAACTTGGCCAGCAGATTCGAAACGTGGGTGCTGACCGTGCGAGGGCTGACGTAGAGTCGCTTCCCGATGGCCTTGTTGGTCAGACCCTGGGCGACGAGCGACAACACCTCGACCTCCCGTTCGGTGAGGCCGTGTGGATAGGGCGCTTCGGGCTCGGTCGGGCCGGGAGGCGGTGGCTGAGCCGGCGTGTGCACCTCGATCCTGGCCGCCCTGGCCAGCGCGGCCACCCTGTCGGCGATCCAGGCCATCCCGTGGGTGGTGGCGATCTCGTGCAGCTCCCCGACCTCGTTGCCGAGCCGGGAGCGGTCGGTCCGAGAGCCGATCAGCCGTTCGATGCACAGCAGTCGGACCTGGGCCGCTTCATAGCGGAACCCCGACGACTCGAGAAGCCGGATCGTCTCGCCGGCGGCGTCGAGGTCGATCGGCTCGTGGATCGAGGCGAGCGCCAATTCCATGAGCGACCGGAAGGCGGCGTTCGCCTCGCCGGGGCCCGTGAAGCTCTTCACCAGTGCGGTGACCTCGGCCAGCATCCCCGAGGTGTCGTCGCGGCCGAGATCGACGCAGGCCTTCGCGATGCGCACCTTCTCGACGATCGACTCGCGGGTGTAGGTGAGATTGTCGCTGTCCGACTGAAGCTCGAGGGCCTGATCGATCAGCTCGACCGCCTCGTCGAGGCGTGACCGTCGGCGGGCGAGTTCGGCCAGCAGGCGGTCCTGATGGCCGGTTTCCTGGGCCGACTCGAATTGTTCGGCGATCCGGGTGGCATCGTTCAGGAACCTCTCGGCCTCATCGAGCGACCCCGTGCAGAGGGCATGGAGCCCGGCGACCTGCAGCACGGTGAGCCGTCGCAGGTCATCGAGCCTGCTGGCCAGGAGCTGATCGAGGAGCGGCTTGGCATCGTTGAGACGACCGGCCTCGACGTATCCATCGCACAGGTCATGCCGGAACTCGGCGCGCCAACGAGGGCCACAGTAACGATCGGCGTAGGCCAGCCCCTGCCGGCTGGCGTCGAGGCAGGCCTCGGTGCGGCCCTTGCGGAAGTGGAATATCAGCATCTCGGTCCGGTAGGTGTTGGCCACCTGCGACACGAAGCCCTCGGCCAGCGCCAGCCGGCGCGCTTCCCGGGCCAGGGCGACTCCCGCCTCCAGGTCACGGGTGACCCCGATGGCCAGCGCCTTGGTCGTGAGCGCCTCGACCAGCACCACCGTCGGGCCCCGCACGCCGGCGATGTCGATGGCTCGCTCGGCGGCGTCGAGGGCGGGTTGGATCCGCCCGTCGGCCAGCGCCTGCTTCGAGATCCGGTGGTGCACCTGTGCGGCCTCGGGCGAGCGCTCGTTGGCGACGAGCCGCGCCGCCTCGACCAGGAGTTCGGCCGCCTCGGTGGGATGCCCGAGATGGAACTCGATGGGAGCCATGCGGGCCAGCACCAACGCCCGCCGGCCGGCGGGAAGGTCGCCGGCCCAACCGGCCAACGCTCCGGTCAGGAGATCAACCGCCTCGGCACCGCGATAGCAGGCGGCCAGCCATTCGGCCGCCTGCAGAAGCAGGTGGTCCCGACTGCGACCGGTGCGCTCCTCGGGACTGTCGGCGTGGGGCCAGGCCCGGATGGCCTGCAGTGCCATCTCGGCCGCCGTCTCGTAGGCCGCCACGGCGGCAGAGGCGTCGGCCGCCTCGACTGCAGCTCCGAGGCTCCGGTCCGGATCGTCGACCTCGCCCCAGTGCAGGGCCAGGTTGGCCAGCTCGCTCGGAGAGGAACCACGCGAAGGATCGTGTGCGATGGCCTCGGCAGCCCGACGGTGCAGATCCTCGGCCTCGAACGGCAACAGATCACCCAGGATCGCCTCCCGGAGCAGTGCGTGCCAGAAGGTGTAGTCGGACCCGTCGATCACCAGGATCGATGCGTCGTACAGGCTGCGCACGATCGGGCCGATCGACAGCTCCGGCAGCATGGCGGCCAGCATGGCGTGGCTGACGGCACCACCGGCGACGGCGACGGCCCGCAACACCGCCCGCTCGTCCTCGGCCAGACGCTCGATCCGGCTGGTGAGAAACTCCGCGAGTGACGATGGCAGCGTCTCGATGCCATCGCGGTGAGCCACCACCAGCTCGTGGGCGAAATACGGGTTGCCTCCGGTGCGCTCGAAAAGGTCCTTGACCAGCGCGGCGGCCGGGGCACGGCCCAGGATGTTCCGGGCCTGTTCGGCCAGCTCCCCTCGCGACAACCCATCGAGCTCCAGAGTGGTGACGTTGGGGAACCGCCGCTGCTCGGCCAGCCAGAGTCGAAGTGGGTGACCGCGGGGCACGGCGCCACTGCGCTCGGTGGCGACGAGCAGGACCCTGGAGGTTCCGAGGCTGTGAACGAGCGAACCCAGCAGGTCGCGGGTGGCGGCGTCGGACCAATGGATGTCCTCGACGACGACGGCAACAGGCCGTCGCCGGGACGCCTCGGCCAGCGTTGTCGAAATGGCATCGAAGACACGATCGACATCGCCCGCCGTCGACGCGCCGCTTGCGTCATCGCTTCCCAGCTCCGGGAGGAGGCTCGCCAGATCGAGACGATGGTGACCGACGAGTTCGTCGACCTCTTCGAGGTTGTCGAGGAGCAGGGATCGGAGGACGTTGACGATCGGGCCGAACGGCAGGGAGCGATCGGCGTACTCGATGCAGTGGCCGACGTGGCAGCCCCAACCCGCCTGGCCAAGCCGGGAAACGAACTCGGCTACGAGGCGGCTCTTGCCGATGCCGGCATCGCCCGACAGCACGACCAGCTGGGCGCCGCCCTCCCTCACCCCATCGGCGAGAGCCGACAGGCGTGTGAGCTCTTCGGTGCGCCCGACCAAAGCGGCGGCCCACGCCATGGTGACGTGAGGGGAACTCAGAGGCACCGACCCATTGTGGCCCATCGAGCGGCCGCCTTGACGGAACTGTCCCGTACCGGAGGGGTCGAGGCGCACCCCGGCGGAGGAGCGGCCGCGGCCGGCGAATTCCGGCTGAACGGCTACGAGGCCCGAAGTAGGCTTTGTCCATGGAGCTGCGATGGCCGAGCCACGAGCTGCTGCCGCACTATGTGGCCGCCCTGGAGCGAGGGTGGTCCCCGTCGGCGAGCCGCCCCGAGGAGCGGCGCAAGCAGATCGAGGCGATCGAGGCCGATCCCGATGGTTTCCTGGCCAAAGACATCAACCTCGACGGCACGGCGCCGCCGATCGAGCTGCCCGACGGGACCATGGTTCCTCGCATTCCCGGCTACAGGAAGTGGATCTGGGACGGCGAGTTCTGTGGTGGGATCAGCTTCCGATGGGTTGCCGATGGTGACGAGAGCCTCCCGCCCTACGTGTTGGGCCACATCGGTTACGGCGTCGTCGACTGGAAACGCCGGCGCGGTTACGCCACCCAGGCGCTGCGGATGATCCTGCCCGAGGTCAGAGCCCGAGGTCTCGACTACGTCGAACTCACCGCCAACGAGGAGAACGTCGCGTCGTGCAAGGTGATCGAGGCCGCCGGCGGCGAGCTGTACGAACGATTCACGATGCCCCCGTCCCAGGGTGGCGGCCCGGGCAGGCGGTATCGGATCGATCTCACCGGGATCGAGCCCGCACCCGGTTAACCCGACGACCCGAGCTAGGCTGCAACCATGATTCGCATCGCCCTTCGGGTCATCATCAACGCCGCCGCCCTCTGGGTGGCCGCCCGTTTCATCGACGGCATAACACTGAGCGAGGACGTCGGATCGATCCTGTTCGTGGCCATCGTCTTCGGGTTGATCAACGCGTTCATTCGCCCGGTGGTACTGGTCCTGACGTTCCCCGCCCTCCTGCTCACGCTCGGCCTGTTCACGCTCGTCATCAATGCCGCCATGCTCGGGGCGACGGCCTGGCTCACCGACAACCTCGCCATCGACGGCTTCGTGCCGGCGTTCCTCGGTGCGCTGGTCATCAGCCTGGTCAGTTGGGCGCTGTCCGGTTTGCTGATCAACGACAACGAGCGCTGACGGCCCCCGGTTCCTCTACGAGGTGAACGCCGCCGTGTCGTCGTCGGGGCCGGTATCGCCGGTCGACGGGATGATGTGGACGTTGACCCCCTGAAGGACGGCGCTGCGGATGATGGCGTCGTTGAGCCGGGCCTGCACGAAGTTGCCAACCTGGGTGAGCGACAGGTCGGTGGGCCCGGGCCCGATCCACAGGCGGCGTTGATCGGCCGGATCGTCATGGATCAGCACCCGTTCCGCCGCCCCCGCCGCCAACGCGGCGATGGTGTCGGCCACGCCGTCGACCGCTGCCTCATGCGTGCGCAGGAAACGATGATCACGAAGATGATCGACGGTGGTCCTGGCCACCGTGTCGGCCACGTGGCGAACCACGAGATCGACGAGATCGTCGAGATCATCCGCCGATTCGGTGACTACCCGACAGGTCACAGGCAGACGAGCCACGAGCGCTTCCGACACGGATCCGGTCAGACCCTCATCGCCGGCTACGACCACTAGGCGGGCGGAGATCGCTTCGCAGGCCTCGACCACGGCATCGGCAAGACCGTGAGCGGGACCCGGGCCTGCGGACTCGTCGGAGTGCACCGTCGTTTCGGCGCGATGGTTGACGTCGAACGACGTGATATCGGCGCCGTCATCACCGACGGTGACGACAACGTGAGCGACCCGCCGTTGGTCCCACTCGAGGAGCGGGGCGGCATAGGGCAGCGTATCGACGAAGGCCAGATCGTAATGTGGTGGATCGGCCGCATGATCGACGATCGTGGTGCCGTCGGCCGCCGCAATCAGGCAGTGACCTGCGGTGTGCTGTGGCGCCGGGAGACTCAGGCGGGCCTCGATCGCCCGGATGGCCGCCTCGGTCGCACCCTGCTCGATGAGGTCGGGTCGCACGGCGGCCCAGACCTCATGGGTTGAGTCGGCGGCCGCCAGATAGACGGTGGCAAACGGGCCGTCGCTTCGGTAGATGGACCGGAGGCGGTCGACGGCCCGAATCGGGGTGGACCCGTCACCGGACATCGGCCGATGGTTGACAGCGTCCTGGTCGGTGTGTGGTGACTGAGCCATCGGCCCTCCGTGCGTTCGGGAATCCGGATCCTCGCGATCGCGGATCGGATGCGTTCAATCCTGCGTCTACCCTAGTCAGTGGGTCCGAAACCTGGTGTCATTGGTGGTGAGGTGGCGTAGCACATTGGCGGTGATGGCTGCTACCGCTGGATCCGGGCCATCGGGCGGGTCGAGACCGTAGGCCCAGTCGGTGGTTCCGGCGTTGAACACCGTGCCGGCACCCCGTTCGAAGGCGGCCATCACGGCGTGACCGGCTGCGATACGGTCGACGTGTTCGGGCCGGTCGTCGCCGAACAGCATGGCCGCAGTGCTCTCGAGATCGCCCGGCGGATCGACACTGGCCCACAACGCCTCCGGGGCTTCGCATCGTTCGTCGGTTATGGAGATCAGCCGGGCCGGGGCGCTGGCGATGACGGTCAGATCGGGGGGAGTGCCGTCGAGGCCGGTCGGTTCCGGTCGCCCGTCGACCGTGACCAGGTCGCAGCCATCGACCTCGTAGGCGACGATGAACCGCTCTGCGCCGAGGCGATCGCCTTCGCCCAGCCCGGTACCGGACAGGGCCCAGTGGTCGGGACGATGAACGGTGTAGGCGCCGTCGCCGTCGGCGACCGCGTGCCCCATCCGGTGGTAGCCGCCCCTCGTGAAGCTCAGGCCGGTGGTGGTGTTCTCCGGCCGGCCGATCAGGGGATCCGACCAGCTGCCGGTCATGCGGGACGGGTCGGCGACCCGGTCGGTGCTTCGAGCCCCGCCCCGATGGCAGACCATGGACCGCCCGTCATCGAGGAACCGGACCTGCCAGAAGCAGGTGTTGCCGGAAAAGACACCCCAGTGCCCCCCGGCCTCGACCCAGGCGTCGACCGTATCGCGCATGGCCCACGACCAGTACTCGTCGTGACCGACCGACAGCAGCCCGATCGCCCCGTCGAGGATCTCGGGGTGGAACTCGAGGTCGGCGTTGACCGCCACGTCGATCGGCCGGCCGTTGGCCTCGGCCCAGGCCACGAACCGCCTTTCCCAGTTGTGCCACCCGGCCGACCCCGTCCACAGCGGCCAATGGCCGTCGGCCTGATAACGCTGGAGCGCCGTGTGCTCGGGGTCGCCGACGATGTCGGCCACCCGCCCATCGAAACCCTCGGGGAGTGTGGGATCGTCGGACACCGGGCGGTGCAGGTAGCCGCGTTCGAGTGGCCGGGCGAACGACACGGTGTCCGCCCCGCTGTAGAGGCAGCGCCCACCCCACTGGTTGTAGGCGTTCCACGTGTTGGTGGCGAGCACGAGCAGTGGATTGTCGCGCCGGCCCGGCGTTGGCCGAAGCACGAAGAAGGCGTCGCTCCCCGACCGGCCGGGATCACGGTCGCCGCCTTCGGCAATCAACCGAACGTGATAGAAGCCCGACGGCCATGATCGGTCGGTCGGGACGACGAAGCCGACCGGCCAGTCGCAGCCGCCCGCCCAGGCTCCGTCATCATCGGTCAGTTGTTCGGAGTTCTGGTCGGCGATCCGGATGCCCGATCGCCGCCACACGACATCGCGCCGGGCGCCGATTCGCGCCACCTCGACCGTGGACGAGCCGGCGCGTGACGAGCAGTGAACGGCCACGCCGTCGCCCGGTTCGTGGCTGAGTGGCCAGCAGTAGGCCTCGACGTCGGTCCAGCCGGTGTAGTGGCGGTGGCGACGAGGGGGAAGCGGGTTCACGCCGGGTCGCTCGATGGACCCAACTTCGACACGAACGACCGGAACGACTGGTTGGCCTCCGCGAACTCACCGACCACCTTCACCTTGTCGATGGCGCCATCCAGGGAATGACGCAACACGGCCAGCGGGTCCTGCTGATCGCCGACGT
>JBFHME010000039.1:0-24686 GCA_041594435.1 Acidimicrobiales bacterium
GGCGAGCCTCCGAGGCCCTCGACCGGAACCGGTTGTCGCCCAGCCAGCAGGAACTCGTCGGCAACTATTTCGATCGACTCACCACGGGAGGCCCCTGAGATGGATTCTGTGCAGCCAAGCCAGGACTCACTACCATCCGACGCGCGAATGTCGGCTGGGAAGCCGATGTCGGCCGAAGCGTGTCGGGAGATCGCCCTACGGATCCGAGCCGAGATCGGCAAGGTGATCGTCGGTCAGCAGGAACTCGTGCGCGATGTGCTGGTTTGCCTGTTGGCCGAAGGCCATGTTCTGTTGGAGGGCGTGCCGGGCCTCGGCAAGACGATGTTGCTGCGGACGCTGGCCGACGTGGTGGCGATGCCCTGGAGCCGAATTCAGTTCACCCCCGATCTGATGCCTGCCGACATCGTCGGCACCCAGGTGCTGCACGAGTCGGAGGACGGAACTCGCGAGCTGCGGTTCCGGCCCGGCCCGATCACCGCCAACCTGGTCCTGGCCGACGAGGTCAACCGGGCCACGCCCAAGACCCAGGCCGCCATGCTGGAGGCGATGCAGGAACGGGCGGTGACCGTCGGCGGTGAGACCCGCATCCTGCCCCGTCCGTTCCTCGTGATGGCCACCCAGAACCCCATCGAGATGGAAGGGACCTATCCGCTTCCCGAGGCTCAGCTCGACCGCTTCATGTTCAAGTCGATGGTGCCGTTTCCCTCGGCCGGTGAGCTGGTCACCGTGGCCGAGCGGACCACCGGCACGGTCACCCCCACGGTCGAGTCGGTCGCCGACGGGGCGACGCTGCGGGCCATGATCGCCCTGACCCGCTCGGTGCCGATCCCCGACCACTGTGTTCGCCACGCCGTCGACCTCGTGGTGGCCACCCACCCCGGCGAGGCAACGGCCCCCGAGGCCGTTGCCCGCTACGTGCGATTCGGCGCCAGCCCCCGTGGGGTGCAGGCGCTGACCCTGGGAGCCAAAGCCACGGCCCTGCTCGACGGCCGTCCGAACGTGTCCACCGACGACATTCGGGCCGTGGCGATGCCGGCCCTGCGCCACCGGGTCAACGTCGGCTACGAGGCCACCGCCGATGGTGTCGACGCCGACCAACTGGTCGACGCCGTGCTCGAGGCCATCCCGGTCCCCGGCTCCGGTGTCCGGGGGGCGCCGTAGGGATCCGACCGCAGCGCCACGCCCGACGGCGGCTCCCGGCTCCACGAACGATGGCTTCCGACCTCCTACCCCCAGCACTCCTGGCCCGTCTCGAACGGCTGCAGGTATCGACGCGACGACCGCTCATCGGGGGCCTCGTCGGCGATCATCGCAGTCCCCGGTTCGGATCGTCTCTCGACTTCAGCGACTACCGGCAGTATCACCCCGGCGACGACATCCGTCGAATCGACGTCAATGCCTATGCCCGATTCGATCGGCTTCTGCTGAAGCTGTTCGAGGCCGAGGACGACGCAACGGTCCGACTGCTCGTCGACACCTCGGGCTCGATGGCGGGCGCCAAGATGGAGCGGGCCAAACGATTCGCGGCGGCGATCGGTTTCGTGGCCCTGACCAATCGGGACATCGTCACCCTGCACACGTTCCCCGCCACCAGGGAGGGACCCCGCATGCTGGGGCGGGCCGCCGTCGGGCAACTGTTCTCCCGGCTGGAGGCCTTGGAGGCCGGCGGTGACACGCCGTTCGCCGCGGCGTCGATGGCCATGTTGTCCCGCCCCGGCCCGGCCGGCATCACGGTCGTCGTCTCCGATCTCCTGACCGAGGAGTGGGACACCGGTCTGCGACGCCTGCCGATGGGCCGCAACGATCTCGCTGTTGTCCACGTGCTCGATCCGACCGACATCACGCCCGTCGTCACCGGCGACCTGCAACTCGTCGATGCCGAGACCGGGGCCACGGTCGACGTGAGTGTTTCGGCGGCGGTGGCCGCCGATTACGCCGAGCTGGCCGAGTCATGGCTCGAGGAGGTGACCGGACGCGTCCGCCGCAGCGGCGCCGGGTACGCCCGGGTGCTCACCGACGAGGATCTGGAAGCATCGATCATGGCCACGTTCACCGGATCCGGGGTTCTCCGATGAACGCCGGATCCGTCGGGGCGCGACGGAGCCGCCCGTGAACATCGGGCAGTGGGCGCTGACCAACCCCGCCGGGTTGCTGTGGGGACTGCTGGCTCTGCCCATCGTCGCCCTGCACATTCTCAAACCCCGCCGGATCCGGGCGACGGTTCCGGCGATCTTCCTGTGGCGTCAGGTGGCCAAACCGGTCACCGCGGCCAAGCCGTGGCAGAATCTCACCCCGAGCTGGCTCCTCGTCGCCCAGGTCCTGGCCGCCCTGCTGCTGGCCGTGCTGATGGCCGGTCCCGTCCGGCTCACACCGCTGGCCCTGGCCGAACACACGATCTTCGTGGTCGACGGATCCGCCTCGATGCAGACGGCCGACGGCTCGCCTAACCGTCTCGCCGATGCCGTCGATCGGGCGTCGGAGCTGCGCCGTCAGGTACCCGACGGCGGTGAGGCGTCGCTGGTGGTGGCCGGCGCCAACGCCCGAGCTCTGCTGACCCGATCCTCCGACGTCGGCGCCTTCGACGACGCGCTCGACCGGATCGAACCCTACGACGGTCTCGCCGACTTCGACTCCGCCTTTGCACTGGCCGCCGGACTCAACACCGGTGACCGCCCGACCCGGGTCGTGTTCGTGTCCGATGGCGGAATCGACACCGAGGACCTCTCACTGGCGCCGATCGGCACCCGCTACGAACGAATCGGCGATTCGGCCACCAACCGCGGCATCAGCCGCCTCTCCGTCGAACCATCCAGCGGCGGGCTGGTGGTGCGAATCGCGGTGCGTCACTACGGCGGTCCAGCCGCCACCGAGACGGTGCGGGTCGATGTGGACGGCGTGACCATCGAGCGGCTCGTGGTCGAGCTGGCCGACGAATCGATCGAGAACCTGTCGGTTCGGGTACCGCCAGGTGAGATGGTCGAGGTCTTCCTCGAATCGGAGGACTCGTACCTGCTCGACAACCGGGCGGTGGGCACCGTGGCCCGTCGACCCGAGATCTCGGTGCTGCGTGTGGGAGGTGACAACGCGTTCCTCGATGCCGCCCTGACCGTGATCCCCGGGCTCACCGTGGACGCCCGGTCGACGTTGCCGGAATCCGCTGACGGTTCGGTGGACGTCGATGCCCTGGGCGACGTGGACGTCATCATCGCGGATCGGGTGGCGGTTCCAGACGAGGTACCGATCCCCACCTGGGTCATCGCTCCACCGGTGGGAGGGCCGGGAGGAATCCGGGTGACCGGTGAACTCGACCGCCCGGCACTGGTGTCCATCAATCCCGATTCACCCCTCGTGAGCGGCCTCGATCTGAGTGAGGTGCTGCTGGCCCGAGCTCAGGAGGTGACCGTCGGCGGGCCCGACCGGGCCGCGTCGGTGGAGGTCGTCCTCGGCAGTGACCAGGGGCCGCTCCTCATGGTCGTCCGCCGACCGGGTGCCGACGTCATCCACCAGACCTTCGCCCTCGACGAGTCGACGCTGCCGCTGCAGGCCGCCTTCCCGGTGCTCGTCGAACGGATCATCACGGAACTGGCCCAGGCCGCACTCCCACCGGCCCGGTTGACGGTGGGGGAGCGGCTTCCGGTCGATCCTCGGCTACCGGCCACGATCACCGACCCCAACGGTTCGTCGGTCGACGTGGCCCCCGGCGGTACCGTCCCGGTTGCCGGAACGATGGGCTTCTGGCGGGTCGAACAGGACGGACGGGTCCCGGTCGTGGTCGCCGTGAACCCGCCCCCGGCCGAATCGGCCATCACCCCGGCCATCGACCTGCCGTTCACCCGTGGTTTCGCCGAGGTCGGCGGGGTCGGCGCCCAGGGTCAGGTTCCGCTGCGGCGCTGGGTGCTCGGCGCCCTGCTGGCGGTGGTGGCCGTCGAGTGGCTGCTGGCCCGCCGCCGGGTCGGAGTGGGCGCCCGCCAGTGGCAGATGGCGCAGGTACTGCGAGCGGCGGTGGCGCTGGCACTTCTCGGGGGGATGTTCGATCTGAGGTTGACGCTGCCCACCGATCGGGTGGCCACCGTGTTCCTGATCGACGCCAGCGATTCGATGGGCGTCGGCGGCATCTCCGACGGGTCGACGTTCGTGCGTGACGCACTCTCGGCCAAGCGGGAGGCCGGCAACGACGATGTGGCCGGAGTCGTGGCGTTCGGTCGGAACGCCCGCCTCGAGAACGTGGTGGGTGACGATCCGACGTTCAACTCCTTGAGCGTCGACGTCGACCGGACGGCCACCGACCTGTCGGCCGCTCTCCGACTCGGGGCGGCGGCCCTGCCCAATGACGCCCGCCGTCGGCTCGTGCTTCTCTCCGATGGGCGGGCCACCACCGGTGATGCCGTCGCCGAGGCCGAGCGTCTCGCCGAGCTTGGCGTGCCGGTCGACGTGGTGATCATCGAACCGCCGACCGGGGCCGACGCCGCCGTCGCCGCGATCGATGCGCCGTCGCTGGTTCAGGTCGACGAGGCACTGGCCGTGGCGACCACCGTCACCTCGGAGGTCGCCACCGATGCCGTCATCACGTTGCGGCGTGACGGCGAGCTGGTCGAACGGCGTACGGTTTCGCTGACCCCCGGTGACAACCGGGTGGTGTTCGACGACGTGGCCGCCTCGACCGGGGTCATGCGCTATCAGGTCGATGTCGACGCCGCCGGTGATCCGGTCACGCTGAACAACCGGGCGTATGCCGCGGTGCCGGTCAGCGGGGCCGAAACCGTTCTGGTGGTCGACGGGGAACAGGCGGCTTCCGGCGCCCCCCCGGGAATCGATGCCGAGCGGATGGTCGCCGTCCTGGAGGCCGCCGGGTTGCCGACCGAGACGGTGGCGGTCCGGAATCTACCGCCGCTCGATGCGCTGACGCAGTTCGCGTCGATCGTGCTGGTCAACGTCAACCGCCTCGACCTCGCGGAGGCCGAGGTGGCGAATCTCACTGCGGCGGTTCGGGACCTCGGACGAGGTCTGGTGACCGTCGGCGGTGATCACACCTATGCGCTGGGTGGTTACCGGGGTTCCGATCTCGAGGAGCTGCTGCCCGTCGACTCGGAGATCACCGATCCGCTCCGGCGTCAAACCGTCGCCCAGGTGCTCGCCATCGATACCAGCGGTTCGATGGACGCCTGCCACTGCGACGAGGACGGCCGGAACGGCCTCGGCACCGGCAACCGTATCGATGGCGGTGTCGTCAAGACCGCCATCGCCCAGGCGGCCGCGGCGAAGGCCATCGCCGCCATGTCCCCGTCCGATGAGGTCGGGGTCCTGACCATGGACGCCTCCGACCAGTGGGCCATCGACCTGCAGGCCAACCCGTCGCAGGAGACGATCGATGCTGGACTGTCCCAACTCCGGCCCGAGGGCCCGACGACCCTCACCTCGACGTTGGTGACCGCGGCGGCCGAGTTGAGGGAGTCGAATGCCGCCCTCAAACACATCATCGTGTTCTCCGACGGGTTCACCGAGGTCCGTGATCTGCAGGCTCTGGCCGTCGAGGCCGCGGAGCTGCTCGCCGAGGGCATCACCGTGTCGGTGGTGGCCACCGGAGAGGGCGCGGCCGAAGACCTCCGCCCGATCGCCGATGCCGGGGGCGGTCGGTTCTATCCCGGCCGGAACCTGGAGCAGATCCCGGATCTGATCGCCCAGGAGACGATCGCCGCGTCCCGGTCGTTCGTGAACGAGGGCGAGTTCCTCCCCACGGTGACGTCCAATGCCGCCGCCGTGGCCAACCTCCAAGCCGCCCCGATCATCGACGGCTACATCGCCACCACGGCCAAGTCGCTGGCCCGAGTCGACCTGCGGATCGGGCCCGACGACGACCCGCTGCTGGCCTCGTGGCAGACCGGGCTGGGCCGGGTCACATCCTGGACCGCGGATGGTGGCGAGCGTTGGACCCAACGGTGGACCGGCTGGGACGGAGCCCCCGACTTCTGGGCCACGGTGGTGAAGGAGACGTTCCCCTCCGCGTCGGATGGTGCCGGTCTCGACGTCTCGATCCGAGGCGATGAGATGACGGTGCGGCTGGAGGCGGTGTCACCGTGGGACGACGACGCCGTGGCCCGGGTTCGGGTCAACCGGCCCGACGGCGAAGGCCAGGAGGTGATCCTGGAACGGATTGACGGCACCACCTACGCGGCCACGGTACCGGTCGACGACACCGGCGTGTACGCCGTCGGCGGTTCGGTCGAGGTCTCCGGAGCGGTGGCCTGGTCCGGTATCGGTTTGAGCACGCGGTCGTACGCGGCGGAGTACGCCCCGGCCGATATCGATGTGGCCGGGCTGGAGCGTCTCGCCGAACTCACCGGTGGCCGGGTCGACCCGACGGCTGCCTCGGCGTTCGATGCCGCGGGAACGACGGCCGGGCAGCGCCGGTTCGATCTCTTCCGGTGGTTCCTCTGGTTCGCCCTCCTGGCCTGGCCGGTCGCTGTCGCCGTCAGCCGGTTGTCGTGGCGCTCCGGCGTGTTGGCCATCCCGGCCGCTCGGGCCTCGGACACGGTTCGGCAGCTTCGGCGGAGCTTCCCCTCGGTCTCGTCTCCGGAGGTTCGGTCCCGCTCCGCGGACCGGGAGCCGAGGACGCCCGAACCCGACCGTCGACCGGCTTCCGACGGCGGTGTCACCATCACCGCGCCGGTGAGACCACCGGTGGCCCCGCCGACAGGAGACGCCGCCCGACCGGCGGCCAAACCGTCCGACGACGAGCCGGACAAGGCCGGCTCGTCGTCACTCGAGCAGATGCTGGAACGCAAACGACGTCGCCGCGACGGCGGGTGACGACCGGCTGTCCCTTCGGAGAGTCTCGGACCGGTTCGGCGGCCTGTCCGCCGTCGGCTCCCGTCCTCCGGATCGGCGAACGGGTTTCGCAGATGTTTCGACGGAGGCGCGCTCGGCGTTAGACGCATCGATCAACCTGTGATTCCGAGGGAAGCCGCCCGGGCCTCCCCGGAAAGGACGAAGCAATGCGTAGACGTTTGGTATCCGCTCTGGCCGTCGTGGGCCTTCTGCTGTCGATGACCGCGGCCGCATCCGCCGACCCGCCGGTCTCGACCTACGAGGTGACCATCACCAACCTCACCGCCGGCCAGCCGTTCACCCCGCCGCTCGTCGCAACACACCGGAAGTCGATCGATCTGTTCGAGGTGGGCCGGCCGGCCGGCACTGCCATCCAGCAGATCGCCGAGAACGGCAACCTCGATCCCGCCGTGGCGCTGGCGACGGGATCGGCCAAGGTGTTCGACGCCCAGGTTGTACTCGGTGACGTTCCCCCCGTTCTGCCCGGCGCCGCACGCACCTTCACCGTCTCGGCCGTGCCCGGTGCCGAGAACCTGACGTGGGTGTCGATGCTGATCTGCACCAACGACGGATTCACCGGCGTCGACACACTCCGCCTGCCGCGCAACGTCGGTGACAGCACCGTTCGCCACACCAGCGGTTACGACGCAGGGACCGAGATCAACACCGAGAACTGGGGCGACCTGGTTCCGCCGTGCGCCCAGCTCACCGGCTTCGGTGATCAAGGCGGCACGGGGACGACCAATCCCGAGCTGGCCGAGCATGGTGTCATCACCATGCACCCCGGTATCGCCGGTGGCGCCGACCTCGTCCCCGCCGTTCACGGCTGGACCGGCCCGGTTGCCATGGTGGAGATCACCCGCATCAGCTGACAACCGTCTTCGATCCGCTGCGCACGACGAGGCCCCGGATGCCGGTCATCCGGGGCCCCTTCGTGTACCGCCGGCCGGGTCCGTGCACGGCCGGCCGGCTCAGCGGATCAGCTCCCGTGCTCGGCGTGTCGGCGGCCCGGTCAGGAGCTCCCGTTCCTCGGTGATATCCGCCCGCACGGCCTCCAGATACCAGCGGGCGTGGGCCAGTTGTACCACCGAGTCGGGGGTTCGGGGGATCCGGTGGTAGGAGGCGGAGGCGAGAAGGAGCTCATCGAGGAGGTCCTCGAACCGCTGCGAGAGCATGATCCTAGGTTACGGCCGGTTCCCCGTCCGGTTGAAGTCGCGACTGGCGTCGCCGGACCCGGGCCGTGTTGCCGAAGCCGATCGTGATGAGCGCCGCGCCGATCCAGACCAACGAGATCCGGGGGAGGCGAACGAGCCGGTAGGTGGCCCGATCGGCGTCGGCGTCGATCAGGGCGACCTGGACGTCGGCCGCCCATCCCCGGTCGGTGTCGACCTCGGTGCTCTCGCCGCCGGTGGACCGGTACGACACCAGCCTCGGATGGAACGTTCTCGTCCGACCGCCCATGGTGATGTCGACCGAGGCGATCGCCTCGCTGGTTCCTCCGCCGTCGACGATGTCGATCCCGCGGTGGTTCACCACCCCGAGGGCGGTTGCGGCCTCGACGTCGGTCAACACGACGACCGTCTCGGCCACGGTGGCCGTGGTTCCGGCGATACCGACCATCAGCACACCGACACCGACGTGGGCGAGACGGCTTCGGCCCGCCGAAGGGTCGGGCCTGCGGTCGAAGATCGTGGACCCGGCGATCGCCCCGCCGGCAGCAGCCAGCACGAGCCCGGGTGCCCCGGCGGCGGCGGTGACGACGAGCATGGCGAGCACCGCGCCACCGACCGAACCGGCCAGACCCTGCGTCGAGCCCCTCGGAGTCGAGGATCGAATCACCGCCCGGACGCGTAGCACGGCGGCGACGACGGCGATGGGCCAGAGCAGCAGCGAGTAGAAGCGACCCGTGATGATGAACGGCTCGTTGCCCACCAGCCGTTCGAGCGCCGGCTCATAGGTGCCGACGGCCACGACGATCGCGGCCAGCCCGATGGCGACGAAACCGGCGACCGACCGGATGGGTGGCGCCGGTCGAGGCTCACCGTCCTTCGACCGGCGGACCGACGCCAGGAGGAACATGGTTGCGGTGAAGACCACGGCGATCGACAGCAGCATCACCCGCAACGTCGGACGCTCCGCGAACGCGTGCACGCTGTTCAACACCCCGGTTCGGGTGATGGTGGTGGCCCAGATCGCCGCGATACCAGGCACAACCGCCACGGCGGTCGCCGGGAGCGACCAGGACGCCTCCGGTTCGGCGTCCATCCCGCCGCCGAGTCGATGCAGCAGCGATGCGCCGGCCAACCAGGCCACCAGCCCGGCATTCTCGATGGGATCCCAGGCCCAGTAACCACCCCACCCCAGCTCGACATGGGCCCAGTTGGCGCCGGTGGCCAGGCCGGACGTGAGCAGGGCGAGAGCGAGCGGAAGCGTCCACGCGATCGCCCCGGTCTCCCGGCGACCGGGTTTGCCGACGCTCAGTGCCGTCGGGATCAGGATCGCAATCAGGCCGAGATAGAGCACCGGTGGATGCCACAACATCGCCGGATGTTCCAGAACGGGCTGGAGGCCGTTACCCGCTCCCGGGGGCGCCTCCATTCGCTCGAAAGGATCGGCTTCGGTCAACACCACCAGCCCGTAGGCCGCGGTCGTTGCCGCCAGCAGACGCCCGGGCAGGGCCGACGACCCGAGCCGTGTGACGGCCAGCGCCGCCGTGGCCGCCATGGTGGTCCAGAGCAGGAGCGACCCCTCGGGCCCGGCCCAGATGGCGGCGACCCGCAGCGTCCAGGCCACGTCGGGCCGGGCGTGGCCGACCACGGTGGCGAATCGCCAGTCTTCGGTCAGGAAGGCCAAACCCAGCACCCCGAGCGCCATGAGCCCTCCGGCCACCGATCCGATCAGCGCCGCCGTCCTGAGGCGGGGCCACCGGGCCGCAACGGCCAGCGTCGCGGCCCCCGTCAACAGCAACACGCCGAGACGGGCGACCAGGAACATGGGCCGATCCTACTGTCCCGACGACGATCGAGGTCCGCGGTCGGCCGGCGCGACCGTCGCCTGATGACGTCGATCGAAAATCGTCCCGCCATCGAATCCCGCGGGGCACACTGGATCGGTGGAACTCACATCACGGCGGCTCACGGGTCTACTGGCCGACGGCAATCGGCGGCGTGTGGTCGCCGCGATGATCCTCGGCGCCACCCGATTGGACGAGATCGTGACGAGTGCCGGTGTCGACGAGCGCGACGCCGTTGTCGCACTCGACCGGCTGGCCACGGCGGGCTTGGTGGAGTCGGTCGACACAAGGACGTTCCTGCTCCTGGAGCAGGCCTTCCAGGTCGCGGCCCGCACCGAAGCCGCTCCGGTTCCGGCATCGCAGTTTCCGGATCGGCCGGCGAAGGAACGAGCGGTGCTTGACCGGGCGTTTCGTGACGGGCGTTTGCTCCGCCTCCCGGCCAAACATTCCCACCGTCTCGTCGTGCTCGACGAGGTGGCGCAGCGGTTCGAACCGGGGGAGAAGTACACGGAACGTCAGGTCAACGCCCACCTCTCCAACGCCGACCTCGACGCCGCGACACTCCGCCGACACCTGGTCGAGTACGGCCTGCTCGATCGGGCCGGCGGCTCGTACTGGCGTTCCGGTGGGAGCGTCGACATCGGCTGAACGGCCCGGCTAGAGGTCGACGTTGCGGTAGTAGCGCTCCGCGCCCTTGGTTCGGATGTCGGTCAGCCAGTCCGATTCATAGGGCCAGTCCCGACCTTCGGCCGGCCCCTGCCAGAACCGGGCCGCCGGGTTGTCGACATCACCCTCGATGCTCCACGCCTGGCGTTTGTAGGTCCAGTTGTCGGGGGCCAGGCGGTGGGCGTGGCGGAAGTGTTCGACGGCCTTGGCGTGATCGCCGGCTCGCTCGAAGTGCTCGGCCATGGAGAAATGGGCGGCCGCTGCAGAGGTGAACGAGTCTCTCGCCCCGGATCGGGCGATCACCTCGTCGGGCGACAGCACGTGGCGGCTGTCGGCCCCGTTGGCTGCCCAGTCGCGAACGGCGTCGCCATAGCTCTCGGCCGTCCACGCCTTGATCTTCGACGCCTCGGCCATGATGTCGCGCAGCCGCTGCGGGGCACCCTCGGGGAGCGGTCGGCCTCCGGGTTTGCGGGGCGCCGGCCAGGCCGGCTCCGCCGGGCGCACGATCACGCCCTCCGCGTCGATCCACACCGCGTTGGGGATGTTGACGATGCCGAACAGCTCGTCGACGACATGCGCGGTGTCGAGCAGCGTCGGATGGTCGGGTTTGGCCGCCTCGATGTAGGGGCGGGCCGGCTCGGCCCCCAACGTTTCCAGGCACACGGTCACGATCTCGACCCCCCGGGGGTACACCTCGGTGCGCAAGGCCTGCCACCCGGGCAGGTCACGAGCGCAGCCTCAATAGGGCGCCCATGCGACCAGCACCACCTTGGTGCCGCGCAGTGAGCTGAGGCGGAAGGGGTTGCCGTCGAAGTCGGGAAGTTCGAGGTCGGGTGCTTCGGCGGTGACGAGCACCCGGCCGCCCGGTGTTGCCGGCCCCACGGCGGTCAGCCCGGATTCATCGTCGGACACCACGCCCATGCCCAGCCGGTCGGCGACGGCGGCCACATCGACGGTCCCGTCGATCACCGCATCGGATGGCATGGGAACACACACATCGCCCCGGCAGGCCCCCTGCGGCTCGAGCTTCCATCCGGTGGTCCGTGCGAACTCGTCGACAGTCGGCGAAGCGGAACTGAGCAACATGGCCCGTACGCTAGCACGGCTGTTCTCGGTGCGCCCCCCGTGAGGTCGACGCCGACCGTCGCCGCCGCCGGGGGCCGGGGTACCGTTTGGCTTCGGAGGAAGGAGATCCCATGGCCAAGGTGAGCTACCAGGGACCGCAGGAGGCGTTGGAGCACTATGAGGCGCTCGTCGCCACGCACCCCGACGTCGACCGCAAGGGGGCGAAGAATCCCTACACCTCACGTAACGGGCACATGTTCAGCTTCCTCGGCCCCGACGGCACGATGGCCCTCCGCCTGCCCGATGACCGGTACGAGGCGTTTCTTTCGACCTACGAGTCGGGGCCGGTGGAGTCCTACGGCGCGGTGATGAAGGGATACGTCGCGGTTCCGGACGACCTCCTGGCCGACACCGAGGCCCTGAAACCCTGGTTCGACGCAAGCCACGAATGGATCGGCACGCTCAAGCCGAAACCGACCAGGAAACCGGCGACGAAGAAGCCCGGAAAGACGTAGATCGACCCGGTCGCTGCGGCTCGCCGCCGCTACTCCGGCAGCGTGAGCACCGCTCCGGGCCCGTTGATCCGCTCGACGTTCGTCTGCTGCACGAAGCCCGATTCACGGGGATCGACGAACGAATTGGTGTTGCCACAGCCACCGTCCGCGAAGCTTTGATAGCTGGTGCGGGTGCTGAGTGCCCGAACCTCCCCGCCGCCGTCGAGATCGGCCGACAGGTTCGTCCACCGAACCGAGACGGTCGGATGATCGCAGTCGGCGAACACTTCACTCCACACCATCGGCCGAACAAGGGTGTCGGCGTCGACGTACAGATCACGGATGACCGTCTCGGTGTCGGTGCCGAGGTCGGTGACCGTGCCCCGCCACCGACCCGGCTCGGCTCGAAAGACCCGCAGCCGGTAAGGTCGCCCGGTCCGCCACGCATAGGTACGGGTGTTGACGTTGTCGAGCGCCGAGGGAAGTTCCGACGTCGATCCCTCCAGTTCCCCCTGACCGTGAGGGTGGTAGCCGCCCCAGTTGACGGCGCCGCCGCCCGGATAGGCCGGATGATACTGCAGGCCGATGTGGGCACCGCCACGATCCACTCCGTTGGCGACGAAGTTGACCTGCAGCGCCCAGAAGTAGAGCTTGTCGACCGTGGGTGGCTGGAGCACCGTGAGGTCGGCTCGAACCTCGGTGAACGGGTGCGGCGGCACCTCCCAGAACAGGTGCATCGACGACGCCCCGTTGGAGGACGTGGGCGGACCGGTCACCCGGCTCGAGCCCGGAACACCGGCGAGGAGTCGACGAAGAAACGGAGCCACCATCGCTTCACCCTAATGGGAGAGGACATCCGGATGATCGGCGCCATGGCCATGGTCGACACCGTGATCGTCTTGATCGCCGTGGTGGCCATGGTCGGCCGCTGGTGGGCCTGGACGGCGCTCCGGGGCGTCGACGAGGCCGGGCGCAACCGAATTCGCCGCTACGCTGCGACGAATGGACCGACCTCCTCCCGATCCGGCAAAGCTGCTCTCCCATTGGATGGAATGGGAACGGGGCGACACCACACCCGGTGAGGTGATGAAGAATCTGAAACACGGCGGCCTGCGAGACATCCTCGAACAGCTGGTCGACCGGCCAACGGCCGACGGCTGACCGCCTACGCCGGGCGCGATGCCGACGTGAAGGGGAGAATCGGATGGCTCGATTGAGTCTGGCCCAGGCCCGGCGGATCGCACTCGCCGCCCAGGGTTTCACCGACCCGCGTCCTCGTTCGGCTCCCACGGTGCGACAGTTCCGCCGGGCCATGGACCGGATGTCGGCGTTGCAGCTCGACTCGGTCAACGTCCTGTGTCGCAGCCACTACCTTCCGATGCTGGCTCGCCTCGGCCCCTTCGACCGGCGGAAGCTCGACGACTACCTGTATCGATCCGGCGAGCACTTCGAGCAGTACACACACGAGGCGGCGATCATCAGCCAGGACCTGCAGCCCCACATGCGCTATCGCGCCCGGCGTCCCCGCTGGAAGGCCGGCTTGACGCTGGAGCAGGAACTGCCGGGTTATGTCGACGCGGTGCTCGACGAGGTGTCGGAGCGCGGCCCGCTGTCGATCAAGGACCTCAGCGACCCCGGCGAACGGTCGGGGCCGTGGTGGGGGCAGTCAAAGGGCAAGGTCGCGCTCGACTGGCTCTATCACACGGGACGGCTGGCGATTCGGGAGCGGACCCCGATGTTCGTGACGGTCTACGACCGGCCCGAGAAGGTCATCCGCTCCGATGTCCTGGCCCGACCGGAGGTCGAGATGCGGGACTCGCTGAAACATCAGGTGGCGCTCGGTGCCCGCAGCCACGGCATCGGTACCGACAGGGATCTGGCCGACTACTTCCGGCTCAAGGTGACCGAGATCCGTCCCCTCCTGGCCGAGCTGGTGGCCGATCGTGTGCTGGAACGGGTCGACGTCGACGGGTGGGGCGAAGGCCTCTACCTCCACAGCGAGGCCAAACGGCCCCGGAGGATTACCGCCCGGGCGCTGCTCACTCCGTTCGATCCGGTGGTCTGGTACCGGCCCCGGGCCGAGGCACTCTTCGACTTTCACTACCGGATCGAGATCTACACGCCGGAACACAAACGGGTGTACGGCTACTACGTGTTGCCGTTCCTGGTCGACGACGAACTGGTCGCCCGAGTGGATTTGAAGGCCGACCGCACGGCCGGCCTGCTACTGGTGAAGGGGTCGTATCTGGAGCGGCGAATCGTGGAGCCGGCCCGACGGGATCGAGTGGCCACCGAGTTGTCGTCGGCCCTCGACGAAATGGCCGAGTGGCTCGGTCTCGACGGGGTCGCCACTGCCGACAACGGGGATCTTGCCTCCTTGCTCCTGCGGGCCCGACGGTGAGGGTTCTTGACGGGGCGTACCGTCGGCTATCGCATGACGATGACCGGTGTTCCGTTCGGGAGCATGCCCGGCAGGTACCGGGCGATGTGCATTGGAACCCGAATGCAGCCGTGACTGGCGGGGTACGACGGAACCGACCGTGAACCGTGCAGCGCAATACCGCTCGACGTGATGTAGAGCGGATTGTACATACCTCCCAGCCCGAGACTGGACTGATGCCACCCACTGATCCTTCGGAAGATGGTGAAGCTGCCGACCGGCGTGATCGAACGTCCGCTGTAGCGCCCCAGTCGCCACGGGATGCCGCTGCCAGTGGAGATGTGGCTCACCAGGATCGGCATGGCGCGCCCCGGGTCGTACACCTTCATCAACTGCTGGGAGAGATCGATCTCCACCCACCGGCGGCGGTGGCTGGTGGCCGCACCCCCCACGGAGCCGTCGAGCACCCGCCGCAGCGCCGCCTCGTCGTCGGCCCCCCACTGGCCGTTCATGGCGATTCCGGCGAGCTTCTCGAGTGACCAGATGGCGTTCTTGGTCTTGGTGCCGTAGATACCGTCGATCGGTCCCGGGTCGAACGGACCGTTGGCCAACGCCCGTTGGGCGTCGCGCAGTGATCTCACCGTCCCGCCGTCGTCTGCGGGCGGTGGTGAGTTGGCGCTGTAGTTGCGCAGCGCCTCGCTGGTCGTGGCGTCGACCCGACCGGTGACGGCGATACCGACGTGACGCTGGAACGCCTCCAATCCTGCTCGGGTCCGACGCCCGTACAGGCCGTCGATCGGTCCGGGATCGAAGCCGGCGTGGGTCAGGCGCTGTTGGGCCTCCCTGGTCGACATGATCGTGGACGACGTACCGGCCGAGGTGGTCGGCGTGTACGAGGCCAGCTTCGCGGCCGTCTCCGAATCGTAGACGCCGGTTGCCCGCAGGCCGGCGGCGTTCTGGAACGACACCACGGCACCCTCGGTCAGCCGGCCGAAGATGCCGTCGATCACGCCGGGGGAGAAGCCGGCCCGGGACAGCCGGGTCTGCAGATCGCGAACGGCGCTGCCCCGATCGCCTCGCTTGGCGATGACCGTTGGTTCCGCCGCAGCCGTTTCCGGCTCCCCCTCGGCGGCCGCTCCGCCGGCGGCTTCGGACGTTGTCGTGGATGGCGCCGACGTTTCGGTCGAGGGTGCGGTGGCGCTGTCGGCTTCGGTGGTGGTCGTGGTGTCACCATCGCTCTGTGCCGCCAGCGGCGCCGGTATCGCCAGCACGCCCAACAAGCCGATGGTGGCCACGAGCGCTGCTGCAAGTTTGCGGACCATCGCTCCGATCCTCCTGCCTCCGACGTCGCCAAAGACGCCTGATCTGCCCGCTGCGCCTGTAGATGATTGTCGCGCCGACCGGTGCCGATCGACAAGGTACGAAGGTCCCGATGTCCACGGAGAAACCACGGAGACTCCGACGGGCGAGTTAGCCTGGAGTCTTTCGGGTCGCGGAGGTTGCGAATGGCAGATGTTGACATCGGAATGGGCAAGTCGGGCCGCTGGGCCTACAGCCTCGACGACCTGGTGTTGTTGCCCGGCCGTCGCACCCGCGACGCGGATGGCATCGACCTTTCGTGGCAGATCGACGCCTACAAGCTCGACCTGCCGTTCATGGCCTCGGCCATGGATTCGGTCACGAGCCCGGCCACCGCCATCACGATGGGCAAGCTCGGCGGGATGGCGATTCTCGATCTCGAAGGTATCTGGACCCGCCACGACAACGCCGATGAAGTGCTCGCCGAGCTGTCACGGCTCGACGCCACCGAGGCACTCAAGCGCATGCGGGAACTGTACGCGGCGCCGATCCGGCCCGAGCTGATCACCAAACGCATCGCCGAGATCCATTCCGGGGGCGTGCTCGCCGCCGGAGCCGTCTCTCCCAAGCACGTTGCGGGAATGGCGCCCTTGCTGCTCCGGGCCGAACTCGATCTCCTTGTCATCCGCGGCACGGTCATCTCGGCCGAGCACATCACCGACGGTGAGTCGCTCAACCTCAAGCGGTTCGTTCGTGAGCTGGAAACGCCGGTCATCGTCGGTGGCTGCGCCGGCTACCAGTCGGCGCTCCACCTGATGCGCACCGGAGCCGCCGGAGTGCTGGTCGGGGTCGACAGCGGCTCCTCGGCGGCGGCCGGCGACGTCACCGGTGTCGGCTCACGCATGGCCACCGCCATCGCAGACGTCCGAGCCGCCCGCATGCGGCACCTCGACGAGACCGGCGTGTACGTGCACGTCATCGCCGATGGGGGCATGCGCAGCGGCGGGCACATCGCCAAAGCCATGGCCTGCGGCGCGGATGGCGTGATCCTCGGCTCGGCACTGGCCGCGGCCCACGAGGCGCCCGGACGGGGTTGGCACTGGGGCACCACCGCCGTTCACCCCACGCTCCCGCAGGGCAATCGGATCCGGGTCGAGCAGGTGGGCACCCTCGAGGAGCTCCTGATCGGTCCGGCGTCATCGGCCGATGGTCGGCTCAACATGTTCGGCGCACTCCGTCAGGCGATGGCCACCCTCGGGTTCGCCAACACCAAGGATCTGCAGAAGGCCGAAGTGCTCGTCCGATCGGGTGGCCAGTGAGCGCCGAAGCCGGCAGGGCCGCCTCGACCGGTACCGCCAAGCCCGACCAGGTCGTCTTCGTCATCGACTTCGGGGCCCAGTACGCGCAGTTGATCGCCCGCCGGGTGCGTGAGCTGAACGTCTATTCCGAGATCGTGCCCCACACCATCACCGCCGCCGAATTGGCGGCCCGGGGTCCGGCCGCCCTCATCCTGTCCGGCGGTCCGAAGAGCGTGCACGTCGACGGCGCCCCGATGCTCGACCCGGCCATCTACGATCTCGAGGTTCCCACCCTCGGTATCTGTTACGGGTCCCAGTTGATCGCCCATCAGCTCGGCGGCAGGGTCGGCCGTAACGAGCAGGGGGAATACGGGCGCACCACGCTGACCGTCGACACCGACACGCCGTCGTCGTTGCTCGGCCCCGATCCGGAGCCCGGCCAGACCGTGTGGATGAGCCATTTCGACGCGATCACCGATGTACCGGAGGGGTTCGTCGCCTGCGGGTCGACGCCCAATGCCGCGGTCGCCGTGCTGGAGAGCGACAGCCGGCGGATCTGGGGCGTGCAGTATCACCCCGAGGTTCGTCACACGCCCGACGGGATGTCGTTGCTCGGTCGGTTTCTGCACGATCTCGCCGGCTGTGACCCGTCATGGACGATGGGATCGATCATCGACACCTCGATCGAGGCGATCCGGGCTCAGGTCGGCGACGGCCGGGCCATCTGCGGTCTGTCCGGTGGCGTCGACTCGGCGGTGGCCGCAGCGTTGGTCCATGCCGCCATCGGCCACCGATTGACCTGTGTCTACGTCGACACGGGTCTGATGCGCAAGGGCGAGTCCGAGCAGGTCGTCGAAACGTTCCAGCGTCACCAGGGAATCGAGCTCATTCACGTTCGGGCCGGTGATCGCTTTCTCGACCGCCTGGCCGGTGTGTTCGAACCCGAGGACAAGCGCAAGACCATCGGTGAGGTGTTCATCCGGGTCTTCGAGGAGGCGTCGGGTGGTATCACCGACGCCGACTTCCTCGTCCAAGGCACCCTGTACCCGGACGTCATCGAGTCGGGCACAGCCCAGGCGGCCAAGATCAAGAGCCACCACAATGTCGGTGGTCTACCGGAGGATCTCGATTTCGAGCTCATCGAACCGCTCCGGAATCTGTTCAAGGATGAGGTTCGTCAGGTCGGCACCAAGCTCGGTCTACCCGACGAGATCGTGTGGCGGCAGCCGTTCCCCGGCCCCGGTCTGGCCGTGCGGATCATCGGCGACATCACCGCCGAGAAGGTGGCGATACTGCAGGAGGCCGACGCCATCGTTCGGGAGGAGATCGCGGCTGCCGGCCTGCAGCGGGAGATCTGGCAGGCGTTTGCGGTTCTCGCCGACATCAGGACCGTCGGTGTGATGGGCGATGAGCGGACCTACGCCCATCCGGTCATCATTCGGGCCGTCACCAGCGACGACGCCATGACCGCCGACTGGGCCCGCCTGCCGTACGACCTGCTCGAGCGGATGTCGAACCGCATCATCAACGAGGTCGACGGCATCAACCGTGTGGCCTACGACATCACCTCCAAGCCTCCTGGAACCATCGAATGGGAATGAGACCGGCAAGCCGTGCGCTCACGGCCCCGAAACCGGGGTGTGGAGCGCACGGAAGCGCCGCTGTTGGCGGCGGGGCTCCCCTGCAACGGGTGGGGACGCTCGACCGGGCGAGCGCTAGCCGCCCGGGATCGGGATGTAGATCGGGCCCTCGTATTCCTCGAGTTTGCTGAGGCTGGCCAGCTGGCGCGACGTGCCGGTCTGCCCGTAGGAGCAGTTGCGGGACGCCCTGAGGCAGTTGTAGGTCCACAGCTCGATCGTCTCGTCGTTCCACGCACCCCACCAGTCGGCGTGCAACGAACCGCCCGGTGTGGCGCCGCGGGCACCCAGGTTGTCGGAGGAGAGATGCCAGCCGTTGACCGAATCGGTGCCTCGCCAGTAGATGAGGAATGAGATCTGGGGCAGCCGTTGCGGATGCGACGAGGGGCAGGGCTGGGACTCGTTCACGTAGGTGAGGTGCGAGGTGTAGTCCGGGGCCGGCTTCGACAGGTTCACGCCGTCCCAGCAGTTCGGGAACTGCACGGAGGCGTTGATGACGTCGCCTCCGCAGTCGGGTATACGGTTGGTCATCTTGTATTTGTTGCCGCTGTCGCCGCACGACCAGTGCAACTCGTTTCGGGTCTCGAAGGAAGAGTTCAGGTCGTTGCCGCCGATCATCTGCAGCCCCTGGGGCATGGGAATGACCGTTTGGGGTGACTTGGTCTTGTAGTAGATGATGATCTGATACGGGACGACGGCGTTGCCGTTGCCGTCGAGCAGGGCCGGGACCCAGTAGGCCGATCGATTGAGTTCGTAACCCTGGCAGGTGCTGCCACCGGAGTTGATCAGCACATTGTCGGTGGTGGAGGCGTTGGTCTCGGTGTTGCCGAAGAACATGTGGAAGTGTGACTTGCCCGGCTGGCCCGGGTAGATGATGGGGTCGTCGTAGTTGAAGTGCGAGTACTCACACGCGAGACGGAACTGCCCTTCAGGAGAGGCCCCGTTGTCGGGCTGGGGCGCCGGTTCCGTCAACGACTGCACGCTCAACCGATCCGACGGCACCGACGCATAGCGGGTGAACTTGTCCTGGTCATTGCGCATCGACTCGAAGGCGCCGTCACGCGGAGCGGGCTTGATCGATGCCGACGTTGATGACGCCTCCGTGCCGGCGGCCGCGAATCCGGACACGTCGATGGCGGAGCCGTCCCCGGCGACGTTGGACGCTTCCGCCGCCGGGTCGGGAGCCGGAACCGTCGACGAACCAAGGGCCTCCAGTGAAGGGGTGTTGCTCAGGTCGATCGCACGAGCCTGCTCATCGCGATCCGATGCCGCGGTGGTGTCGATCACACTGTCGCCGCCGGTCAAAAGGTCGAGACCGGTGATCGCCAAGAAGGCCAGAACGATTGTGGCTCCGGCCACAACGAGTCGCGTCGACCAACCTTTGGCTGACATCAAACGACAAGGCTAACACCGACCTAGGAGGGTTGGGCGGTCGCCTCGGCAGTCTCGGCCAGCGGGTGCTCACCCGACGGGGCCAGCCGCCCCAGAGTGGCCACGATCACGAACGCCACAACGGCCAGAACCGTGGGCCACAGCCAGGTCTCCGAGGTCGGAAGGTCGAGCGTGGTACCCGAAATGGACTCGCCGGCCTCGTCGCTGATGATGCCGACGCCGTTGGGCCACGGCCACAAGACGCGCAGCGAGCCGATCATCAAACCGATCAGCGCGCCGAGCACCAGATCGTGGTGGCGATCGAGCAGGTACCCGAGGCCACTGGAGAACAGGGCGAGACCGACGGTCGCTCCCAACGCGAAGACCACGATCACCATGAGGTCACGGTCGTGGATGGCTCCCAGGACGGCAGCGTACATGCCCATCATGAGCAGGAGAAACGATCCGCTGATACCGGGCAGGATCATGGCGCAGATGGCGATCGCTCCGGCTCCGAAGTACGCGGGCAGCGAAGGATCGGCAACGGGGCCGGATTGGAATCCCAGCACCGCGAACGTCGCCAGGCTGACGACGGCCATCACGGCGACGTCGCCGGCCGTCGTGGCGTGCAACAGCCGCCAGGCCACGACGACCGACCCGAGAACAAGGCCGAGGAACAGGCCGGCCATCTCCTCCGGACGGTCGTGGAGAAGGCGCTCGATCAGCGCGGAGAGTGCCAGCACCGCCAGGCCCACACCGGTCAGCAGCGGCAGCAGGAATGTCCACTCGACGGAGCGGAGATGACCCACGAACCCGGCCAGGTCGAGACGCACCAGGCAGCCAAGGCCCCGAGCCCCTCGCCGCACGTTGTCGAGGAGCTGCTCGTAGATGCCGAAGACCAGCGCCACGGTTCCCCCGGACACGCCGGGAACGATGTCGGCGGCGCCCATGCAGAACCCGCGAATGGCGGTGAGGGCGAGCTTGGAGATCACCGTCGCAGCCTAACCTCGTGCGAGGCACGCCCGGCGTGGCGTGCTCGGTTCATCGTGTGGGGCTCGACGTGGCGGGTTCAGCGTGTTCGGCGAGATGGTGACGGGCCTCGGAAGGCAATCTTCCCCTAGCTTGCCCCGAGGCCCGTCTCCGCTTGCGTTCCGGGTGCGGACGCCCTAGCGGAGGTCCGCACCCCGAGCATCGGTGGAACGACACTCACTTCGTACAGGCGCATTCCGCGGCCGGTTCATCACACGACTACACGAGTACGCGCCGACGTCGGTGGCCGGCCCGGGTTGGTGGATCGGTCGATCAGCCGGCGGCCGCAGGCTGATCGAGGTGGCCCGGATCGGGATCCTCGGTCGATGGGGCGGTGCCCGACGACGGCCTGCCGGCGCCGCGGCCGGGACGGAGATCGATCTCCCGATCGCCGAACTGCCAGAGCCTCCGGCCGAGTGGTTCGTGGTCGGCCGACGGGTCCTCGGTGCCGGAGTTCGAACTCGAACCCGAAGCGCGTGGTCGTCGACGGGTCGGGATCGGCAGACGGTCGAGCGAGACGTCGTCCCATCGGATCCATTTGCCCCGCTGCGGATGCGGGCTCGGCAGCAGGATGGCGTCGGGTCGATACCAGCGCGACAGCAGGGAAGCCAGTGCCGTCTGGGCGGGAATCTCGATGGAGCGGTAGGTGGTCGTCGCGGCGGCCAGCGTCAGTGCGATGACCACGACGAAGACGAGGGGGCCCTGCCACTCGAAGGGGCGCGCTCCCGTGATGCCGTAGGCGAACGGGATGTGCCACAGATACAGCCCGAAGGTCCGGGAACCGAGGCGGTGCCACCACGCGTTGGTCAGCGTGGTGCTCAGCCAGCCGGGGAGTCCCGAGATCGCTTCCGCCGAGAGCAGGGTGCCGCCGAACACCGCGGCCAGTGCCATGCGCAATCCGACGTCGACCATGGGAGGCCCTACCGACGGCGTCACCAGGAGGAGGACGAGGCCGGCGACGGCCGGCGTGACCAGTCGAGTGGTGGGGCGGCGGTGGAGGTTGGCCAGCGGGAGCGTGCCGATCCCGAGACCGATGAGTAAGCCGTCGAGCGATGTCCAGACGGCGACGGCCCCCAACGGCGATGGGTCGGGCGGTGTCAACCACGAACCGGTCTCCGCCAGCGCCGTCGACGCCGGGCTGTACGCGCCCAGGACGACCATGCGGGCCACCATCAACGCTCCGGCGACACCGAACAGCAGGAGAGCCCGGTTCCGCGGGCGGAGTCGACGGCGCCCGGCGGTCAGCAGCCAGGGGGCGGCGATGGCGCACTGGGCCACCAACGCCACCGCCCACAGATGGTCGATCGAACCGAAGGACGCATCGGTCGCAAACGGAACAATGTCGGCGGTGAACGTCGCCCCACCGATGAGTGCACGTACCTCCCCGTCGGTCAGACCTCCGGCGAGTGCCTGCTGGACGGCCACCAGGGCGACGAGCAGAAGCACGGTCGGAATCGCCCGCCCGGCCAGTCCGAGCACCATGGGAACCCGCCAGTCCGAGTCGGAACTGCAGCGATGGATCACCCGAGCGAGCCGGAAGCCGACCACGACGAGGAGCAGTTGGATGCTGGTGCCGGCGTCGAGGCCGGGGAAGCCGAGTCCGGCGGCGACCGTGATGGTGCAGGTGATGCCGAGGAGGGCTTGGACCCGGTTCGGGGGGATCGGCTTGGATTCGTTTGTCGACGGATGGTCGGCAGTATCGAGCACGCTTGGTTCCATTCTTGACCGCATGGCCCAGGGCCCGCCGCGATGTCGGTGGTCACAATCCGCGCTGGTTGCTTGTTCGTGTGGTGGATACTCGGGTTGGCGTTTGTCCCTGGGTGGGAAACGATGTTATCCCCAGGCCTGAAGTCGTTTGAGACCAAACATCATCTGCGGATGCCTGCGCCCCAAGCCATCAAAAGGAGTGATAGCTTGTCGAAGGTTCATCATTCACTGGAATGGCGGCCCAGACAGGACTGACGACGGTCGGTTCGCTCGCCTGTCTAGCGGTCGATCCGGCCGACGTTACGGGCCGCGTCGACGATCTGGTCCTCGTCGACGAGCACAAGCTCCGCCGCGGCGCCGAGCGGTATGAAGGAGTCCCGGGCCGCGACCCGGTCCACCGATCCACGGAAGCCTCCGGCCAGCAGCGCAGCCAGGATCGCCTCGCCGACGCCCCCGCTGCGCCTCGTCTCGTCGACGACCAGCACCCGACCGGTTGCCGTGCTCTCGGCCACCAGGTCCTCGACCGGCAGCGGCGCCAGCCACCGAAGGTCCACAACCCTCCAGTGCTCACCGTAATCGTCACGCAGACGCCGTCGGGCCCGCAGGCTCAGGTACAGTCCGTTGCCCCACGTCAACATCGTGCCGTCGGTCCCGCCGCCGTGGGTACGGGCTGATCCAAGGGGCACGGGGTCGATGCTGAACGGTGCCGTCCAGCCCTGGTCGCCCTCGACGTGCAGGTCGATGGTGTGGTAGCGGGCGATCGGTTCCAGGTAGGCGCACACCGACCCGTTGGTGGCGGCCTCGGCCACGCACGTGGCCAGCATGGCCGCGGCGTCCGACGGATGCGACGGCGACGCGATCACCAGCCCGGGGATGTCGCGGAGGACGGTGATCGAGTTGTCGTTGTGGAAGTGCCCGCCGAACCCCTTCTGGTAGGCGTAGGAGGCAATGCGCACCACGATCGGGTTCGTGTACTGACCGTTGGAGAAGAACCGGAGGGTCGCGGCCTCACCCCGAAGCTGATCCTCGGCATTGTGGAGGTAGGCCAGGTACTGGATCTCGGGGATCGGCAGGCGACCGTTCAAGGCGGAACCGAGCGCCAACCCGAGCACGGTCTGCTCGTCGAGGATGGTGTCGAACACCCGGTCGTCGCCGAACCGGGACTGCAGACCCCTGGTCACGCCGTAGACCCCGCCCTTTCGGCCGACGTCCTCGCCGAAGACGATCGTCGAATCGTCAGCCGCCAGGGTCAGCGCCAGCGCCTTGTTGATCGTTCGGGCCAGCGTCAGTGGTTCGGACGTTGCTTCGAGACTCCGGCTCGGCGACAGCGAGAGCGACGGATTGGCCGCCGCCAACAGCTCGTCGGCCCGACGCCCGACGGTCGACCGGTCACCGACCGCGAGCGGCGCCATGACCTGCTCGGCCGATTCGAACGAAGGCTCCTTGCCCACGTCGAGTGCCCGCTGCCGGATCTGATCCCGTCGTTCGAGATACCAGACGACCAGTTCGGCCCCGGTGCAGACCCGACAGTCGACGACGGCGCGGGCCGTACCGAGTATCGGGTCGCGTTGCAGGTCCACCCGCAGGGCGGCGGGCGAGCGGTAGGCGGTCTCGACGTCGGTGCCGGCGTGACCGAGGAACCGCACCGTCCGCAGGTGGAGAAAGCCGGGACGGCGTTCGCGTCGGATGCCGTCGACGAGATCGGTGGTCGTGGCCAGAACCTGGGCCGGATCGTGTCCATCGGCGGCGGCCCACTCGAGACCGGGACGGTCGCGGGTCGACGATTCGACCCACCCCGTTGGTGTTGGCACGCTGATGCCGAGGCCGTTGTCCTCGCACACGAACAGAATCGGAACCGGACGCCCCAGCTCCGAGGCGTGCGAGGCCCAGTTGAGTGCCCCC
>JBFHME010000040.1:0-24396 GCA_041594435.1 Acidimicrobiales bacterium
GAGGAACTGCTTCGCCGTCGGGGACTCCCCGATCGTGACAACCTGCTCGATTTCGGCATCGACGTCACGGGAACGTCGTTCGAGTCGTGGGGCGAGAAGGAATGGCTCGACCTCGAACTCGAGACCAGCGCTTGGACGCTCAGCCAGTTCCTCCACGGAGAACAAGGTGCCCTGGTCTGCACCGCCAAAATCGTGGAGACCGTTCCCTGGATCGACGCCAAGTACTACGCGGCAACCCAGGTGATGGACGAAGCTCGCCACGTCGAGGTGTTCGCCAAGTATCTCGACACCAAGGTCGAGAGCTTCTACCCGGTCAACGTCCACCTCCAAGCCCTGCTCGACGACATCATCAACGACCACCGCTGGGACATGACGTACCTGGGGATGCAGGTCATGGTGGAGGGTCTCGCCCTCGCCGCCTTCGGCAACATGATGCAACAAACCGAGGATCCCCTCCTCAAGAAACTGCTCCGCTACGTGATGAGCGACGAGGCCCGGCACGTGGCCTTCGGGGTGCTGAGCCTCCAGGAGTTCTACGCCGGACTCTCGGAGTCCGAGCTGTTCGAGCGGCAGGAGTTCGCCTACGACGCGGCGGTGCGGATGCGTGACCGGTTCCGGCGCCAGGAGGTCTGGGAGCGGGTGGGGATCGACGTCCGTGAGGGGATCTCCGTGTTCAGCGCCGCCGATCCGAACGAGGACCCGTTCCAGCAGATGCTGTTCGCCAAGATCGTGCCGAACTGCAAGAAGCTGGGTCTGCTCGATGCCAACGACGGCTGGCTCCGTCGGCGGTTCGAGGAGATGCGGGTGATCCAGTTCGAACACCACATGGACACCGGCGAAGAGTACGAGCTCCTCGACGCCGTCTCGGGCAACGGACCGGACGACACCTAGCCGACCGCCTACTCCGTCGCACCCTTCGGCACCCGCACCGCCGACCCCGTCGCCATCGAAAGCTTTCGTGTGTTGACGACCCCGTCCCGGGTCACCAACACACGAGACTTCAGGTCGGGTGGGTCATCAACGCGCAAAAGTTCGAGATGGTTGGGCGTTGGAGATGGTTGGGCGTTGGAGATGGTTGGGAGTTGGAGATGGTCGGGCGTTGGAGATGGTCGGGTCTAGCGCACGGTCCATTCGATGAGCCAGCCCAGGATCGTCTCGTGGTAGCCGAGTGCGGTGGCCACGCCCAGGCCCGAGAGCACGAAGCCGCCGGCGATCGACCAGAGCGGCTCGACCCGTTCGAGGATCCAGTCGGGCACGAGATGGTGGACGGCGGCGAGCGCGACAACGGGGGAGAGTGCCCCGGCCAGAAAGATGGCCATCAGGACGACGCCTGACAGCTCCCGTTGCGGCAGCTCCATCAGCAACCGCCCGAACTGCTCGCCGACGCACGGCAGCCAGAGCTCCGCAGCGGCAAAGCCGACGAGCGCGCCGGCCACCACCGCCACCAGATCGAGCCGGCGGATCGGGGGCAGAAAGAGGATCACGACGGCGACAATCAGTGCAACGGCGGCGATCAGCGCATGCCAACCGGCGCCCCGGCCGCTGAACCGCGTCCAGCTGAACACCAGCACCGACAGCCAGAACGACACCATGGCCGGGATGGCCGTCTCCCGAGCCGTCAAACCGACGGCCACGCCTGTCACCAGCAGGATGAGGGTGCACGGAAGCTGAGCAGCCTCGAAGCCTTCGGCCAGCAGCAACAACGTCGACATCACCGCTCAGCCTAGGTGCCTGCGGACGTCGAACTAGGCACCGTTGGCGAGGAGGTGGGCCACGGTGGCTTCGAGCTCGTCGTAGCCCCCCTCGCCGATGTGGTCGAACCTGATGTCGCCGTTCTGGTCGAGCACATAGGTTCGCGGCCAGAAGCGCCGATCCCCCTGCCAGGATCGGAAGTTCGTCTTCGAGGTGTCGAGCGCCACCGGCCAATTCACCCCGAGTTCGACCACGGCGGCACTGACGTTGGCGGGATCGGCCTCGTAATCGAATTCCGGCGAGTGCACCCCGACGATCTCCAACCCTTCGGGCTGATAGCGGTTGTAGATCTCCTTGAGGTGGGGAAGGGTGTTCTTGCAGTTGAAACAGCCGAAGGTCCAGTACTGGACGATCCGGACCTGGCCGTCGTAGGAGCTGAGGCCGCTTGTCGAGGGTTCGGCGTTGATCCAGCCGTCGATGTCGGTGAGTTCCGTGGCCGGTCCGAGGTTCGGTGGTGCCTCGACGAGGGCAGGCGGTACTGCGGCCGCTTCGGCCACCGGGTCGCCGTTACCGTCCGTCGCGGCGGTCGTCTCCTCACTCGGTCCCAATCCGAAGCGGGCCGACAGCAGCCCCATCGCCGCCAGGAGCACCACCACGACGGCGACCGTACGACTGGTGATCACCCGTTGATCGCCGTTGGCGGAGCCGCGCCGCGACTTGTTCCGTGCGTCCTTCGTCTTCGTGGCCATTCGACATACGCTCCCGGGACACCGAATCGGTCGTGGCGACCGCGAATTCCGTCCCAGCCGAGGTTAGTGCCAAGCGTCGACCCCATGGTTGCGCCTTCCGAGATCGACGCCGTCCACGGTCCACCGAAATCGGTGGTCGTGCTGGTCGTGCTCTATGTTGTGGGCCATGGGACCATTGGATGGCGTCACGATCATCGAGCTGGCCGGGATCGGACCGGGGCCGTTCTGCGGCATGATGCTGAGCGACATGGGAGCCGCTGTGATCCGCATCGACCGGTCATCGGCGGTTCGGGATCAGCGACCGGATCGGCCACCCCCCGATGTCCTCGCCCGAGGGCGACGGTCGATCGCCGTCGATCTGAAGAACCCGGACGGCGTCGAAACCGTCCTGAAGCTGATCGAGCAGGCCGACGGTCTGATCGAGGGCTTCCGGCCTGGAGTGACCGAACGATTGGGCCTCGGTCCCGATCTCTGTCTCGAACGGAACCCCGGGCTCGTCTACGGGCGCATGACCGGTTGGGGCCAGGACGGGCCGTACGCCCACGCTGCCGGCCACGACATCAACTACATAGCCCTCGCCGGTGCGCTCGAACCACTCGGCCGCAGGGGTCAACCGCCCACACCGCCGATAAACCTCATCGGTGACTTCGGCGGTGGCGGCATGCTGCTCGCCTTCGGGATGGTGTGCGCCATGTTGGAGGCCCGCGGCTCCGGTCGTGGTCAGGTGGTCGACGCCGCCATGGTCGATGGGTCGGCGGTGCTCATCAACTTCATCTGGGGCCTGAAAGCGGCCGGTATGTGGGGGCCCGAGCGCGGGACCAACCTGCTCGACACGGGGGCGCCCTTCTACGACGTCCACGAGTGCGCCGATGGCACGTTCGTGTCGATCGGCTCGTTGGAACCCCAGTTCTACGCCGAGCTGAAACGGCTCGCCGGGCTCGACGAGGAAACGTTCGGCGACCAGAACAATCCGGCCAAATGGCCCGAGATGAGGAAGCGGATCGCCGAGGTCTTCAAGACGAAGACCCGCGACGAATGGTGCGAGATCATGGAGCACACCGACGTGTGCTTCGCGCCCGTGCTGTCGATGGAGGAGGCGACCCGCCATCCGCACAACGTGGCCCGGGGCACGTTCATCGAGAACGCCGGTATGACCCAGGCCGCCGCGGCGCCCCGCTTCTCCCGAACAGCGGCCGCCGTCGCCGGTCCGGCCGCCCACGCCGGTGAACACACCGACGAGGTGTTGTCCGCCTTCGGCTTTGGCGCCGACGACGTGGCCGCGCTCCGGGCGTCGGGTGCCGTGGCCTGACCGGCGGCACCGTGGCTCGCCACCGCTAGAAGACGCTCAGGTCACCCCAGAAGCGGAACAGATCGAGGCCGTCCTGGAAGAGCACGGTGTCGACACCGAACACGTCGAGGACGGAGAAGACGAGTCCCCAGAAGAGCTGCTGGGCCCACTCGGCGTAGAACAGCAGGAAGATGAGGATCAGAAAGGCGTAGTTCTTGACGGGTCTCATCAGCTGCTGGGTCGATTCCGGCAGCGACGGTTCGATGGCCGCATAGCCGTCGAGACCGGGGATGGGCAGCATGTTCAAGACGAACACCACGATCTGGAGGAAGCCGAAGAACGCCACGGCTGGTGCCAGGATCGGCTGACTCACGGGATCGACGAAGCCGGAGGCCACCGCGACCAGGCTGATCGCCCCGAACGCCAGGTTGGTGAGCGGACCGGCCAGCGCCACCATCGTCGCCTGTGCGTTGTTGAGGGCCCCTCGGTTGATCATCACGGCGCCGCCGGGCAGCGCGATGCCACCCAGCATGATGAACACAACCGGCAACACCAGCGACAGGAGCGGATGGGTGTACTTGCGGGGATCGAGTGTGAGATAGCCCCGCTGCTCGATGCTGCGGTCACCGCTGCGCCAGGCGACGAAGGCGTGGGCGAACTCGTGGAAGATGAGCGAGAGGGTCCAGGCGGCGAGGATGAAGAGAAAGACGGCGACGCCGGCCGAAATCAGGGTGGTGGTGGTCAGCCACGCTGTGACGGCGGTCAGGGCGACGATGAGATAGAAGATCGGACTGGGGCGAACCGCAGCCGAGACCACGTCCTCGGTCGAATACATGGTGTCAGGGTACCCGGGTCACGAGGAGCGGCCGGGGCTGTCACGCAGCTCCGCCGGGTCGAATCCCTCGAGGCGGCCGACGCCACGGAAGACGTGCGATCTGCCGTCGGAGCGGACGAGTATGGCCGGACCACAGAACGTGCCCTCGGGACCCGACATCTCCAGATCGTAGGGCTCCTGGCGGATCAGATACCGCTCGCTCGACCGGTGGACGAGTTCCCAGTCGAGGTCGCCCGTCTGTTCTTTCGAGGCGACAAGAAGATCCCCGCCGGTCGAGGGCACGGCCCGGCCCGACGCTGACAAGGTCTGAATGTAATACCGGCGGTGACGCACCCTCCCTACTGTTACACGGCTCTTCGGCCAAGGCCTCATCGCCCGGGGCTGCACTTCTTCCGGCCACGGCCTCATCGCCCGGGGCTGCACTTCTTCCGGCCACGGCCTCATCGCCCGGGGATAGCCTGGGGCCGATGTCATTGGGCACGATCCACACGGTGTTGGGATGGGCGGTTGTCGTCGCCAACGGGCTGGTCGGCCTCTGGGCTCTGGTCGCGCACTGGGTCCCGGCCGCCAGACACCGAGCCCTGTGGCCGGCCACCGCGACCGCACAGGTCATGGTGGGCGTGCAGGTGGTGCTCGGGGTGGTGTACCTGCAGACGAGCGGCATCGAGGTTTCCGGTATCCACCAGTTCTATGGATTCATCTCCCTGTTGTCCGTCGCCCTCATCTATTCGTATCGATATCAAATACGCCAGTGGCAGTACCTGCTCTACGGGTTCGGTGGTCTGTTCATCATGGGACTGGGGCTGCGGGCGGTCTTCATTCCGGCGTGACCCGGGTACAGGCCGGAGACCGGATCGGTTATCGTGAAGGTCAGTCGGGAAAGCGGACACATGTCGAAGGTGAAGAAGTTTCTCCAGAAGAAGGCCGTCGAGAACCTGCCCGACAGCGCGCTCGATGCGGTGGGGAAGGCGGTGCTGAAGGCGGTCGATGTCGCGGTCGACCGGCGATGGGACGTCGCCATCGAGACCGCGGCCGAGGCCGACGGCGACACGCCGGAGGCCAGGACGTCGTCGATCATCTCCCGGTTCAAGAAGGAGCTGACGTTGGTAGGTGCGGCCACGGGCGCCATCGCCGCTGCGCCCGTCGTCGGTACCGCCACGGCAGCCGGCGCGCTGGCCGCCGACATGGCCTGGTTCGCCATGCGGGCCACCGACCTGATCATGGCCATCGGCGCCGCCAACGGTCACACCGAAGCGGCCGAGGAGCAGCGCCGGGCCTGGGTTCTCGCCGTGCTCGCCTTCGGAGACGAGTCGGCCCAGAAATTCGCCTCACTGCTCGGCGAAGTCGGAGGGGCCGAGGCCGCCGACGGTCTGAGCCAGCGAGCCGCCGGAGTCCTCGGCGGCGACGCGCTCACCCTCGACGCCCTCCGCAGAATCAACACCGAGCTGGCCGCACAGGTGGTGGCCAAGTACGGCACACGGCGAAGCGCGTTGGCCATCGGGAAGCTCCTGCCGTTCGGTGTGGGCGCCGTCGTCGGAGGTATGGCGAACTACAGCTTCGTTCGCATGGTCGGCGGCCACGCACGAGATTTCTTCGCCGAAACCGCTGGTTCGCTTCCGGCCGGCAGCGACCCGTCCCTGAGCCGCCCCCGGCACCTGTCGAGCGTGCCCCGGGACGACGGCGACCCGGCCTGAATCGCCACGAAGGCATCCAATCGGTTGGGAAGGCCCCTCAGGCAGCCAGACGTTTCTTCAGCGAGTCGAGCTGAGCGGCCAGTTCCGACGGCAGCTTCTCGTCGAAGCGGGCAAAGTGCTCCCGGATCAGTTCGATCTCGGCCATCCAGGACTCGTTGTCGACCGCCAGCAGTTTCGCCATCGTCGTGTCGTCGATGTCGAGACCGTCGAGGTCGATCGCTCCGGGAGCCGGCACGTAGCCGATGGCCGTTTCGACCGTCTCGGCTTCACCGGCCACCCGCTCCAAGACGAACTTGAGAATGCGGGAGTTCTCGCCGAATCCGGGCCACAGGAAGTTGCCGTCGTCGTCTCGGCGGAACCAGTTGACCCAGAACAGCTTCGGGAGCTTGTCGGCGGTGGTGGCCGAACCGATCTCCAGCCAGTGGGCGAAGTAGTCGGCCATGTTGTAGCCGCAGAAGGGCAACATGGCGAAGGGATCGAACCGCACCTGGCCGACCGTACCGGCCGCAGCCGCCGTCTTCTCCGAGCTCATGATCGAGCCGAGGAACACACCATGGTTCCAGTCTCTCGCCTCGGTGATGAGCGGCACGTTGGTGGCCCGCCGCCCGCCGAACAGGATGGCCGAGATGGGCACTCCCTTCGGATCGTCCCATTCGGGAGCGATCGACGGGCATTGATCGGCCGGAGCGGTGAACCGGGCGTTGGGATGCGAGGCCGGGCTGTCGGACTCGGGCGTCCAGGTCCGGCCGGTCCAGTCGGTGAGGCCGGCCGGGGGCTCCTGGGTCATGCCCTCCCACCACACGTCGCCGTCGGCGGTCTTGGCCACGTTGGTGAACAGGCAGTTGGCGTAGAGCGTGGCCATGGCGTTGGGGTTCGTCTCATCGGAGGTGCCGGGAGCGACACCGAAGAACCCGGCCTCGGGATTGATGGCGTAGAGCCGGCCGTCGTCACCGAACTTCATCCAGGCGATGTCGTCGCCCACCGTTTCGACCTTCCAGCCGGGAAGGGTGGGGATCAGCATGGCCATGTTGGTCTTGCCGCAGGCGGATGGGAACGCGGCGGCCACATACTTCTTCTCGCCGTTGGGCGGCGTCACACCGATGATCAGCATGTGTTCGGCCAGCCAGCCGTCGCTTCGGGCCATCGTGGAGGCGATGCGGAGCGCAAAACACTTCTTGCCGAGCAGTGCGTTGCCGCCATAGCCCGAGCCGTAGCTCCAGATCTGCTTGGTTTCGGGGAAATGGACGATGAACTTGTTTCTACTGTCACACGGCCACGCAACCTCGGAGCGGCCGTCGACCAGCGGGTAGCCGACCGAATGAACGCAGGGGACCCAGTCGCCCTGGCCGAGCACCTCCAAGGCGTCGGCACCCATACGGGTCATCGTGCGCATGGAGACGGCCACGTAGGCCGAGTCGGTCAGCTGCACGCCGATGTGGGCGATGGGTGACCCGAGCGGGCCCATCGAGAACGGCACCACGTACATGGTGCGGCCTCGCATCGAGCCCTTGAACAGCTCGAGCATTTCGGACTTCATCTCAGCCGGATCACGCCAGTTGTTGGTCGGGCCGGCATCGGCTTCGTTCTCGCAGCAGATGAAGGTGCGTTCCTCGACGCGGGCGACGTCGGCCGGGTCGGACAGGGCGAGAAAGCTGTTGGGGCGCTTGTCCTCGTTGAGTCTGGTGAACGTGCCCTTCTCGACCAGTTCGTTCGCAAGACGATCGTATTCCTCGGCGGAGCCGTCGCACCAGTAGATGTCGTCGGGTTGGAGAACCTCGGCCCATTCGCCGACCCAGGCCATCAGCCGGGTGTTGGTCGTCGGTGCTATCGCTACTGTCATGGACCTCGAACTCCGTTGTTTGAGGGATGAGGGCTGTGTCGCCGTCCTCAGGTCTGCTGCTGATCGGGTTCGGACCACTCCGGCGTGCTCATGTCGACCTCCGAGCCGAGACGAAGCGCCGTGGCCCTGGAGTGATCGTCGAGATCGAAGATCACCCGCTGGCCCGGTCGCAGCATGCGAAAGACGGAACCCTCGAGAGCGTTGGCGGCCAGCTCGTACTCGGCCAGTTCGGCGGTATCGGTGATGACGATCCCGTCACGGGTAACCGGATCATACGATTTGACGACGCCTTGCACCTGGGTCCCATCCTTCGTGAAAACTGTCTCGGACTGCTGTCGGATCGGCATCCGCCCTTCGAGGATAGACCTCGACGGCGGAAAGCTGTCGGTCCTGAACCGTTCAGCAAACAGTAACGGTCCTGTTGTCGACGGGTGAACCCGGCTCCATCAACTATCACCGGTGGCAATGGCCTGCATCGCTCGGCGGTATCCGTCGATCGCTTCGCCTCCTCGCGGCCGTCACCCCGCTCACCGTCGCCGTGCCCATCGAACCCTACACTGCACCCATGACGATCTCGACCGGCGACACGGCGACCCTCGGCTTCACCGTCGGGAATGACGACACCGCCATTGCGGTCGGATCGGGCGACGTTCCGGTCTTGGGCACGCCGCGTCTGGTCGCCTGGTGTGAGGCGACCACCGTCGCCGCCGTCGTCAACGGCATCGACGACGGGCAGACCACGGTGGGTACGAAGGTGGCGATCGATCATCTCGCGCCCACCCCGGTCGGCGGGTCGGTCAAGGTGTCGGCCTCCGTGGTGGCCGTCGACGGCCGCCAGATCACCTTCGAGGTCAGCGCCACCGATGACCACGGCCAGGTCGGCCGGGGCACCGTGACCCGGGTCGTCGTCGATCGCGAGACGTTCGTCTCCCGTCTCCGCTGAGGGACAACCGCAGGGGTCACCGGGATTCCCGACACTCGGTGCGAAAACCACCATCGCCACCGTCCACTCCAGGTGCGCCCTGAGAGGGTGACCGTCCGACGTGGGTCGCCACGGTCGGGTCGGGATGGGCCCAACGGCCCAGGCCGGGGTGGCGGCGACAGGAGGTCTGCGCAGCGCGTCCTGAGCCGTTGGTATCGACCGACCGGGTGCACGTTCCCGTACCCCTTTCGGGCATGTCGTCGCTGTGATTGCCTTGGCTCATGGCGGCGGAGTGTGGGGGAAAGGCGGTGGTGTCGAGCCGAGCGCTCGGTGCCACCGCCAAAGTTCATGATCGACGATCGGGTCGACCGGTGGCGGCCATCCTGGTGTTCATCGCCACGTTCGCATCGGCGGTCGGCGCGACGGCGATGCAGCCGACGGCAGCCGCCGGCGCACCCCGGCCGGTCGTCTATTTCACCTTCGACGACGGGCCCGACGCCACGGTGACCGGACGGATCCTCGACATACTCGACCGTCACAACGCCCGGGCCACCTTCTTCGTGACCGGATCCCGTGTGCCGGCCTATCCGGCGGTGACCCGGCGCATCGTCACCGACGGCCACGCCATCGCCAACCACTCCTGGTCCCATCCCGTGCTCACGAGCCTGTCCGACGGCGCCGTGCGCTCGCAGTTCCAGTCCACCAACGACGTCGTCGCCCGGATGACCGGTGTGCGCCCGACGTGCTACCGACCGCCCTACGGGGCCGTCGACGCTCGGATCCACCGGCTGGCGGTGGAGTCCGGGTTGCCCAACGCTCACTGGACCGCCGCCGGCAACCATTACGGGCTCTGGGACATCGATACCCAGGACTGGCGCCGCAGCTACAGCCGAACCCGCTACGAGCTCTCGAAGGTGTCCGACGGAGACGTGGTGCTGATGCACAGCCTCGCACCGTTCTCGGCGCAGGTCTTCGGCGAATGGATGGCGGCCAATGCCCACCGGTTCGAGTTCCGGGCGCTGGCGGGTTGTGGGGGAACGCCGGCCGAACCGCCGGTCACGGTCGAACCGGCCATCCCGGCCGACCCCGCTCGCTGGTACCGCTACCAGGTGGCTCGGCTCTACGTCGCCTACTTCGACCGGGCGCCCGACGACGGCGGTGCTCGCTACTGGAACACGCTCTTTGCCCGAGGGGCCCTGTCGTTGGATGAGATCTCCGATGCTTTTGCCGACTCGACCGAGTTCGCCGGCCGCTATCAACAGGTCGACAACCGTCGCTTCGTGGCCCTGGTCTACGAGAACATCCTCGACCGTCAACCTGATCCCAGGGGGTGGGACTACTGGACGGCACTCCTGAACAGGGGGCGGCTGACCCGAGGCGAGATGATGGTGCAATTCTCCGAGTCGACCGAATTCGTTCGCCTCGCCGCCCCCGTGGCGACCGCCGAGGCGTGGAACGGTGACCCGGCGTCGTCCTATCGCCGGGGCATCGAGCTGAACGTCTGGCCCGGCCCCAACGACTGAATCCGCGCCGGCCGCACCCCCGCCCGACGAGGTCTTCACCACGAGGGCACCGACGACGCAACCGCGCAAACCGTGCTGTCCGCCCGCATCGGAGCCGGCCGCCGGCCCGCGACGTCCGGGTGGACAAAGTAGATTGAGCGGGTGAGCACGGCCGAAACACCCACCGAAACTCGCAGCGGGGTCGACCTCGGACGCCTGGCCGCGCTCGAGGTCGATGTGCTCAACGGCGTGGGTCCGAAGAAAGCCAAATCGCTGGCCAAGGCCGAGATCCACAACCTGCTGGATCTGATCACCCACTACCCACGCAAGTATCTGGATCGGACCAAGGAGGCTCGGATCGTGGAGCTGGTGGAGGGGGAGGAGGCCAGCGTGCTGGTCACCGTCGACAGCTCCTCCAGCCGCCGCATTCGGGGCGGCAAGGTCATGGTCACCGCCACGGTGAGTGACGACTCGGGCTCGCTGCGCCTCACGTTCTTCAACCAGGCCTGGCGGGAGCGCCAGCTCGGGCCGGGGCGCCAGGCCGTCATCTTCGGCAAGATCGAGATGTTCCGCGGCCAGCGGCAGATGACGAACCCGGTGGTCGATCTCGTCGGCGACAAGACCGGCCGTATCATCCCCGTCTATCCCCAATCGGAGAAGACGGGTCTGCACTCGTGGGATCTGGCCGAATGGGTGGCCGAGACGCTGCGCCGGACCCTGCCGCCGTCGGGACGGGGGCTGATCGACCCACTTCCCGACTACCTGCTCGACGAGCACGACTTCATCACCCGGGAGGCGGCGTTCAAGGGCATCCACCAACCCGAAAGTCTGGCCGAGGTCGGCGAGGCCCGGCGCCGGCTCGTGTTCGACGAACTCTTCAGGCTGCAGCTGGCCCTGGTCCTACGCAAGCGGGCGATCGAACGCACCGAGACCGGCGTTGCCCACACCATCGACGGCCCGCTGCTCACGGGGTTCACCGACCGGCTGCCGTTCGAGCTGACCCGCGCCCAACGGCGGGTGATCGACGAGATCCTGGCCGACTTGGCCCGCCCGGTGCCGATGCACCGGCTGCTGCAGGGCGACGTCGGGGCCGGCAAGACCCTGGTGGCCGTGGCGGCGATGCTGGCGGCCGTCGACGGGGGCCACCAGGCCGCACTCATGGCACCGACGGAGGTCCTGGCCGAACAGCACCACGCCGGCATCCGTCGGTTGCTGGAGGGCCTGACGGTCAGCGACGACGGCTCGCTGTTCCAGGATCGCCCGCTGCGGGTCGAGCTGTTGAGCAACCGGGTTTCCGCCGCCGAACGGAAGCGCATCCTCGGTCAGCTCCTCACCGGTGAGGTCGACATCGCCGTCGGAACCCACGCCCTCATCCAGGAGAACGTGATGTTCTCGTCGCTCGGCGTCGTGGTCGTCGACGAGCAGCACCGGTTCGGTGTCGAGCAGCGGGCCGCCCTCCGGGACCGCAGCTACGAGGACGCCTCACCCGACGTGATGGTCATGACGGCCACCCCGATTCCGCGGACCGCGGCCATGACCGTCTACGGCGATCTCGACGTCTCGGTCCTCGACGAGATGCCCCCGGGGCGCAGCCCGATCGTCACCCGGTGGGTGACCGCCCCCGGCAACCTCGACCAACCGCTAGGCGCGCTCGACGCCTTGGCCGATGTCAGGACCGACCTCGAAACCATGTGGAACGAGGTTCGATCCCAGCTCGACGAGGGTCGCCAGGTCTACGTGGTCTGCCCGCTCATCGACGAATCGGAGAAGCTCGATGCGGCCTCGGCCGAATCGATCTTCGACCGGCTGTCCGCCGTCGAACTCGCCGATCGCCGTCTCGGGCTGCTCCACGGTCGCCTCACCCCGGCCGAGAAGGACCAGACGATGGATCTGTTCCGATCAGGTCACCTCGACGTGCTGGTGGCCACGACGGTGATCGAGGTCGGGGTCGACGTCCCCAACGCCACCGTCATGATCATTCTGGACGCGGGCCGCTTCGGCATCGCTCAGCTCCACCAGCTGAGGGGTCGGGTCGGCCGGGGCTCGCACCAGTCGGTCTGCTGGCTCGTCGGCGAAACGACCACGGAGGACGGCGAGGCTCGCCTGCAGGCACTGGTCGATTCCACCGACGGATTCGAACTGGCCGAGGTCGATCTGGACCTGCGAGGCGAGGGAACGATCCTGGGCGAACGACAAAAAGGCAGAAACGACCTGAAGCTGGCGTCGCTGCGCCGGGATCGGTCGGTGGTGTTCCAGGCTCGCCGAGCGGCCATCGACGTCGTCGATGCCGACCCGGCGCTCGAAGCCCACCCCGGGCTCGCCGCCGAGCTCCAACTGTTTCTCGACCAAGGCGACGCCGAGTTCCTCCTGAAGAGCTGACCGTGCTCGCCTCGCTGATCCTCTCCCTGTCGCTTGTGGCCACGGCACCGGTCGCCGAACCGGTGCCGGTGTTCGACGAGGACGCCCGTGTCGAGGTCCACTATGACCTCGCCGTCGACCTGGTCGACGAGGAGATCGACGTCGACATGGCCGTCGACATCACCTTCACCAAGCAGACGGAGCAGGACGGCGACCGGGTGGTTCGGTTCTTCATGACCGAATGGCGTTCGTTCCTGCCGTCGTCCGCCTCCGGGATCACCGTGTCGGACGCCGAGGGACCGTTGTCCGCCTCGATCGATCCGGTCGAGCAGCCCGGACTCGTTCTGATCAGGGTCGATTTCCGGCGCGACCTGGCCTCCGGGGAGTCACTCGACCTCCTCGTGTCCTATTCGCTGCCCTCGAATCCACCGCCGGTCGAACTCAACGAACGGGTCGAGGTGATCCTCGAGGATCAGGTGGTGGTCAACGACGCCGTGGTCGCCTGGGCCTTCTACTCGGATCCGAGGGCCGACACGTGGACCGCCGAGTTCTCGCTGCCCGCGGGCTTCGTCGGGCCGCTCCGCGACGAACTGTGGCGTCGGCGTGATGGCACCAGGATGCTGGAGGCCTCGGGTGACAGCTTCGTCTACGACTTCATCGTGCTCGAGAACGACGAGGCGATGAGCGAGAACGTCGTGGCGTTCGACGGGCAGGCGATCACCGTGCGGCACTGGCCGGGCGACCTCGTGTGGCGGCAACGGGTCGCCGAACAGATCACCGGCAACCTGCCCGTGCTCATCGAGTTGATCGGCCGCGACTGGCCCGACCGGCCGCTGGTCGTGCAGCAGTCGGCGCAGACCCTCGGCACCTCGTACGGCGGCTGGTACACCGGTGGCGACAACCGCATCACGATCGGCCGATCGATCAACCCCGAGCTGGTTCTGCACGAGCTGTCGCACGTGTGGTTCCGGTACGACAACCTCGCCGACCGCTGGCTCATCGAAGGTCTGGCCGACGAGTATGCGGCGCTGGCCGCTCACGGCCCAACCGGCGGAGACGAACCGGAGGTGTCGCTCGACGAGGCCGTCGCGTTCGACCTCGCCGACTGGGCGCGTCCGGCCGCCGTCGACGACCTCAACGCCGTAGCGCCCGAGGTGGAGCGATGGGCCTATCAGGCGGCCTGGCACGTCACGAGAACAACCAGGAAGACGATCGGCGTCGAGGCCTTCACCGAGGCGACCCGGTCGATACTGGGCGAGAACCGCTCCTACCCGGGTCCCGCCGACGGGATCTCGTCCGGTGCCGAGCGCCCCCGCAGCTGGCGGGAGTTCCTCGACCTGGTGTCCGAGCAGAGCGACGCCGGCGGCGAACGGGAGTTGGCGGAGCTGTACGCGGCCTGGGTGGAGGGCGAGTGGACCGACCGGTTCGAACAACGGTCGGCGGCCCGCCGACGCTATCTGGCGTTGCAGGAGCGGGCGGACGGCGCCGTGCTGCCGGCGGCTGTCCGCGATCCGATGCGGGATTGGGATTTCGCCGCGGCCGACGAACCGATGGACGCAACCGAACGGTTTCTGGACGAGTTGGCGGTGCTTCGGGCGGCGCTGGCCGATCACGACGTGCCGGCACCGGTGGACATCGACGACCGGTTCGCCCGTTTCGCCACCCCCGAGGAGATCACCCGCTACCAGACCGAACTCGTTGCCGCCGGCGACAACCTCACCGGGTTTCTGGAGCGAGCCGGGACGCTCGACGGGCGGCAACGCATCGGCCTCATCGGCTCGGACCTCGACGCCAGACGGATCGCGGCCGCGGACGCGTTCACCGCCGGGAACCTCACCGAGGCCGCCATGCTCATCGACGAAGCGGAGAACCTGCTCGACGAGGCGCGGCGTCGAGGCGAGATCCGAGTCGTCCTGGCGGGGTCGATCCTGTCGATGATCGTCGGGCTGCTCGCCGGCCGGCGGCGTCGTCGCAGGGCCCGGTCCACCGTCGCGGGGTCGACCGAGCCACCGGCGCCGCCCGTCACCGATTCCACCGACGGTTCGGACGGCTACAGCTCGTCGTCGCTCGAGATCACCACGTCCCAGCGGTCGTGACAGTCACGGCACCGATAGGGAATCACGGTTCCGTCGGGTACCTCTCCGTCGGACGGCTGCCAGCCGAGCGGGTAGCAGGTTCCACCACAGTCCACACAAACGATTTCCAGATCGGGAACTCTCACGGCGACACTGTAGCGCCCCGACGGCACTAGGTTTGGCCCGATGCGAGTTGTCGGAGGAAGCGCCAAGGGGCGCAAGCTGAAAGCGCCGCCCGGTTCGGGTACCAGGCCGATCACCGACCGGGCCAAGGAGGCGATCTTCAACATGCTGGAGGCGAGAATGAATCTCGTCGACATCACCGTGGCCGACCTGTTCGCCGGGAGCGGCTCGTTCGGCATCGAAGCACTGAGCCGGGGAGCGGCCCACGTCACCTTCGTGGAATGGGACCGTACCGCGGCCCGGACGTTGGCCGGCAATCTCGACGACCTCGGGTTCAGCGACCGGGCCGAGCTGGTGGTGGCCCCGGTGCCCATCGCACTGCGCCGACTCGGCCCGGTGGATCTGGCGTTCTGCGATCCGCCCTATGCCGATGACCCCTGGCCGGATCTTCTGGAGCGACTCGAGGCCGACCTGTTGGTCGGCCACGCCGAGACACCGGTGACGCTCACCGAACGGTGGGAGGAGATCACCCGCCGGTCCTACGGGCGGGCCCAGATCGTCATCGCCCGCCGGGCCGCCGTGTGACCGTCAAGCCCGATGGCCAAAACTCTTCCCTAAATCACAGGTTCTCCGGCCTGCGGAAACTAGCGTGGTGGCCATGGCAGTGGCGCTGTATCCCGGCTCCTTTGATCCCGTGCACAACGGGCATTTGGCCATGATTGCCTCCGCTTCGCCATTGTTCGACGCTGTTGTGGTCGCCGTCGGCTACAACCCGGGCAAGCCATCGGGCATGTTCGACGGTCCGCTGCGGGCCGATTTGATCGCGGAAAGCCTCGCGCCGCTGGATCTGCCCAACGTCAGAGTCACCACCTTCACCGGCCTGGTCACCGTGGCCGCTCGGGACGAGGGTGCCGACTGCCTGGTCAAAGGCCTGCGCAGTGGCACCGATCTCGATGCCGAGATGCTGCAGGCCAACATGAACTACCAGTCGAGCGGCGGGCTTCCAACGGTATTTCTTCCCGGACTCGGTCCCAGTGCATTAATCTCATCTCGATACGTGCGGGAGATTGCTGCTGCGGGCGGAGACGTACAGTCAGTAGTACCGGCCGCGGTGCACGCACGCATCGTCGGCCTCCGAGGGCCGAACGGGTGACCGCATGAACGACCGCTACCGAGACGATCACGGCGACGACTACGTCGACTACGACGACTATGACGAGTTCGACGACGACCGCTCCGATGCCCGCGGCGGCGGTGCCGGCCGCCGTGGCCGCAGTGACGATCTTCCCAATCCCTACGCCGTGCCCGAGGTCGAGGACCTGCTCGAGGAGGCCATCGAGATCCTGGCCGAATCCCGCCCCCTGCCGATGTCGAACACGGTGAAGGTGAACCGCGACGAGCTGCTGCATCTCCTCGAACAGGCCCAGAGCCGGCTCCCCGAGGAGTTGCGAGCCGCCCGATGGCTGCTGAAGGAGCGCGACGATTTCGTGGCCAAGGCCCGTCAGGAGCACCAGGATCTGATCGAGGAGGGTCGGGCCCAGGTCGGCCGGATGGTCGAACGCCAACAGATCGTGAAGGCGGCCGAGCAGCGGGCCCGACAGATCGTGGCCGAGGCCACGGAGGAGGCCAACACCCTCAAGCGCCAGGTCGAGGACTACTGCGATCAGCGCCTCGCCAGCTTCGAGATGATCCTCGAGCGCACGTCGAACACCGTGCGCAAGGGGCGCGAGCGGTTGATGGCGACCGCCAAACTGACCACGGAGGAGATCCTCGGATCGAACGGTTCCCGTGACTCGCACGTCGTTGACCTCAGCGGCGACGAACGTGTCCGCGAGGAGATGTAGTTGACCAGCGGCGGCGAGTCCAACAGGAACGGGGCCAAAGGCTCGACCGGTACCAGACCGGCGAAGCTGCCGGTCAACGTGGCCGATCTCCGCAAGCGGCTCGGCCAACGCCAGGTCGAGCCGATCGAGCTGGTGCTCGGGCCACACGAGGTGATCTCGTCTCGTACGACCACCACCCCGGTCGTCGGTGAGGTGACGATCGAGTCGATCGAGCGCGGTGTGTCGGTGCTCGGCTCGGTGACCTTCGTCTGGGAGGGCGACTGCCGCCGGTGTCTCGAGCTGACCGGCGGGCCGATGAGGATCGAGATCGACGAGATCTTCCAGGTCGACGCACCACCCGACTCGGACATCATCGACTTCGACGGCGACCAGATCGACCTGGTGCCGCTCGTGGAGGACGCCGTCGTGCTCTCGTTGCCGCTGGCGCCGCTGTGTGGCCCCGACTGCGCCGGGCCCGATCCCGATCGCTACCCGACGCTCCCACATGACGCCGAAACCCGAGAACGCGACGCCGACGGGGGGCCGGCCGATCCACGTTGGGATGTTCTGCGGGACCTCGACCTGGAGACCGAGTAGTCCGTGACGGCGACGAGGGAGACGCCCGTGTCCGGCGCGTCGCCTTCGGTGGAACCGGAGCCTTGGATCCCGCCGCTGCGCTACCGGGCCCACCCGATGGTTCGCTGGTTCGCCCCAGCCGAGATCGTGCGGGGGGCCTACGGTGAGTTCTTCGGTCGTCTCTTCGGGAGCTACGCGGACAGCCGCGAAACACAGGCCGCGCTCAGGGAACCGGTCGTCCACCACCGGCAGCGCCCTCTATCCGGCGACCGGTTGGGCTCGATCGATCCCGAGAACTTCCGCATGTTCTGCAACGATCAGCTCCCGTTCCAGACCGCCGGGGAACCTCCCGCCACCGTGACGGTCGACTACGTCGCCGACCTCGGCGACGGGTTCAGTCCGACGTTCTCCATTGCCCGGCAGATGGCCGCGCCGATCACCTCGGTCGCCGTCGACGGTGACATGCGGTTGGAACTGCCCAGAGGGCAGCTGATCGTCATGGGCGGCGACGAGGTCTACCCGGCGGCCGGTGCCGAGCACTACCGGGACCGCACCATCGGTCCGTACCGCACCGCCTTCCCGCCCGAATCGAGCACCGGGCCCGACGGATCGGATCGTCGCGTCCCCTTGTTCGCCATTCCCGGCAACCACGACTGGTACGACGGTCTCGCCGCCTTCCTCGAACGGTTCACGGTCTTTCAGTCCGGCGACGACACTTCACGGCGGCGGGGATGGTCGCTACATCAGACCCGCAGCTACTACGCGATACAACTCACCGACACCTGGTGGTTGTGGGGCGTCGACATCGCACTCAACGCCGACATCGACACCCCCCAGATGCAGTACTTTCGCCAGGTGGCGGCCATGATGCCGTCCGAGGCCCGGATCGTGCTGTGTACCGGCAAGCCGGCCTGGTTCGGGCGCGGCGAACGCGGTTGGTTCGAGCAGTGGCTCCAGTCGATGCGCGACCGCTTCGGGCGCTACGAGCCCGAATCCTCCGACGAGTGGAATCGCCTCACCTACTTCCTCGAGAAGACGCTCGGGGCGGCCGCGCCCGAAGCCGTGCGGCTGGTGATGACCGGCGACAAACATTTCTACTCCCGGCATGAGCCGACCGTCGAGGTGGGCAAACCGACGGTGGTGGTGGCCGGCGGGGGAGGGGCCTACCTGGCCTCGACGCTCGAAGCCCCCCGACGGCTCGACCTGCCGTGGCGATTCTCCTCGTTGGAGACCACCGACTACGAGGCCAGGCACGAGTGGCCCGACCGGGCGACGTCGCGCCGGATCGGCCTGACCGCGCTGTGGCGCATTCCGTGGGGCAACCCCGAGCTCGGAACGATGTTCGGAGTCGTTTACACCCTGTTCGGTCTCGCGGCGAGAGCGGGGGCCAGGGAGGCGTTCGCCCGTTCGGAGCAGGCGTCGGAGCCTGTCGAGGTTCTCGAGCCGTTCACCGCGGGACCGTTCTGGCAGGATCAGCTTCAGGTTCTCTGGGGGGCCATGCACAACGTCGGGGCCTGGGTGATCACCGGCCTGATGGCGCTGGCCCTGTTCACCCTGGCCAAAGCACACCGTCGTCGCTGGTACGTGGCCGCGCCGGCCGCCGGGCTCCATCTGCTGTTCCACGGTGTGGCGGTCACGGCGGCCGTTGCCGCGGCCGCCCGGTTGACGGAGGCGATTCCCCGTGTCGACACGCCGTTGACCCGTCTGTTCTGGGCCGACAGCATCATCGCCGGCTGGCCCACTGCCAGCTTCACGGTCATGACGGGTCTGATCGGGGCCGGACTCGGTCTCCTGTCGTTTGCTCTCTACCTCGTCATCGCCCAGTACTTCCGCATCAACCTCAACGAACTGTTCGTCGGTATGCGGCTGGCGGACCACAAACACTTCGTACGTCTGCAGGTCAACGATGACCGCATCATCGGCCACGTCATCGGCATCGACGATGTGCCACATCTCGATCTGGTGTGGGTGGACGGGCGGCCGGTGGTTGACGGCGACATCGCGGAGCCGAAACTGATCGACACCTTCATGGTGTCGGCCGACCCTTCGCCATCCGGCGCCTGACCCCGTTGGCGTCTCCGTCGAAGGTGGAGGAGGACGCCTGAGTCGGTAGTCTGACTTGTCGCCCGAAGACGTGCTTCGTCACGTTCACGGGCCCCGGAGCCGAGGGCCCGGGTGCCGAGGGCGAAGTATCTGTCCTTTACAAGCGTCGGGACTCGATCGACGGGATGACCATCCCGGCGGAACGGTCCGACACGATGATCTCGGGTTGCTGCCGTGGCTGTTCCAAAGAAAAAGAAGTCGAAGTCGAAGACCCGCAGTCGGCGGGCCGCCGCCTGGAAGCTGTCCGCCCCTGCACGCAGCACGTGTGACCGCTGTGGTGCCGTGAAACGGCCCCACCGCGTTTGCGGTTCATGCGGCTGGTACAAGGGTCGGCAGGCGATCGAGATCGAGGCCTGAGCTCTGCCTCGAGGCCGCGCGCGGTCGTACAACCCGGGGGAATGAGACGTGGCCGGTGAACAGACCGACAGCTCGGCGGCGGTGGACGTGAGTTCGGACCGCCCGCCGGTGGCGGTCGACGCGATGGGTGGTGACCACGCGCCCGGTGTGGTGGTCCACGGTGCACGCCTGGCCGCGGAGCGCGACGGCGTCCCGATCCTCCTCGTCGGCGATCCCGACCGCCTTGGCGACGTCGGTGATCTGGAGGTGCTGGCGGCGAGCGAGGTCGTCGCCATGGACGCCGACCCGGCGGTGAGCGTCCGCAAACTCAAGGACTCCTCCATCGTTCGGGCGGCCGAAGCCGTCCGCGACGGGCGGGCCTCGTCGCTGTTGAGTGCCGGGAACACCGGTGCCGCAATGGCAGCCTCGCTGCTTCGCCTGGGTCGGATCAAGGGTGTGTCGCGGCCGGCCATCGCCGTTCCGTTCCCCGTGCTCGACAGCACGCCGACCACCTTGCTCGACTGCGGCGCCAACCCCGACTGCCAGCCTGAATGGCTGGTGCAGTTCGCTCGAATGGGCACGGCGTACGCCCGTCACCGTTTCTCGATCGACCGGCCTCGGGTCGGCGTGCTCACCATCGGTGAGGAGGCGGGTAAGGGCAACACGATGGTCAAGGCGGCGTGCGCGCTGCTGGAGGAGCCGGAATGGGCCGCCCAATGCATGGCCGACTACGTCGGTAACGTCGAGGGTGGCGATCTCATGGCGGGTGTGGCCGACGTCATCGTCTGCGACGGTTTCACCGGCAACGTCACCCTGAAATCACTCGAGGGCTTCTACGACATCTTCCGCGACTCCATCTCCGAAGCCGTCGATCGCGGTGGGACCAGGGCCGGCCCCGGGGCCGCAGCGACGGTGGCCGAGGAGTTGGCGCCCATCTTCCATCACTTCAACGCCAAGGCGACCGGCGCCGCTATGCTGCTCGGCACCCGTGGCGTCACCCTGATCTCCCACGGATCGTCTTCGGCGGACACGCTCGCCAATGCCATCAGAACGGCCGATGAGCTGGCTCGCACCAACATCGTGGGCCGTATCCGAGAGGCTGTGGATATCTCCGACCGAGCTGCGTGATTCCGGAGTGATCCGGTTCTTGGAGCGAATATGGGGCAAATCGTGCGAAAATAGCGTTGCTTCGGTTGTGTTTACCCCTGGTTGGAGTGCCCGCGGTGCGTCAACCGTAGGTTGGCCTTGCTACGCTGTCCCCCGTTGACAACCGCTCGGGCGTCATGTGGAGGAGTAATCCGTGGCCGCAAAGCCTGAAGCGACACTGGGCCGGATTGCCTTCGGTCGTACTGTTGTCCGGCCGTGACAGTCAGTGGTTCGAACGGGATTCGGCTCGATCGCAAACGACTCGGGGACCCTTCGTGGTCCGATCTTGTCGCCATCACGATCGAGTGTCCCGGACGATTGCCAACGTGAAGGAAAGGACCAATCGAGTGCCAGCCGAAACCCACATGGAGCAACCGCCAATGACCCGCGACCAGATCTTCGAACTCGTCCGCGACCGCCTGGCTGACATCCTCGAGATCGAACCCGGCCAGATCCGGGAGGGCGACTCGTTCGCCGACGACCTCGAGGCCGATTCGCTGGCCCTCATCGAACTCGTCGAGGCCCTCGAGGAGGAACTGGGGGAGCGGACGGTCGGGTTCCGCATCGAGGACGAGGATCTCCAGGATCTGAAGAGCGTTCGCGATGCCGTTGACTACGTTGACGCCAAGGTGGGAGCCTCATCCTGAACGAGAAAGACCTGGCCGATTTCTGCCGACGCCTTGGCCATACCTTTCGTGACCAGGGTCTCCTTACCCGTGCCCTCACCCACAGAAGCTACTGCGCCGAGAACGACGGCAACGTCTCGAACGAGCGTCTCGAGTTTCTCGGCGATTCGGTGCTCGGACTGGTGGTCACCAACCACATCTTTCTCAAGTACCCGCATCTCCCCGAGGGTCAGCTGGCCAAGCTTCGAGCTTCGGTTGTCAACACGGTGACGCTCGCCGAGCTGGCGTCGGAACTGGATCTCGGCACCCTGCTCCGGCTCGGCAAGGGCGAGGACCAGTCCGGTGGACGGGAGAAGGAATCGATCCTGGCCGACGCGCTGGAGGCGGTTCTCGGCGCCGTCTACGTCGACGGCGGCTGGGACGCGGCGGAAGAGGTCATCCTGGCCCTCACCCACGATGCGATCCTGGAGGCCGCCGAGCAGCCGGGTGGACGGGATTACAAGACCCAGCTGCAGGAGCTCACCGCCCGACATTCGCTCGGCACCCCGGTGTACGAGATCTCCGGCTCCGGGCCCGATCACGACAAGCGGTTCACGGCGGTAACGATCATCGACGGCGTCCCTCGCGGTCGTGGAGCGGGAACATCAAAGAAGCGGGCTGAGCAGGTAGCCGCCCGTTCCGCCTACGCGGCGGTAGTCGCCCTTTCGGGCATCGGAGAGGAAACCACGTGATCAACCTTGAGTTGCCGGAGATCGAAACACTCCGGCGGGATCTGGAGCGCGACATCGTCGGGCGAAAGATCAAGAGCGCGGAGGCCATGGTGCTGAAGTCGTTCACCGGGATCAAAACCAAGGCCGACTTCGGCAAGAATCTGGTCGGTGCCAAGGTGGAGGCCGTCGGTCGCAGCGGCCTGGCCATCATCATCACGCTCGACAACGAGTACAACATCGTTGTGCAGCTCGGAGAGAACGGCCGGCTCGAGAAGGTGCCGACCCGGGAGGACACCGCATCCGACATTGTTGCCGTGATCAGCTTCACGCAGACCGGCGATCTTCGTATCGCCGACAAGAAGGGTTCCAGTTCGATCCAGGTCGTCCACGACGACGACGTCGAGGACGCGCTGCCTGCGGCCGGGGAACGGGGTCTCGATCTGCTCGAAAGCCCACTGTCATGGGTCGATTTCGGTCGCCTCGTCGTCGACTACGACATGCCGCTCAAGTTGCTGTTGACCGATCCGGCGGTGTTCGTCGGCATCGGTGACGTCTATTCCAACGAGATCCTCTTCGACGCCGGCCTCCGCCACGATCGGTCGAGTTCGAGCCTTTCGACCCAGGAGATCCGGCGTCTCTACCGGTCGGTGGTCGGCATCATGCACGACGCCATCAAGTACCGGGGCACATCGCTCGAGGAACGTCCGTTCACCGATCTCCACGGTGAACCGGGGGAGTACGGCGACCATCTCGCGGTGTTCGGCAAGGCGGGCGATCTGAGCCCCCGCTCGCGCGAACCGATCCGCAAGACGAGCTTCAAGCATCAGGTCGTCTACTACTGCAACACGCAGGTGTAGTCGCCCGGTGCGGTTGCGTCGCGGAGGTGGTTGGCGCTGTGGACGGCCCACGGGATCAGATGGAACCCGGCGTCAGCTGAGCGCTCCGGACGGGAGGCCGGCGGTGATGCGGTCATCGGGATGTTCCTTCCGGCGCGTCCTGGAACAACCGCTCTAGAGCGGTTGCTACAGAGGCGACTGGAATCAATGCTCTAGGATCGAGGCGATGGCCGACGACACCCGATCCCGCCTGATCACCGCCACCGGTGAGCTGTTCCGTCGCTACGGCTACAACGGCACGTCGCTCAAGCAGGTGACCGAGGCCGCCGACGCTTCCATGGGTTCGCTCTACCATCACTTTCCCGGCGGCAAGTCCGATCTCACCCGAGTTGTCCTTGAAACCACCGGGACGGCCTACCAGGAGCTGTTCGAGCTGATCTGGGATTCGCACCCCGACCCCGGCTCCGCCATCGAGACGTTCTTCGACGCCGCGGCCGAGGTGTTGAAGCAGACGGACTTCATCGATCCCTGCTCGATCGGCGGCGTCGCCCGGGAGATCGCCAACACCGATGAGGTCCTGCGGGAAACCGCCGACCGGGTCTTCGACGGATGGATCGACTCCGCCGCCACGAGACTGCGGGACGTCGGCCTTCCGGCAGCGGAAGCCGAGGAACTGGCGGTGACGCTGGTTGCCGCCATCGAGGGCGGTTTCCTCCACGCCCGGACCTCCCGCAACGGCGATCGGCTCCGGATGATCGGCCGGCAGCAACGCCGATTGGTCGAACAGGCGGTGGCAGCGGCGTCGGTGGTCGGCGGCGATCCCAGGCTGGACGATGACGAGGGTGTGGCCGGGGAGTCGCGCAGGACGGCGTCCTGACGGCTTGCTCGGCGCCTACGAACCGGCGGAGACGTCGTGGAGTTTGAGGGCGGAGGTCTGCTGGCCTTCGACCTTCGTGGCCGCCGCCGATGCGTACAGGCCTAAGAAGCTCTGGGACTACGACTCGTGTTCGGACCGCCGGACCTGGAGGAACTGCTCGACGTTGAACAGCTTCAGCAGACGCTGTTCGCTCGCCGGCAGCTGACCGGCCACCTCGGCGGTGGACCGGATCTCCGGTCGATCGACGTTCACGGTCTCCCCGTCGGCGGTGATCACGGCCTGCCC